>NZ_CFHWOM010000003.1:0-218918 GCF_984391705.1 Vibrio sp. | reverse complement strand
TGCGGGATTTTTACTATTGTTTCAATGCTTGATAAATGTTTTCTGCCAAAGAATGGCTAATCCCAGGCACTTTGGCGATTTCTTCAACGCTTGCACGCTTAAGTTCTTGTAAACCGCCCATATATTTAAGAAGAGCCTGACGACGTTTGGGACCGACCCCTTCAATCCCTTCTAACGCACTGGTTCTACGGGTTTTTCCTCGTTTGGCTCTATGACCAGCTATTGCATGATTGTGGCTTTCATCACGGATGTGTTGCATCAAATGCAGTGCTGGTGCATCACTCGGTAAATTAAATTCTTCGCCATCTGTCGTAATCAAAGTTTCCAAACCCGGTTTACGTGTTACCCCTTTTGCTATGCCGATCAACCTCGGGCGTTTAGGCCAATCTAACCAATAGTTGGAAATAATATCGTGTGCGCGATTCAGTTGTCCTTTACCACCATCGATAAAAATGATGTCGGGGATTTTTTCCACATCAAGTTGCTTTGAATAGCGACGCTCTAATGCTTGCCCCATCGCAGCATAATCATCGCCACCCGTTATCCCAGTGATATTGTAACGACGGTACTCTTGTTTTACGGGCCCTTCATGATTAAACACAACACACGATGCGATGGTGCTTTCGCCCATAGTATGGGATATATCGAAACACTCCATACGTGAAATAGTATCCATCGCTAACACTTCCCTTAACTCTTTGAAGCGTTGAGAAATCGTCATTTTATGATTAATTTTGGTCGTAATTGCCGTCAGTGCATTAGTGTTAGATAGCTTCAGGTAACGACCACGTGTTCCTGTTGGCTCGAGATGAAAATGAACTTTACGCCCAGCAATTGAAGTTAAGGCCTGTTGAAGTGACTCTTGTTCCTCAACCAACCCTTGGTTGAGAATTATGCGAGTAGGGATAGTCCGGGCTTCATTATGACTCAAATAATACTGGCTCAAGAAGCTATAGAAAACCTCTTCACGCGTCGTGTCATTTGGGATCTTAGGAAAATGACTACGGCTTCCTAACACTTTGCCTTGGCGGATCATCAAGATATGAATACATGCAATACCGTTTTCTTGCGCAAAGCCAAGCACATCCATATCGTCCATAGAATCTTCCGAGACGAATTGTTGTTCTTGTACCCGCCTGATCGCCTGGATCTGGTCACGGTATTTAGCCGCCTGTTCAAATTTGAGTGTCCTACTCGCCTCTTCCATCTTTTCCACCAGCGATTCCAACACTTGCTGATCTTTACCTTGAAGAAACAAGCGAACTAATCCGACTAACTCTGCGTACTCCTCATCCCCAATCACACTGCTTACACAAGGAGCTGAACATCGCCCAATTTGGTACATCAAACATGGTCGAGTCCGATTGCTATAAACGGTATCTTCACATTGACGTACAGGAAAGATTTTCTGAATAAGATGCAGTGTTTCTCTTACCGCACCAGAGTCGGGATAAGGCCCAAAGTACTCGCCTTTACGCTTTTTGGCGCCACGATGCATCGACAATCTTGGGTGCTTATGACCACTGATGAAAATATACGGGTAGGACTTATCGTCGCGCAGTAGCACGTTGTACTTAGGCAAATATTGCTTAATGTAGTTGTGCTCCAAGATCAGCGCTTCTGTCTCAGTATGAGTCACTGTGACATCAATCTTGGCGATATTGCTGACTAATGCGCGAGTCTTCTCACTATCTACCTTTTTGCGAAAGTAGCTAGAGAGGCGCTTTTTGAGGTCTTTGGCTTTGCCAACGTAGATAACGACAGCCTCAGTGTTATACATACGATAAACACCGGGCTGATTCGTTACTGTTTTAAGGAACGAAACCGAGTCAAATGAAGATGTCACTACAATGTCTCGGTATCTAACATTCCATGGCGGATGGCAAGATGGGTTAGCTCTACATCACCAGAGATGTCGAGTTTATTGAATAATCTATAACGATAGCTGTTTACCGTTTTAGGGCTCAAATTCAGTTGCTCAGATATGTCTGTCACTTTTTGCCCTTTGGTAATCATCATCATGATCTGCAATTCACGCTCAGATAGATCGGCAAAAGGATTTTCCGATGCTGGAGAAAATTGGCTAAGAGCCATCTGTTGCGCGATTTCGGGTGAAATATAGCGTTGGCCGCTATTAACCACTCGTATTGCATTGACCATTTCATCTGGCCCTGCACCTTTAGTCAGGTATCCGGCTGCACCGGCCTGCATCACTTTAGTTGGAAACGGATTTTCCGTATGAACAGTTAAAACGATGATTTTAATGTCTGGGTTAAAGCGCAAAATCTTCTTGGTTGCTTCTAAGCCACCAATACCAGGCATATTCATATCCATCAAAATAACGTCAGTATTGTTAGTACGACACCACTTTGCAGCATCTTCACCGCTTTCAGCTTCCCCTGCTACGTTCATTCCACGGACGTCTTCAATAATACGTCGTATCCCTGTGCGAACCAGCTCGTGATCATCTACAAGGAAAACACTTATCAAACTTGTATCTCCACACTTTTTGTTCTGTTCTGCTACTTCTCAACACGAAAAGAACAGGATGGTTGCATTTTAGCGCAAATTCGAAAATTTACTTAATCTGAATATGTGCCGAAACGCAAACTTTAGCAAGTACTTATTTTAATAACTGCAGATTAATTCAATAAATACTCTTTCTATCAATGCGTTAGCGCGAATATTCAACAAGGATAGAAGATGTTTCAGGATTTCGTTGCAACCGACTTGTTACTTTGTTTTTGCTCATCTATAAATCCCACGATAACAGTTGCAGACGACTGCACCATTTAGCTGTGCTAACCTATCGTAACGAAGCAACGCCTATGCTTCGTTTTTTATTTAGCAGTGAAATAATGACGATATACCAAGGTTTTCTACTAACTCGCCAAGCCCGAGATGTTTCCGAGTCAACTCAAATCGAGTTATGGCTCGCGACAGACAATGGCCCTGTCCAACTTATCATTGACGGTGAAAAGCCCGTTTTTTTCGCTAAGCACAGCGACGTTGAGTTAATTCAAACCATTATTTCCAAGTCTTCAATCGACGCGACGATCAATCAGCTCCCTCTGAAAAGCTTCTCTGGCGAGCCATTAGTCGCGTGCTATACACGAACAATTAAAGCGAGCCAAAGCTTAGCCCAAGCATTAAAGCAACAAGATTTACTGGTACTAGAGGATGATATTAGGTTGGCTGATCGCTACCTAATGGAAAGATTCATCAAAGGTAGCCTCGAATATACAGGCTTAATCACTAAGAGAAACCAGACCCAGCGAGTCACTCAAACTAAGGTTCGACAAGCCAATTACACACCCGAATTAAAAGTAGTCTCATTAGATATTGAATGTTCAGAGAAAGGCATCCTTTATTCTATTGGCTTAGATAGTCCAATGGACAGCCGCGTGATTATGATAGGCCCACCTCAACCATCGGAAACTTCCATCCAGTGGGTTAAAGACGAAAAAGAGCTACTGCAAGCTATGGTCCGTTGGTTTCAAGACTACGATCCAGACGTGATCGTAGGCTGGAACGTCATCGATTTCGATTTCCGTTTGTTACATAAGCGGGCAGAATGGAATCAAGTCAAATTGGCGCTAGGTCGAGGCCAACAATCCAGTTACTTCAGATCCTCTAAGACGACCCAGCAGGGCTTTATCTCTATTCCGGGCCGTGTCGTTTTAGATGGTATCGACACACTCAAAACCGCTACTTATCACTTTAGAAGTTGGTCTCTGGAGTCTGTATCTCAAGAGTTACTCGGCGAAGGCAAGCAAATACACAATGTTCATGACCGTATGGATGAAATTAACCATATGTTCAAGAATGATAAGCCCTCTCTAGCGAAATATAACCTGCAAGATTGCGTTCTTGTTAACAAGATTTTTGCCCATACTCACTTACTAGACTTCGCTATCGAACGTTCAAAATTGACTGGTGTCGAGCTAGATCGTGTAGGTGGCTCTGTTGCTGCTTTTACTAACTTATATCTGCCACAGATTCACCGCGCCGGATATGTAGCGCCCAACCTTCACCCCGAGAACTGGATAGCAAGCCCTGGTGGCTACGTAATGGACTCGATACCCAATCTCTATGACTCTGTCTTGGTGCTCGATTTCAAGAGTCTTTATCCATCGATCATTCGATCTTTTCTTATCGATCCTATGGGGTTAATTGAAGGTTTACATTTAACGCTAGGTAAAGGTGACCAACAAGCCGTCCCTGGTTTTCGAGGTGGGCAGTTTCACCGTAACAAACACTTCTTACCCAAAATGATCGAAGACCTTTGGGCAGCTCGCGATGTGGCAAAGAAAAACAATGAGCAAGCCTTTTCGCAAGCGATAAAAATCATCATGAACTCATTTTATGGCGTCCTGGGATCTTCTGGGTGCCGATTTTTTGATACCCGCTTGGCCTCCAGCATTACAATGCGTGGCCATGAAATCATGAAACAGACCAAGAAGCTGATAGAAGACAGAGGCTATCAAGTCATATACGGTGATACGGATTCAACCTTTGTCTCTTTAAATGGATCATACTCTCAGCAAGAAGCCGATAAAATTGGTCAAGCGTTAGTCGAGCATATCAATGAATGGTGGGAAGCTCATTTAAAAAGTGAGTATAACTTAACGTCGATTCTGGAATTAGAATATGAGACTCACTACCGCCGTTTTCTCATGCCGACTATTCGAGGCCAGGAAACAGGGTCAAAGAAACGTTACGCTGGTCTTATAGGGGAAGGCGACCAAGAGAAGATTGTTTTCAAGGGACTGGAAAGTGCTCGTACAGATTGGACACCTTTGGCGCAGAGATTCCAAACTAACCTTTATTCTATGATTTTCCACGGTGAAAACCCGAGTAACTATGTACGAGAAATTGTTGAAGCCACCCTATCCGGTCAATTTGATAGTGAACTCGTCTACCAAAAGCGCCTTCGTCGTAAACTGCACGAATACCAGAAAAACGTCCCGCCGCAAGTCAGAGCCGCTAGACTCGCTGATGAGATCAATATGCAACTTGGGCGACCACTTCAATATCAAAACAAAGGTCGTATCGAATATCTCATCACCCTTTCAGGGCCCGAGCCCAAAGAATATTTGAAAAGCACGATTGATTATCAACACTACATCGACAAACAACTTAAGCCTGTCGCCGACGCAATACTTCCATTTATAGGCTTAGATTTTGCTTCATTGAGTGAGCCCCAACTAGGCCTATTTTAGTACGTAATCCATTAGTTTATCGATAGGTAATGACTTTGCGTAATACCAGCCTTGAATCGCAATACCTTCTTGCTTAGGAATGAATAATAGTTGCTCTTCAGTTTCAACACCTTCAACAATCACTTCCAACTCAAGTAGCTCGGCAGTAGACATAATGCTAGAGAACACTTTACGCCCTTTCTCACTTGCCAAGGCTAATACAAATGAGCGGTCAACCTTCAACACATCCACATCAAACTTGTTTAAATAGCTCAATGATGAATAACCTGTCCCGAAATCATCAATATGGATTTTTGCCCCTAGTCGGCGTAATCGATTGAACACCAGAGTTAGTACTTTTTCATCGGCGAGTAATGTTTCTTCCGTGATTTCGATGTGAATAAAGCGAGCGCAAGGCGCAATAATCTTCTCAAGTTGATTTAAGTAATTTTCATCTATCAATGTTTCCGCCGTCACGTTGATACTGACCGCAAGATAGATACCTTTTGAATGCATATCGGCAATATCTCTAACAACTTGCTTGAACACCCAAATATCGACATCTTTCATCAGATTCGCTTCTTCCAACCAAGGTAGAAACGTGTTGGGGTATTTGAGTTCACCATTGGAATCAACAGAACGAATTAATGCTTCACACCCCACTGTTTTACCAGTCGTTGAAGACACTTGGGGCTGATACTCAAGACAAAAATCTCGTTGCCCAATCTGTTCTAACTCTTGCTCTACTTGAGTTGTTGCCTTTTCACGCTGCGCAGCTTGAGCAATGGGGTCATCCATCAAGGTTTTGGCTTCTTCTTGACGACGAGTATATGTGGTGTCAAACGCCGATAAGCGGATGCCCGACCGCTCAATACTATTGCTCATAGAATTAACCGCAGGTAGATAAATCAGTACACCAATGACGATGTTTATCAATTGAAGAATAATGGCGTTAATATCCCCATCTGTTGCCATCCAAGCATTCAGAAAAATCGGGCTATTGAACGGAACAGAAACCGACGGTGAATCCACCAAACCAAAAGAAACCGCCACCATGCTAACCAATACATTAGTGATTGGAACAATAAAAAACGGCAAAAACAATCGCGGATTAAAGATAATGGGTAAGCCAAAGAGCAAGATTTCATTAATGTTTAGAATCCCAATAGGGATACTCGCTAACGCAATCAACTTAAAGTTACGCTGTTTAGCAAACAACAAAAGTGCAACCACTAATGAGAAAGTCGCGCCGCTACCACCGATAAAAACGAAAGAGCCCATGAATGACAAGTTCATGTGATATTGAGCGGCCCCTCCAGCTAGCATTGTCGAATAGTTGAGATTACTCGCTTCCTGAAGAAGCTCAACCAATGGCAACAACGCGTAATAGCCATGCACGCCCATAAACCAAAGCGTTGAATTGAGTGCTGCAAACGTCACTCCAAATAATGTAGGGTCATTGGCGTAGTCAACAGACAAGAGCGAAACAAACTCGACATTTACAAGCGTCATCACCACACCGTAATTAACAGCCAACACCAAAAAAGATATTAGGACGGCAGGCAATACTAAGTTCAATGACTCCTTAACAATTTGCCCCGCCGAGTCTGTCTTAGTCAGCTTTAGCGCATCAATCTTCATCAAATACGCTAACAACGGGACCGCGTATAACGGCGTAGTTATCGCTATGATGATATGAAAGGTGAGAACCGTGTTATCAGCAGGCAGAAAATAGCTTACGGTAACCAAGTAGGTAATCATCAAAAGAGCGATAGGAGGACGGGGTAGCTTCCATTGCATTGCTAACACATAAGAGATTGTGGATGTCATCAGATAAGGAAAAAACTCAGCGATAGCATCATGCAGCTGATAAAGCAGATCTATCCACGGATAACGGTGACCTGCAATAAACTCACCAATACTGGCAAAGAAAAGCGCAAACGACGAGATCATTAGGCAGGGTATGAGCCATAGCATACCCTCTCGAATAGCTTGTAATGAAGGAAAGAAATAACGGCGAAATGTGCTAGTTACGGAACCTATATTGACTTGATAGTTATTTGAGTGTTCCTGCACTGAAATGTACCTCTCTAGAGGAAACTTTCTCCTCTATTAAAGCTAGCACAATTAGTTACAGATATATCAAAAATAAGGCAAAACTTACACTTAACCGATTCTGAACTCAGTTTTCTTATACTGGTTGGCTAACCAATCACCAAATCCATCCAAGATTCCAATCACTGATCGTTTCGCAATCAACCGGCCCGACAGTAAGATCCCCAAACGTTCGATCTCTACCTGTTTCTCAGGAAAGTAGCGAAGGAACTGTTGCCCGCACTCTATCGGATCGTCATACCACTTTTTGTCGCGGTACATTATCAGAGAATAGCTGGCTCGAAGGAGTTTCTTAGCGATGATTTTCTGAGATTTAATTAAGTCTGCTTCTTTGTCCGCACGAGCGATTCGGTTGCGATAAACGGCTACCCAGTCTTCCACATCCATATTCCAATGCTTGGCAATTTCCCAGCTAGGCTCGTAATCGCCAAAACACTCTGCAAGGTTTTCACCGTGGATACACACCGCGCAATGACGCAGCTGAAAGCCCCATGAAAAGATGCTTTCAAGACTTACCACTTCGCTCACCAACGCAGACTTAAAGCTTACCTCCGATATAAATGGATAACTTTTCTGAAAACGCCACTTGATGGAATTCAGCAGTGCCGTTTTCGTCTCAGCAAACGACTTGTGAGTCACGATAATCACATCAAGATTTGACTGGCCCGGCTTGGCAGTTCGCCTCGCCACACTTCCGTAAAGGTAAATGCTGTGCAGATTCTCCCCCAGCCCACCAGTAACAAAGCCGACTAGGTCTTTAATCGCAGGTTGGTAGGGTGTTTGAAATGGCGTTTGAGGGTCAATCGTCGAGAGATACATTTAATTCGTTAATTGCTTCCAAGTAATCTACTAATGTTCGCCTACAGCGAGTTATGAATCAAGATATTCCTTCTGTAACTGGCTAGGTATATAATGCAGTGATTCAACACCATACAAAGGAAAACGTTCATGCCTAAGGCAAGTGAGCTTAAAAAAGGCTTTGCTATTGAATCAAATGGCAAAACACTATTAATCAAAGATATCGAAGTAACAACTCCTGGTGGTCGTGGCGGAGCTAAAATCTACAAGCTACGTTGTACTGATCTAAACACTGGCGCACGCGTTGATGAGCGCTTTAAGTCTGACGACGTTGTTGAAACTGTTGATATGTTCAAGCGCGCAGCTGCGTTCTCTTACGTAGATGGCGATGAGTATATCTTTATGGATAATGAAGATTACACTCAGTTCACTTTCAAAAAAGATGAAATCGAAGATGAGCTGCTTTTCATCACTGAAGACATTCAAGGCCTGCACATTATCCTAGTAAACGGTAACGCGGTTGGTATTGAGCTGCCAGCAACGGTTGAGCTTACTATTGAAGAAACTGATCCTTCAATTAAAGGTGCCTCGGCATCAGCGCGTACTAAGCCTGCACGCTTGCCTACAGGTCTAACGGTACAAGTTCCTGAATACATCGCGACTGGTGACCGTATTATTGTTAATACGGCAGAACGCAAGTATATGAGCCGCGCATAATTATGGCTGAATTGATCTCTTACGATGATGCCATCGATACTGCGTACGACATCTTCTTAGAGATGGCTCCTGACAACTTAGAAGCTGCTGATGTCATTATTTTCACTGCGCAATTTGAAGAACGTGGTGCTGCTGAATTAGTAGAAACGAGTGACGATTGGGCTGGCCACGTTGGCTTCGAAGTAGATAAAGAAGTCTACGCAGAAGTTCGAGTTGGACTAGTCAATGAAGAGAATGATGTTCTCGATGAAGTTTACGCCCGCCTTCTTGTTAGTCGCGACCCAGATCACAAGTTCTGCCACATTTTGTGGAAAAGGGACTAACGGTAGATATAAAAACACCCAAGCACTGCTTGGGTGTTTTTCTACTGCTCAAACACGCTGTGCTTAGCAGCTAAATTAAAGCCTAGTAAGTAGTGCTAAGCATTAATCATCAACTGAAATATTTTCTACACGGGCTTTCAGTTTTTGACCTGGACGGAAGGTAACTACGCGTCTAGCACTGATAGGAATGTCTTCCCCTGTTTTAGGGTTTCGACCTGGACGTTCATTTTTATCTCGAAGATCGAAATTACCGAAGCCAGACAATTTAACCTGTTCTCCGCCTTCTAGTGCTTTACGAATCTCTTCGAAAAACGCCTCAACCGTTTCCTTGGCATCCCGTTTACTGAATCCATGCTTCTCAAACAGGTTCTCAGCCAAATCGGCCTTTGTGAGCGCCATAAAACTTTCCTCAAAGCTGTGTTCAAACCTTGCCACCCAAAGGTGACACCAAAACTTTCGTCAAGCCAATCAACAACATATCGGCCTTACTTTGGAAAGTGTATGCCAAGCTTATGATTTTCGCCAACTTTTTTCTTAAATGTTCATTATTTGAACAAAAAACCGTAGTAAATACGCTCACTTAGGCCACTATTTCATAGTGAAATATGACAAATAAAGCCTTCCCAATCAAAACATTAGCCTAAATTGATAGATTTATTGATATAAAACTCCAAATTAACCTTTTTCTCAACCAGGCTATTTTTCTTTATTCATTAAATCATGAGGTTAGCATCATATGATTAACTATTAAGCACAAACACGCCATCACTGCTTTGCGCTTTTACTCGGTAGAGAGCACTCTCTAGCTCTGAGACTCTCGACTCGTACCCATTTCGACACATTTGTTCATCTAACTGACATACACCCACTGTACTTGATAACGTATTACTATCAGCGTAAGTAATATTAAAATACTCCTTAATCATCGACTGCAGAGTGACAGCGAGCGTTTCTAGGTATTGATTTGACTCAAACTGCCCACTTACTAAAAACACGTCAGACTGATACCGAAACACTAAGAGCTCTGACGAAATATGTTGCTGGATTAAGCTAGCAGTTTCGACTAGCGAGTCATCCCCTTGCTCTCTACTAAACCGACGATTAAAGCGTTTTAATCCATCCATAGACACTAGTATGACCCCATTTGGCGCTTTAGCGGCATTGACGCGGTCAGCTATCCAAGAGAAAAAACCGTAACGATTCTTTAAGCCTGTTAAGTGATCGGTATGATAAATCTGTTCCAAAAACTGGTTGTGGCTCGCCAGTTCTTTCTTCTGATTGTGGTGGCTGATAGCAACCGCAACGTAACTAGCGAGTTGCTCGACGACTTTTTCATGGGTAATTGAATACTCGTGGCACTGATTTGACTGGACTCCCATGACAGCTAACAGCTGAGATTGATAGATCACTGGAACAAAGATCACTGAAGCCCCTTGCCATTCTTCACCAATGGAGCCGCACCTCACATCATCCGGCACCCTCGCTGATTCTAAATACAGTGAAATTTCCTGAGGCGAGCTGGTATTTAGTCGAACCGTTTTTTTGTGTATCGCACTATAAACACCAATGTGCGAGACGGCGTCACATTTCACCTTATAAGGCGAATGAAAGTAGCCATTTTCAAGTACATACTGATAATTAAGCTCATTGCT
This sequence comes from Vibrio sp., assembly GCF_984391705.1. NCBI lineage: Bacteria > Pseudomonadati > Pseudomonadota > Gammaproteobacteria > Vibrionales > Vibrionaceae > Vibrio > Vibrio sp. Next base: position 208,112 of record NZ_CFHWOM010000003.1, on the reverse strand, counting down.
CTCAGCATCGTAGTAAGCGAGAGAGAATGCAGAAATGGGCAGTAAGTCCTCTAGGGAGTCAAAGATGCTTGCGAGTTTTTGATGCTCGACATCTCCGTTGTTTAGCATCTGCCCGAGTTCATTTAACACCGATAGCCTATCTTGAATAAGCAACGATTGCTGACTTGCCAACGACTCTTCATGAACCTTAGAGACTCGCCGTAAATGCTCTAACTCTTGCGCCCTACGCATTTCGATGACGTCATCTTGAAGCGACGTAATGCGCCGCAGATACTTTACTTCGTTATCGAGATCTCCCACCTTCTGGTAACACTTTACCGCAATACGATATAACGATAGTTTTTCTCTAGGGTTTTCCGACAACGCTTTGCTACTGAAAACCTGAGACAGGAATTCTAATGCTTGAGGATACTGGCCAATTTGGTATAAAAACTGTCCGTAGAAATGAAAGAACTCCACATGGAGTAACGGATCAGTTAGCCCCTTTAATGAGGCAAAGGCATCTTTATAAGACTGCTGAGCAGATACAACATCTTGTTTGTACTGATACCACACCGCGAGGTACAAAGCGTAATACGCTTTTGCATGACGCAAGTTCCGCTGATCACAATAGCACTCACATTGCTGTAAATAATTTTCCGCATCGTCCAAACTTCCCAGCATCGTAGAAGCAAGTGAAGCGTTTAGTAAAGCCATCGAGTAGGCACTATCGTAATCTTGGGCATTAGATTGCTCCAACGCTTTTACGCTGTATTCAAGAGCTTTTCTCCACTCTTTCAACTGTAGCGAGATTCCAGATAAATTAACGTTGAGGAAAGTTAATGTTCTTGGCTCCGCAGCGTCAAATGTTGCTTCTGCTTGAGTAAAGAAGTGTTGAGAGATCAAGTATTGGCCGCGTTGAGCCTGTATTGTTCCTATGTAGACGCATATGTGCGGGTACAATGCCCACTCATCGGGTTGTTTAATCGCTTCAAGAAGCTGCTCGAACTGCCCCAAAGCCTGCTGGAAACGATCCTCCCTATAGCTAAGAATTGCGTCAAGATACTCAATATAAACGTGACTCAACTTTTCTTTGCTTTCTTCGCCAATCTTTTCGAGCTTATGCTTAGCCTCATAAATTTCAGAGATGCTGCGATCTCCTTGGAGCGCTGTGATTACTCGGAAAGCCTGTTTATTGGCATTAGTATATTGGATCAATTCGTTCATAAGTGGCCACCATCAGAAACGGACTCGCCATTATACAGAATGAAATACCAATAGATAGAAACTTTGAAAGTCTACTAATGTACAACTTTGACACTAAGTTAATGATAGATGTGTTTATTTGCTATAAAATTGTTTGCGTATTGTTGATGGCAAAATGATAATAACTGCAAATAATAAACATAAATAACTAACGTGATGGCTAGAACCGAGTACGCAGATTTCATTCTTGTTGATGAAGCTCAGCGCCGTGTTGCGCTTTTTAAAGAGATAGATAAACAATTCGGTCAAGGAGCAAACGAGTTTTTTAGTCGTTGCCTTTCTGACCGCCTAGAAAAGATCTATGCGGATAGGCCAACTATGCGCCTAGACGCCATTTCAAGCGTACTCTCCTCTGCCCTTTATAAATCTAGCTGTAGAAAACGAAGTTGTGACTGGCCTCTGGAGTGGTATCAGATTGAGTTACGTGTTTTGGATCTGTTCTCACATTGGGCCGAAGCATGGGCTCACTTTCAAATTTGGCAAATCCATTTGAACTATCCAGAACAAGGTGCAGATGGTTCATATTACCAAGCACAAATAACGCTGCCAGTTAGTGAATCGAGCTACCAAGATGATTTTATTCTAGATATCAAAGATGTTGAGAGGAAATACCGGACTCTGCACTCTTCTCAAGCCATGTCTATTCAAGATGCCATTGCACTCATAAACCTCTCAACCCTCGTCCTTGAACAAGAGTGGTATGAGATATTGCAGCATATCAACCTCTCTAAATCAGGCGCACATTTTCTTCTTACATTTAGTAGTCCAGAAGTAGAACACCCATTCATCGTTTCAAGTGCAAGAGTTAGTTATGCAGATACGTCGGAAGATTGGCTATATTTTTCTGCGTTTTTCCAAAATAACAATTGGAAAACAATGACCAACTCTCAGCATCTCTCTTATTTAACCGAATTAGGATTACTATCGCCATCTATCAGCCTAACGAATTGCGAACCAGGCCAATTTGATAAATATCTATGGCGACATCTTTCTAACGCAGATAAATGCTGTGAAGTTATACGACTAACCGTGAGCGGGACCCACTCGCAAAAAATGTTCTACTTGTTCTTAGCTCAGAAGCGCCTAATGAAGCATCTCTTTGAGTTTGAGATATCGCTTGCATTCGTCGTTGTCGAGCAACCACTAATGATTAAATACTATGAATCATTATCATTGGGATCTTATTGCCAATTTGGATATTGCACTTTAGCAGGTTCGTCGAATCCAACGTATAAAGGTGTTTGGGTTGTTCCTAAGCTCCACGATGCGCTAACATCCACTGACTACAAAAACTATAAACAACAAACCTTTTCACAGATTAAAAAGACACGTCAAAATGAGCTTAACCATGCTTAGTTCCATTGCCTCACATATCCTTTACCCGAAGGCGATTGTGCTGCTACTTACAGCACTTTTAGTGTTTGTTTGGGCTGGATTCTTTTGTTACTCATTGAACAAACGTTTTGGCACCAAAAGCGTTAAGTCATACGGCTACTATATAACATATACATGGGGTCTGTTCGTCTGGATCTTGAGTAATGCCTACTTCCATACTGGGTACTTAGTTGAATTAGGTGAGAAAACGGCGGTGATAATGGCAATTATTGCCAATGTTTCGGCATTATTCGCCTTCGCTTCAGCCTATCAGTTTACCGTCAAACTCAAGTGCTATTATACGAAAACAAAACCTCTGCTAATCCAACGCATGCTGGCTATTTCAACGTTCGTTGTCTGCTTGCTATGGAACCTGATTCCGGGAATGACCGTGCGTGGGGCTACCATCATAGCGCCAAGCCAATTCGTACTTGATTTTGGTGAATACACAAAGCCATTCTTTTTAGGCTTAGCGATCCTAGTTGTACTTACTTTCATTAACCTTTTCTCTATTCGCGGTAACGAAAGTCGCATACGTCGGACTCGCGTCAACTACATGATTTTAGGCATGACCATTTTCATGTGCTCAACAGCTGTCATCCAACTTGGATTTACTTACTTTTTCCAAGACTTCTCACTTACCTGGCTTCCCCCAGCTCTGTCAGTAAGTGAAATGCTATTTATGGGCTACGCTATTTTAGCATCTCGATTTTATAGTTTTAGGCATATCTTCACGGTGTCTATCGCAGCCACGCTAGCCGGTCTTTGCTACTCCACTGGGCTCGTATTTATGAGTGATTATCTCGAGCTAACGACGACCTCCCTTTTCCTAACTACGATTTTTATAGGAAGTACTTGGCCATATCTGTACAGAAAATCGAAGCGAGTTGCTAACTGTATAATGTATGGTTCCATGCTCTCTCCCACCGACAAAATCATGCGTTTGGAAGAGCAATTTCAGCAATCGCCTGCACAAGCTGTGACCCAATTGGCCACTTATCTCGGTGTCCCGAGTGACAAGCTAAAATTACTGGATGACTACCAAGGAGCCGGTATCTATCGCCGTTATTTTGAGACTCATACCGCCCCCCTAGTTATCGACGAGCTAGAAGCTGAATTAGAGCAAACCAATACAAGAGAGTTATCAGACTTGCACACTCGTATGCATGAAACTAACTATGCGCTAGTGTTGCCCTTATATGAGTCAAAAAACAAACTCTCTCATGTCCTCGTTTCAAGTCATAAGCCTGATGGGCACAACTTTTCTTATGAAGAGATAATGGCACTATCAAGGGTATTAAAAAAAGCACAAGTTCATATCAACTACGATCAACGACTTCGTCAAGCCCAAGCACTGGCAAACTCCATCGCTCACGAGATGCGCAACCCGCTAGCCCAAGTACAATTGGAATTCGAGTGCCTAAATCAGAAACTGAGTGAAAACGCGAGCCCGAGTGAACTCTATATCCATGTCGAACAAGGGCGCAGCGCAATTACACGAGGTCGCCAGCTGATTGATATTATTTTACGCGAGGTCAATAGCTCCTCTCTCGATCAAGAGCCAGTTGAACCGACTTCTATCAAAACTGCTATTGAAAATGCCGTTGCCTTATATGGATTCGACACTAATAAAGATGCAAATAAAGTAAGCGTGTCTATCCACCATAACTTTATCGCCAAGATTAACGAGACCTTGTTCAACTTCGTTATGTTTAACATACTCCGCAACGCAATCTACTATTTTGATTCTTTCCCTGACAGTAAGGTAGAAATTCAAACCGGGGGTAATGATTACGAAAATACTATAACAATTCGAGATTTTGGACCGGGCATACCAACTGACTTATTGAGTCGAATCTTTGACGATTTCTTTAGCCATAACAAAAGTGGTGGCAGTGGCTTAGGCCTAGGCTATTGTCAACGTGTAATGAAATCTTTTGGAGGGGCTATTCGCTGCCACTCAGAATACGGTCAATACACCGAATTTACTCTATCGTTTCCGCTTAGCAATATCGCTTTGAGCGCCATCGAGCCCGAATCTGTGCCGCCAAAGTCTTCGGCGACAACAACTCCGTTTTACCAACCAATGGCTCAGCAAGGTCGAGACTCTAAGTTAATACTGGTTGTGGATGATAAAGAAGTTCAGCGCGCCTTAGTAAAACTGTATCTCGAACAATTGGGGTACGATGTGGTACTGGCCAACAATGGTAAAGTAGCAATTGAAATAATCCATAGTAATCCTATCGATCTGATATTCATGGATATTCAAATGCCCGTAATGGATGGGTTCGAAGCTGCGAGTATTATTAAGCGCTCTTATCCGACCATTCCAATTATCGCGCTGTCGGGTGAAACGGCTGAGCAAGATATCATTAGAATGAGTAAGCTGATGGATGGTAGATTGTCTAAGCCTGCATCCAAACAAGCGTTAGACAACATCCTTAGCAAATCTTTCAAAGTTAAAGAGCCAGCTTAAAATTTGCCAATTTGAACACCATAATTCTCAATTTGATGAATTCATTTTGCAAAATGAACCTAACCTCATTAATCACAGTGGCTATAAGCCCCCTTTCTCGGCAATTTAGTGGCATCAAATATGCTTGATTAAAGCATAGGTTCAAAACGGCAAAGTTTCGACTTTGTCAGTAGTAAGGGGTTGACTATGGAAGTTCATCGTCACACATATTACCGATTCATTCACCACGGAATCAAAAGCCTGTTAGTAGACCGCTTGGGACACTTTACGGAAATTGAATACCACCAATACCTTAACGTTATGACTGGCAAATCAAGCTGCTTTGCTATGAGTGATGAAGAGTTAAAGCTAGCTGTAGATAACTTAAGAAATGAAGGCTATCTAGAGGACTTAAAGCGACACCTCTATAACTGATCAAGGAAAGCACAACCCACTTTAATAATGCCCTTTGTCTATATAGTTATCTGTATTGGCTTAGGGCTCATAAACAGAAAACGCGACACTTTCATCCAGTTAATGGTATAAGCCCGATTTGCGTGTCTAAAACCTCCAGATGCTTACCGGGCGTATTACAAAGAGTCGATGCCTCACTCGCTGGCTAGCCTTGTGAACAACTGGACACCAGGGTGCTTAATGACGCATCTCCTTCGCAAGCTAGCGACTTACTCACTAACTTTGTTACAATCGCGAAAATTTTTCTCAATTTGAGTATTTAAGTGACCAGCCAGTCGCTATTTTGTTTGTGTGGATGTCAAAATGAACCAAGATAATTGCGCCCCAAGAGGCCAAATGCTCCTTCGTACCCTCGCTATGCCTGCCGATACTAACGCTAACGGTGACATTTTTGGCGGTTGGATAATGTCTCAACTCGATTTAGCAGGCGGAATATTGGCGAAAGAGATCTCATCCGGCCGCATAGTTACCGTCTCTGTATCCAGTATTACGTTTAAAAAGCCCGTCCGTGTCGGAGACGTTGTTTGTTGCTATGGTGAGTGTACAAAAATCGGCCGAACTTCCATGTCCATCAACTTAGAAGTATGGGTTAAACCAGTGACAGAAAACGGTATACAATCTCGATACCAGGTTTGTGAAGCCACATTCAACTATGTAGCAATTGATAGCAATGGCAAACCACGTCCCATTAAAACAAGTTAACGTTATATTTCACAAAAACTCTGCTATAACGCTTTTAAAATGAGTGCATTGCAGTAAAGTAATAAGCTAATTTCTCGAGTTATAAAATAAGGATATTGTGTCATGTGGTATGTTATCTTTTCGAAAGATGTTGAAGATTCTCTAGAGAAACGCCTTAGCGTACGTCCTGCTCACCTAGAACGTCTGCAAATCTTGCAAAATGAAGGACGCTTACTCACTGCTGGACCAATGCCTGCTATCGATTCAGACAACCCTGGAGAAGCTGGTTTTACCGGCTCCACAGTCATCGCTGAGTTTGACTCTCTTGAGCAAGCTAAAGCTTGGGCTGATGATGATCCGTATATTACGGCAGGTGTCTATGAAAGTGTCATTGTTAAGCCGTTTAAGAAAGTATTTTAATCATGAATAAAGGACTCAAAGTAGGCGCTTTTTGCTCACTAGTTCTCGCCTTATCAGGTTGTTCTTCTTCTGCACAGAAACAGCAGCATTTAGAGCTCCTCGCGGATAACAGAGCTCAACTTCTCTCATCAGAGCTCCCTCTCGAAGCGGGCCCTCTGTCTATAATGCGTGCTAACGCGAAGGGAAGTACCATTGAATTAATGATGGTATATAACCAAGATGCAAAGGGAGCAAAACCGACCGCTCAGGTGCTGCAACAAAGTATTAGTACCTATTGCTCTAATCCAACTATCCGTAGCAACTTAGAGGTTGGCCTGACCTACAGAATAAAAATGCGAAACAACCGTGGCCAGCTGATGGCAGATGAGCTAGTCAACCTACAAAGATGTGAATCAAAATAACACTTTTATAAAGCCTCTCATAAGTGAGGCTTTTTCTTTCCTATACTTAATTCCGATTCCAAATCGTTATTTCCCACGATTTTCTTTCTAAAACTTTGTGTTTTCACTGCTCTCTAGGAGTCACTATGAAAAAGTCTATTGCAACTTTCGCTCTAACAACGTTGTTTGCTTCGACCATGGTAAACGCAGCCACTCCGGTCATGTTTTCTTCTATTGATAATTTCAACGCGCCGGATAACAGCAATGTCGCTGGCGTCCGTTTGTCTGCCCTGCATGGTAAAGTTGATACGCTTAAAGGTGTCGATTTTTCGGTAATCGGATTGTCTGAAACAAACAAAACGACCGGGGTTAATTTTGGCTTATTCTTAGGCGCCTCGAAAGTAAACCAAGAAATGACGGGGGCCTCTCTTGGGCTTTTAAACTGGAATGAAGGGCTCACGACGGGCGTCAATTTAGGTGCCGTAAACCTCACCAACGACGTCCGAGGCGCAAATGTTAGCTTTGTAAACTTCTCAGAAGGCGACACCATGGTGGATGTAGGCGCTGTAAACATGTCGAATGAATCCACCGTTCAAGTAGGTATTTTTAACAAAACAGCCAAAATTGAAGGCGTACAAGTCGGAATTATTAACTGTGCAGACAATGGTTTCTTACCTTGCTTTCCTATAATCAACTTCGCCAAATAGCCTTATTCAATACATAGCCTTTATGAGGCTATGTATTGTTAAGCACATTTCCACCTTCAAGATCCCTACTAATTAAGTTATGTGAATTTTTTGTGAAGATAAATTCATGTTTAATAGTCAAACATTCGTTATTTTAGGCACTTAGAGTGAGAAAAATAGGATGTAAACGTGAGTATACTGGTCGAAATAAGAGAATAATTCTAAAAAGGCCTCTTTCCACATTGACGTTCATGAAATGTACTTCTAACTTTTCATATTAGTGTCATAACCAAGGAGGATCACCAAATGAAACGTGCTAGCAATTCATACCGTCTTCAACTGATTAAAGAGGTCGCAACAAGACGCGAGCGGCTCGGTTGCGGTGATCCTATGGCTACCTACATACAACACCTAATTGACACTCGTCCAGAAGATGAAAATAGTGCCGAACATAACCAACGCTTTTCAGGAAACCACTTCGACGAAAACGCTGGAGGATGGGTCAGTGATCGCTGGGGACTAAAATAGCGTCACACATTATTGTTATTGATAAAGAGAGATTGAGCTTCAAGCAATCGAAGTAGGATCTCTCTTTGCTCATTTAATGAGAGTCGATTCCAAGAATAACGTTCGTTTCGAGTACGCCCGCATCCAAGACAGCAACCGGAATGATCAAGCTGACACACTCCAATACACGGATTTAAGTCGTTCTTTCGTATCTCCATACTACACCTATAAAATATAGAATACGTTTAGTAGGTATAGACCAGATGGCTAACTAATTAAAGTATTGAATTTAAAAAAGATCTTGTTGGGGGTTTTCTGGATCAATAACTTCTGTGTCGATGGTTTTACCTTGCCTGATTTTCCGCAGATAACGCTGGCGACAAAGTTTAATGACATGCAGTTGCTGGGCTGGGGTCATTTCTAACCATTTAAAGCGTTCCTCACGCTTTCTCATACAGCCTCTGCAGTACCCTTTTTCATCCACAGTGCAGATACCAACACAGGGACTAGGAACGGTAAAAAACTCTAACTGCTCCATAAGCTGTACCTCAGACTATATACTTACACTCTACTTTACGTTAAGCATAATTGAATGTTTATCAATGACTTCCATTGTGTGATACACACCAAACTATGACGTTGAGCTGACAAAAACACCGTTTTATTAACTATACTAGCCCCATTCCTCGCCGAGGTATCGGCGTGACAATTCACATATTGGAGTTGATTATTATGAAGCTTAGTCCAAAAACACTGCTAGCCGCAATTTCCCTACCTTTGGTAATGACGGCGTGTGCAAGTAATGGTGACGATGTGAAACAAATTACAGCTCAAGATCTACAGCACCACAATTGGGAGCTTGTAAGTATTGACGGTAAAACAGTAACTGTTGAAGGTCGCCAGCAAGCCCCTCGCCTAGAAATTGGTGAAAAAATGATGGCTAATGGTAATGCCGGCTGTAATAACTTTTTCGGTCAAGGCGAGCTAAAAGATAACCAATTTCGCGTAGAGAAAATGGGTATGACCATGAAAATGTGTATCGGCGATATCATGGATACAGAGCAAGCATTCTCCCAAACGCTCTCTGACTGGAGTGATATGACTCTAACTAAAGATAGCCTTGAGCTGAAAAATGATACTCATACACTAACGTTTAAGCTTAGTGACTGGAAAAACTAAACCTTAAGCCATTTATTAAAGCAGCCTCAACAGGCTGCTTTTTTTATGCCTCAACCTAGGCTAAGTAACTCTTTCACCAATTAATCAGCCAAATACATAAAAAAACTGAATTTTTTCCGTCATAATGAATAGATATAGACGGTCTTCCGGTCTATGGATGAGAACTAAACCTACTTCACTATATTCAAGGATTGTTATGACAAGGTTGATCACATTATTAATCACCGCCCTCACTGCTACGACCGCCTTAGCAGCAGACACATGGCAGCAAATTACTGACAAAGCCAAAGGACAAACCGTTTATTTTCATGCGTGGGGAGGAAGCCAGGAAATTAACAACTACATCCGTTGGGCAGGCGACCAGTTAAACCAGCAATACGGTGTCACTCTTAAACATGTAAAAGTAACCGACATTGCAGAAACCACTACTCGATTAATCGCAGAAAAGGCTGCGGGTAAAAACCAAGGTGGTAGTGTCGATATGGTTTGGATAAATGGTGAAAACTTTAAATCGATGAAGTCTAACCAACTTCTTTTCGGACCATTTGTTGAGCAGTTGCCAAGTTGGCAATATGTCGATAAGTCTCTTCCTGTAGATAGTGATTTCTCAGAGCCTACCGAAGGATTAGAAGCACCTTGGGGCGTAGGGCAACTGGTTTTCATTCATGATACGAAGAAGTTAAACAACCCACCAGCTTCATTTAGCGAGTTACTAAGCTATGCAAAAGCGTATCCTAACCGAATCAGTTATCCCAAGCCGCCAGAATTTCATGGTACAAGCTTTCTTAAGGCGCTGTTAATTGAGCTTACAAACAATGACGATGCACTTCGTCAACCCGTTGATCCAAATGAATTTCAGCAAGTAACCGCGTCACTATGGAAATATCTTGACGAGCTTCACCCTGTTGCTTGGCGAAAAGGTAAACAGTTTCCAGCTGGAACAGCAGAAACAATCCAACTTTTAGACGATGGTCAGCTTGATTTAGCTATCACCTTCAATCCAAATGCTGTTTTCTCAGCTCAAGCAAATGGTACGCTTGCAGAGACTACTGCAGCCTATGCTATGGAAACTGGCGCGCTGTCTAACATTCACTTTCTAGCAATACCTTGGAACGCGAACGCTTCAGAAGGTGCTCAGTTAGCGATCAATTTCCTTCTAAGCCCAGAAGCTCAATCAAGAAAGGGAGATCTGTCTATCTGGGGTGACCCTTCCGTGTTAGATAATCAGTACGTTAATGGGTCAGCTAAAAATACTAAATTGTTCAAGTCTGTAGCTGAGCCACACCCTAGTTGGCAAACTGCCATCGAGATGGAATGGCAAAAGCGTTATGGTAACTAATTAGTTAACGTTATATACACGAGAGCCTGATGTTTAGAGCCCTATATTTAATACTCATCGCCTTAGTTGTGATACCAATTGTCCCTGGAATCATAGGCGTCATGCTCTCGTCTTTTAGCTATATTCCACCGCTTGGTTTGTATGACTTCTCGTTGTCCGGTTACCTCCAAGCAATCCATTGGCCTGGTTTACCCAAGTCGGCCACGTTAACCCTTCTATCTTCGCTTATCAGTACTTATTTAGCGTTGCTTTTAACCTTTATCATTTTACAAAGCTTTTGGAGTAGTAAAATCTGGCGATTCGTTGAAAACTTGCTGTCGCCACTCCTAGCAATCCCCCATGTTGCGTTCGCTATTGGTTTTGCTTTTTTGTTTTCACCAACTGGTATTTCTACCCGCATTATTGGGGCATTAGCAAATATCGAGTTAAACAACTTCAGCGCAACTTGGTTCGTCCAAGATCCCTATGCTCTAGGGCTGACTATCGCTTTGGCGATTAAAGAGCTGCCATTCTTGCTCCTAATGAGCATCCCTATTCTTAATCAACTGAATATTGGGAGAATGAAAAAAGTTTCTAATTCCTTAGGCTACTCCACTAATGAATTTTGGTGGAAAGTTGTTCTTCCTCAATGGCTCAACAAAATGAGATTTCCTTTGTTTGCTGTTATTGCCTATGGAGCCTCCGTTGTTGATTTTGCTTTAGTGCTTGGTCCAACGACGCCACCAACTCTTGCTGTACTGACATGGCAGTGGTTTTCTGAACCTGATTTGACCCTTCTTCCACGCGCAGCTGCTGGAGCTATGATTTTATTTAGCCTAACCGCAGCTCTTTTAGCTACTGTCTTCGGGATTGAGAAGTTTTCCGTAGGTTACTGCTCAACATGGCAATACTCTGGCCGTTTTGGTTTCGGACTACCTGGACGTACAGTTCTTGCAACCACCATTTTAATTAACTTGATGCTAATACCGATAATGGTCATTTGGTCATTAGCTCAACGCTGGCAGTACCCTGATCTCATTCCATCACGTTTTAGCCTTCGATATTGGGCAACGGAATGGGATAATTTTGTGCCAACAGTCACACATAGTTTGCTCATCGCAATTACCTCTGCAACATTCGCCTTATTGCTTGCCGTACTTGCACACGAGTACAGGGTGAAAAATCGCCTCCACCTGCCAGGAGCGCTCATCGCTTTACCCATACTAATTCCCCAGCTCTCTATCTTGTTCGGAATACAAATTGTGACGCTGTATATCTCTAGTGACAGTTACTATTTGTGGGTAGTTTGGTCACATGTATTCTTCGCTTTTCCATTTGTATATCTGTCTCTTGATGGACCTTGGCGAAGCTACGACAACAACTATACAAAAGCCGCCCTAAGCTTAGGAAAGCCACCGTTACATGTGTTTTTAACCGTCAAAGCGAAATTGCTACTTCAACCTATTTGCTATGCGTGGGCAATTGGCGCCAGTGTAAGTCTGGCTCAGTACTTGCCAACATTAATACTTGGTGGGGGACGTATCGCGACTATTACAACGGAAGCTGTTGCGCTTTCGAGTGGATTCGACAGACGTGTTACCGCGATTTATGCGCTATGGCAGGCCTTATTGCCATTCGTTTTCTTCTCTTTGGCTATTGTCTTACCGCGTATTTTGAACATCAAAGCCTCTCGTCGCTTACCTATTAAGGAACCTCTAACAAATGACGCTTCGTCTCGAAAACCTCGTCATCTATAACCGTGAAGGCGAAACTCTGTTTTCTCCAATTAATATGGAAGTAGAATCAAATACCGTAACCGTTGTTATGGGTCCTAGCGGTTGTGGAAAATCCACCTTGTTAAACTTTATTGCAGGGCATCATAGTGATGATTTTAATTACGAAGGAACGATTACACTCAACGACGAGGTTATCTCTGAGTTGCCCGCTCACAAGCGAAACATTGGTATATTGTTTCAAGATGACTTGCTATTCCCACACCTTAACGTTTGGCAGAACCTAGCCTTCGCCCTACCCAACTCAATAAAAAAAGCCGAGCGCGAAGAGCGAGCTCACCAAGCGTTAAAGCGAATAGGATTAGAAAATATTGCCCACTCCTACCCAAGTCAGATATCCGGCGGACAGCGAGCTAGAGTGAGCCTTATACGTATGCTATTAGCTAACCCTTCTGCTGTATTACTCGATGAACCTTTCAGCAAGCTCGATAAAGATCTTCGAATCCAGTTTAGGAACTGGGTCTTTGAGCAGTTATCAGAAGCTAAGATACCCACGCTGCTTGTTACACATGACCAAAGTGACGTGCCACAAACTGGTCAAATTGCAAATTTCGAATGGACCCACACCCATGCTTGATAGATATAGTATCCGCTTGATCCGTACGCCACTAAAAGTAATGGCGGCGCGCTGTAATAATATTGGAATAACTGCCGACCAAGTGACTATGATTGGTTTTGCAATAGGCTGCTTCGCATTACCAGCTTTAATTTACCAACATTATTGGCTAGCGCTCGTTTTTATCGCGATCAATCGCATCGCAGATGGACTAGACGGAGCTCTGGCACGAATTCAAGGGATCACAGACGCCGGCGGTTTTTTAGATATCAGTTTGGATTTTCTATTTTACTCCTTAATCCCGTTTGGTTTTGCTCTGGCTAACCCGACTGAAAACGCAGTTGCAAGTGCCTTCTTAATTTTTTCTTTCATTGGAACGGGTAGTAGTTTCCTTGCCTTTGCCGTAATGGCAAACAAACGCGGTATAGAGAATCCAATATACAAGAGCAAGTCACTTTACTATATGAGTGGTTTAACGGAAGGAACTGAGACTATTGCCTGCTTCGTACTGTTTTGTCTTTTGCCTCAACACTTTGCATTAATAGCGTATAGTTTTGGTATTGCCTGCTGGTTTACCACATTCACCCGTATCTATTCCGGTTACAAAACATTGAAGTAACGTTATTACCTGCCAAATGTCATGTGACAAGTTTTTATTACTAAAAACGTCAAAGTTTGACAGTGACAATTGAATGGCGGAGAAACATACAATAAAATTCGTCGTTTGCTGAAATGAACCCAATGCAGCCATATTCGCGCATAATAGCCGAAATATAATAAGTGAAGTTAGAATTGCATTACAAAATATCGCTGATTACAGCAGCGCTTTTCCTGTGCTCTCCTCTTGTGTTTGCCAGTTCAGACAAGTTAGCGCTCAATCCTATTGTTATATACAAAACATCACCTCAGTTGGGTGACTTCCTTGGGTTAATAGAACAAGGATTAGACAAATCTGACCGTTTACTTGGCTTGAATACCCAACGTAAAACGCTACGTAAAAATGAAAGCTATATTTCAGCAATTCAGAAGGCCATTGCTAAAGGGTTCGATCCCATTATTTCCGTGTACGCGACAAGTACGCCTGAACTTAAAAAAATCGTTACCACAAACCCTGGAACTCGCTTTGTTGTTTACGATGTTAGTTACGATGCCTCCAATAGCATCGGCATACTCTTTGATAATAGCCATGCTGCATATATGGTCGGATATTTAGCGGGCTTAAAAACCGAAACAGGCAATGTAGGATTTGTTGGCGGAGTAGACAGCCCTTCTGTTAACAATTTTAAATGTGGTTTTGAACTTGGACTACTTTCCTCTAATCCTAAAGCAATAATGCACACTGAGTATGTTGGCTCCACAACTAGCGCATGGAGCGATCGTACAGGAGCAGCCAACGCAGCCAATCGATTAATTGACCGTGGCGTTGATATTATCCTACCTGTAGCCGGAGCCGCCAGCCAAGGTATTTATAATGTTTCAAAGGAACGAGGAACATTGGCATTTGGCATCGATACTGATCAAAACCTCAACCACCCTGATGTTGTGATTGCTTCCATGATCAAGCATGTCGACAAAGCAACCTATGCTATTATGAAGCAATTACATTTAGGTATTTGGAACAGTAACCATAAACACTTTGGTACTACGCAGAATATGCTAGAGGTTAATTTAAATGCAGAACATGAAATGATTACCTCTGATGATCAGCGCTCCATAGATAGCTTAAATAAAAAAATGAAGATGCCAGCTAGTCAGCCACTGAAATTGCTTAACAAGAGCTGTAATAGACACCTATAATGAAACGTTTAACGCATAAGATAATTCTATACTACACAGTCTTCACTTTACTCCCACTTACTATCATGGGTGGTATAGGTTTTGTTTTCTATTATCAATCCAACCTGGACTCTCTTAACCATCAATTTTACGAGATAATTGAGTCTCAATCATTGAACGCCGTTCATGCCGCTATGGAGCTCGACACAGACGTCGCGCAACAAGTAGCAAATCATATTGCACATGTCGATCACGTCGTCAAAGTCGCGTTAAATTCCGATGTTTACGAGATGACCCTAGCCGAAGTCGTCACAACAGTAGAAGATCCGGAGACTAATCGTTTTGAGTTTCCTTTATACGACGCTTTGCACAATAAAGTAGGCACGATTGTGGTTGATAAAAACACCGATGCCATAGGTAAAGGGGAAATTGCTTCTATCCTCCCAATCGCATTCATTTTTGTTGCCGCGTTCCTCATTCTAGGCTTCCTATTTAGCCGGCGTGTATTAGCGCTGCTGAGCAAGCCTTTTTACGATGCTCAGAGATATGGGTACTTGATGTCTAAAGGTGAAATTAGTGTCGCGCCACCTGAACATCAATATGTAGAGTTTAGCGCCCTGTTTTCATCAATCGACAACCTTCGGGAGCGCTTGCTCAACAATATAGATGAACTAAGGAAAAGTGAGCAAAGGCTCAATACTAGCTATAACCTAACGCAGGTATGCCAGTTCGTTATTGATACCAAAAACAAAACGATCATTCGTTCCAACAATGAGTTTAAGCAACATTTTGGTAATACATCTGAAATCGCGACAGAGCTGCAACTGAGCTTGATCATGCGAATAGCAAATGATCGCATTCGCAATGGCCAGTACTACCAAGTTAATACACTGCAGGGTGAACGTTCATTTCAGTTTAATACCACAGACAGTGATGACTTTATCATAGAGTGTTCCGCGCTAGATGTGACGTCACTAATTGCAGCTAAGAAAGAGCTAGAAAAGCAGCTTATTACTGACTCTCTGACCAAAATTGGCAATAGAGTTGGGTTTAATAGACATATCGAGCGATTAGAAAAAAGACCCGAGAAAGAGTTGTTCTTTATCATGGTCGACCTGAACGGTTTCAAACCAATTAATGATACCTACGGTCATAGTGCTGGAGATTTCCTCCTTAAGGCAATCGCAAGTAGACTCGATAAGCACACCGACAGAACGAGTCAAGTGTATCGATTGGGAGGTGATGAGTTTGTGCTTATTTTTGAGGAACGATTCGATAGAGAAAAAGCAGAAACTCTTGCTAGAGCTCTGATTGAATGTATTAGCTCACCAATTGAATACCAAGGTGCATTGCTTCACGTATCAGCGAGTATTGGTGTCGCACGTAAACCTAGCGGTTATAAGAATATTGGTACTGTGATTCACAACGCAGACTTAGCGATGTACGAAGCAAAAGAGCAAAAAAGTGGATTTGCGCTGTCTTCCGACTTGTTAAATTAAAATAGATAAACAGCTAAATTGCGCTTAGTTGAGATTTAAGCGCAATTTAATTCATTGGGTTACAGTGTTGAAACTTCCACGCGTCTATTGAGCTTACGATTTTCATCGCTCATATTATCGACAAACGGCTTAGTTTCTCCATAACTTGTTGTGGTAATCAACTTAGCGTCGACGCCCTTTTCTACAAGATAGTTTTCAACTGATTTCGAGCGCTTCAAGCCAAGTGAGAAGTTGTACCCTGCATCACCAACATTATCTGTGTGTCCAGCAAGCTCTAGGCTCTGGGAGCGAGATTCAATTAATCTCAAAACTCGAGTTAAAACGTATTCAGATTGTTTCGTTAATGTAGAGTCATCAAAGTTGAAATAGACACGTGCTATCACTTCTGGATCCGTTGAATAGCTCACATCAGCGTTAGCTAGTAAATACTCTGAACAATTCAGAGACATACCAATTTGAGCCAACTCTTCACGCAACCAAGACATCTCTGGCGCCACGCGTCCAGACTTCACAACTTGCTGAAACCCACCTTGATGATTCATAATTTCAACACTGTTACCCACCTGCACCGAGTGTTCAAATTCGACACCATCTTGATTACAATAGAGTGCTAAAGGATCTTGCATTTCATTGGCGTGAGTATTCATAGCCAATAAAATCAGGCTTGCAGCCAAGGTACTTCTCTTCATTCTCATATTCATTTTACTTTTCATCAATTCAAGTGCCCGATTTCTTCTGTAATGAGCTCGAGTATTTTATTTAAGATATCGTCTTTGTTTTGCGCTTTATAAACGTTTTCTGCCCCTACACACTGCTGCAGAGCTCTATTCTTGTTCACATCATAATCAAAACCAACAACAGCTAGTCTCGCTTTTATTGCATGCCCATCGCTCGTTTTATCTGCGGATAATGTATCAACTATTTTGGTACACATTCCGGCATTTACTAATTGTTGATGCCTATTAGGATCGCCATCTTCCCCGTCAGATAAAACGATCAGCAAACGCCTCGGGTTCTTGCCCTTTTTGAGCATTTGAGCACCACGAATGATTCCTTGAAAAGAAGCGGTACCATGATTTGGGTAGAAGTTCTGAACACTATTATTGAACGAAGTATAGTTATCAGTTAACGGCAAATCGTTAAAGCGCGATCTATCATTGCTTTGTGAACGGCAGTAGCTACTGTTCTTTTCCACAAAAATGTCTCTTACCGTGCGCGAAGCATTAAAATAGCCATTTTTGGACACCATTTGAGTCAGCTTACAATAATAATTTTTGTTACTCGGCTTGGTATGCGTGTAATAATTAAATGCTGTCAAGCCAACAGTATTATCATCAGTATTGTTTAAGTCATTGAACTTTTGTAGTTCATTAGTTACTTCTTTAATGATGTTACGTAGATCAATATACTTTCTGTTTGAACCACCACTCCAATACCATTCCATCGATCCTGAATAGTCAGAAACAAAAATAATATCTACCGCTTCACTTTGGTACTTACGAGCAACTGCCGCACCTTTCGTAGAAAAGTTATCACCAAACCCTTCGATCGCCTTGTTACCTGGGAACCAAGAAGTATGCTTACTTGTCGCTTCAACTTCATACTGGAAGAAACGAGCTTCGCCTCTTGCTAAACCATCACGGCATTCTTTGATTTGGTCGCAATTATACTTTCTTATTTTAATTTCAGAGATTTCAGTCGTGTCATGTAAGTATGCTTCTAAATAATCAGTCGCGATTTTTCGGTTTACTCGACTACCGCTTTCTGGCCCTTGAGAGTCTTTGTTATCGTCATTGTGTGCCGCAATAGCAAGTACCGCTATTTCTGAAGCGTCTTCAATTCTAGCCTTAGTTTGTAGTGCCCTCGCGCCGTCACTAGCTAAAGTAAACAAGCCAAACAAGCCAGGAATAATCATTGCGAATAGTAGAGCAGCGTGACCACTTTGCTTCTTGATATGTCTCATTTCTCTACCTACCTATAATTACCGCATCAGAGGAGACTATGCGAAAATCACCTCCCAATATATCACCAACCCAGTTGTCAGTTTGGTAGCACAATGAGACTCGGTATAACGTTGCTTGTCGATCCCAAGACGTGACCACCGAAAGGTGACGCAAATCACTCAAGCGCGTCTGCAACGTACACACATCAGCACCAAAGTTAAACGTTCTTACTGGATTCGGATTACCATTACTCGCAAATGTCTGCTCCTCAACGATAACTCGATAGCGATTACTATCAAATGCAGAGCCACTCATTCGCGATAAAGACTCGCGCGAAATAACATACAATTGTCGAGCTTCACTATTTGTAATCTTGTAATCCTCGTCATACAACTGAGTACGCTCTTTAAGGATATTAACCATCGAATAAGACAGTCTGTCTAGCTTACCTTTCATCGATAACTTGATAATCACATCACCACTAAAAACAAGCAGCGTACTGAAAACCAAGCCTACAATCGCAAATTCAACACTGAATGATCCATTTTGTCTTTTACGTAACAGTCTAGAAAGCATCTCGTTCATACTCCTGTACAACGATTACTTCACGGCTCACTAAACTAGATGTGTCCATAAAATAGGTGAAAATGGAGTTGAAATCGTAATCTACTCTATAAATAGCCATGGCACTATTTGCGGCAGTGCCACATTCGGCAAAACTATCACCGTCAGGCACTTCACATGGGTTCACATTCGTTAAATCGGCAACAGCTCGAATATAGTTAACGGACATTCGAAAATTTGACTCATCAACCACTCCCGCCCACAACGCATCACTATCATTAATGACGTTCTGGAAAACAGTTCTGTAATCTCCATGAGACACTTTTGCTGAGCGTGCTGCCTCAGATACGGCCAAGTCAGAGATCGCACTGATATACGAGAGGTAGCTCATTTCAACCCATGCCATGCACATCAGCCAAAACGCCATAAATCCTAGAACAAACTCGATACTAGCTACACCCTTTTGATAAAAAGCTTTTACACCTTTCATTACTGTACAGCTCCGGTTGCTTCGGTTTTTAGAAGTTCAGGGTTAACTTGACTCGAAGGCTCACTATTTCTCAACGCCGCGAAATGATTGAATGCATCTTCCTCGCTCACTTCTGGGCCTAGCATTGTTCTCAAATACTCAAAGTTACCCAATTTCGCTAGTGCCAACATAAGATTTGCCTGCACCTGGGCATCGGCTTGTTCATTAGTGTAAATTGGCATCAGTCGTTGCACCGCATCTAAATAGTGCCCTTCGATGATGTCGAGTACCGCAAGGTTATTCTTAATAGTGATGTCATCATAGAAATTGCTTCTTGCCAGGTTGAACATCATACGAGCTTTGTTGTAGTCACCATTCGCTGAATAAAGTAAGCCTGACAAATTCAAGATTTCAGCATTTCCAGGGTCCAACTCTTTAGCTCGTTCAATATCGTTCAACCCTTGCTTAAACTCACCGAGCTCATATAAAGCACTGGCATTTACAGATAATGCTTCGGCCGATACTATTTTTTGTGATACTAGGGGTTGCAAGGTAAACAAAGCAGAATCTGCGTCTTTTATTTTCAAGTAACTTCGCGCAAGTTTAATACGAGTTTCCGGCGTATCGTTTTTGCTGAGTTCCGATTTATAGAAACCCACTAGCTCACTGTAATTTTGCGCTTGAAGCAGCAGGGACTCTTTATTTAAAGTGCTATCTGGAGTTGTCGTAGAGACACAGCCAACCAGCACTAAAGCAGCAAGAAGAGGCACAAATTTAAACATTAGACATCATCCTCAAGATTCCCGGCGCTGCAATCAAAATAACGATGGGAACCATAATAAATAGTATTAGCGGAACAGACATTTTTGCTGCTAACTTACCTATCTTCTCTTCTAGAGTAAGCATTTGAACATCTCGAATGTCCCCGGCAAGCGTAGTAAGGACACCATAAATAGAGGAACCGTATTGCAAACTCTGCTTAAGTGTCATGACGAAGCTTCGCATCTCACTGGAGGGGATATCTTCATAAAGTTCATCGAGTGCTTTCTGCATACCAACCAAACGGGACCTATCATTTGTCCTCTTTAACAACCCTGCGAGTTCCTTATCAAACCCCGCCATCTCTTTAGATAAATAATTCATCGCAGATTCAATTGTCATACCCGTTTGAACACAGACAGCTAAAAGGTCCAATAAATATGGTAGCTGTTGGGAGACACGTAAAACCCTTGCTTTACCTCTGCTGTCCAAAATTGCGTCAGGAAGAATGATACAGGCAATCAACCAACAAGCCATAAATGCGACAAGAGCGGTAGTCGACATATCACTTTGGAGCGAATATATATATATACCAAGGCACCCTAGCATTAGCGCTCCATATTTGATTGGCATATAGAAGTTTACCCACTTACTTTTCGTAGATATCCCTGCTCTCTTAAACTTTTCATTGATCTCTTGGTTGTTACTTTCTACTACAGGTTTGGTCACTTTCTCGGATACGAACTCAACAAAACCCGCCATGCGATTTGATTCTGACTTAAGAGAAAGCTGGGTAAGGAACATTTTCCGTTTAACTAATCGGAAAATCACCAATGCGATTAACACAACTCCCAGGAAAACTGAACAGAGTTGAAGAAATACGTATAACTGCGGAGAGATCATTACTATCGAACTCCTCTCATCAATCCCCAGACGATGGCAATACCTAGAGTCTCACTAATCAGCATGTAGTAAAGTATTGGCTGCCCCTTAGGGTGATTCATTACAAAGTCGTAATTCTCTGGACTCAAAAATTGAAGTACAAATAAGAAAAAGAATGGAATAGCAGCAACAATCTTTGCCGATGTACGCGCTTCTGAAGTTAACGCATACTTCTTCTTCTCAATAGCCCTTGCGTCAAACATCAAACGATTCAAACGCGTAATAACATCTTTTAACTGACCACCGCGCTGCATATTTGCGCGGAGCGTAATAACAAAAAACTGAAAGGAACGATAAGGAAAACGGTTACAAGACTTGCGAAAAACCGTATCGGGAGACTCGCCTAGCTGCAATCTTTCTCCCATTCTCTTAAACTCTTCACCAACACTCCCCTCTAATGATTTGCCAACAAATATGATCGAGTGCATCAAACTTTCACCCGAGCTTACCGCACTTGCTAGCATATTTAAGGCATCAGGAAAGGACATCTCAAATTCTTTTTCCTGACGCTGCTCTAGTAGCGTTAATCCAACAAATACACCAATGATTTGCCCGATGATCAAAACATAAAATGGATTAAAGCGTAAAAATGTATTGTTTATATAGAAGCATGCAAGAGCAACTAACATACAAAAAGCGAGAATCTTTAAGAGAGCAAACTTGCCAAGCTGCAGTTTAACGTTATTGAATCGTCGAACCACTTTTTGAGAAAACGTCTCACCAGTTAGGCTATTGAAATTTACGGCCTTGTGGTCTTCGTCCATTGAGCTTACAAACAAGGTTTGATTCAACTGCTCTAAGTACTCGTTTTCTTTACGTTTTGATGGCCAAAACGCAATAACGAACAAAAGCCCACCTATGATTAGAGAAAGCCAGAAGATCATATTGCTTCTCGAGCCGCAAATAGTTGACTAAGTTGAGCATCTAAACCAAAGAACTTCGCTTTCTCCACTAAAACTGAACGTTGCATCAAGCCTGCAGTAACAAAGTTTCCGCGCACTTTTCCATCATCTCCTTGCATCTGATTAGGCACAAAACGGAAGATCTCTTCCAGAACAACACTTTGTCCTTCAAGACCCACAACCTCAGACACACTCATTACTTTACGCGAACCATCATGCAAACGGCTGATCTGAATAACAAGATCGACAGCACTAACAATATTGCGGCGAATAGCCTCTAGAGGTAAGTTGTTAGTCGCCATCATCACCATAGCTTCGACACGAGCAAGAGCATCACGAGGTGTATTGGCGTGCAATGTAGACATCGAGCCATCGTGACCTGTGTTCATGGCCTGAAGCATTTCGAATGCCTCACCGCCACGACACTCACCAACGATAATTCGGTCAGGACGCATACGAAGTGAGTTGATAACAAGGTCTCGCTGATCGATTGCACCAGTTCCTTCAATACCGGAAGTTCGCGTTTCCAACCGCACAACATGGGGCTGTTGAAGCTTAAGTTCAGCCGCATCTTCGATAGTTACAATACGTTCTTTCTCAGAAATAAACTGCGAAAGAGCGTTAAGCATGGTTGTTTTACCAGAACCTGTACCACCGGAAATCAAAATATTAAGACGACAACGAGCTGCGATCATAAGAAGCTTAGCCATTTCAGGGCTCATAGCACCAAATTCGACAAGCGCGTCGAAGCTTAAGCTGCCTTTTTTGAACTTACGAATAGAAATGGACGTTCCATCGATCGCAATTGGGGGAATAACAATATTTACACGACTACCGTCTGGCAAGCGGGCATCACAAGTTGGTGATGAGTCGTCAACTCGGCGTCCAACACGGGCAGCAATTCGTTTAGCTATTTGAATTAATTGTTCTTCGTCAATAAATGTTACTTCCGACTTTTCAACTAAACCATTACGCTCCACGAATACATTATCGCAACCATTGATCATGATATCGCTGATGGATTCATCTTCCATCAGAGCTTGCATTGGCCCTAAGCCATGAATTTCGTTAACTAGACTTTGAACGTAATCAGCTTTAACGATGGAAGGTACTGACCACCCCTGACGTTCTATAAGGAGTTCTACGGCTTCAGCAAGTTGTTTACTTAACTGCTCTTTAGTCAGAACTGTTACAGCTTCACTATCTAATGCTTCAAATATCTGACGACGTATGGCTATAAATATCGATTTCGAGTGATCCATTATTGACGACCTCTCTTAATTAACTTGCTTAACAACCCAGCCTTGCTGATCTCGCGCTTTTCGCCAAGTAATGCTGCTGTAATTTGCTTAATACTTTTACTTATTGGCAACTTCAACTCATGAAGGTGCTTTCCTTCAAGCAGCGCTTTGCTCATCTGACCATCATAAGGACAAATAACATCAATGGGTCTACGCAGGTATTTTTCGATTTCTTCTTTAGTTACTGTCGAATGTTTCTCTGGCGCTGTATGATTAATAACCACGATAATACGTGCTTTTGTCTCTAAATCTTTCAACTGAGAACAAACTCGACTGGCATCTCTTAGGCATGAAACCGTTGGCTTTAAGACCAAGACAATGGCATCACATTCCTTAGCGCTATATTCAAGATCGTATTTGCTGTTGACTGAGCGAGAAAGGTCTTCGATCAAAAAGTTGGTTTGCTCAGAGAGTTCATCAGACAAAGTTCTCACATATTCCTTCATCTGAATTTCATTGAGATCTTTAGACTGCACTGACAAAATCGATAGCATCGACGTTATTTTTTGAGTCATATTTAACGCATATGACGTATCTAAGTTAGACGTCAACGCACCAGGTGGAATATCTTTCTTCTCAAACTTTTTAAGTCCAAGCAATATGTCCAAGTTGCCACCAACAAAGTCATGGTCAACTACGACACATGAGCTGTTTTTCTTACTCGACAGTTCACAAGCAATTTCTGCGACTAATAATGAGTTACCCACGCCCCCGCTGGCTCCCCAAAATGCGACCTTTTTCGCCTCACGTGCTTTACCTAAGCCAGAGTTACGTTGACGGTTGTCAGATACATTTTTTACGAAGTCGATAAGCTCTTGTTTACTTACTGGCCAGAATAGGTAGTAAAAACCCATCTCTTTGAGGTTTCGAATCGTAGAAATTGCATCTTCGCTACCGATAACAATCACTGATGCCGAGTTAGGTAGCAAGTGACTAATGCGTCGCATATCTTCTGTTACATTCGCACTTTCATTAAGCTCGACAATAACAATTTCTAACGCACTGCTACGCGCATGCTTCTTGATGACCTCATCATCATTTTCCAACAACTTAGGGACAGCAAGGCCTTCAAACGTAAACGCTTCTTCTACCAACTTGCGGCAGACTTCGGTTTGATAGAATAGAACCGATGACAGCCCCTGAGCTTCTGGTTCTTGAGAGTCTGACGGTTTTAATAGTTCTACTAAATCTAACATCGGCTATTTTTCCACGTCGCTTGGTTTCGCTTGGTTACCCACCATTTTTTCCGGATGCTGCATAGACTGCCAACGCATCCCCTCTACGAAACAGTCATGAGCAGTAAACCCAAATCGATTAACTTTTGGAGCTTCACAAGTCGGTACTAAGACCTGAAATTGCTGCAGCGAAATCGTAAGATTGAAAGGTTGAGCACTGCTCGTTAACTCAGAAATGTGAATACTCTTAGGATCTATTCCCATCAAAAGCAGTTTTTCCTTGGTTTCTAAAACCTGCTGTTTAGCAAGTTTGGAAGACCAAGCAAAAAACACCTGCTCAGTAAGTACTTTATCTCGGTGTAGCTCCAAATACTCACGAATACGCTCCCCAACTTCAGGTTGGTTATCTTTTTGTACATTCGCTTTAAAAGTATAGGTAACGGGTACAAGTTCGACACTAATACCAGAGCGTTCATCAACCCGCTCCGCACAACCGACAACGAGTAAGCATGTCATAATTGCTACTAGAAACTTATTCATTTCTTAAAGCCTCCTGTCTGCAAGATTTCTTCGGCCCACACTTTACTCGCAGGGGTATAGCTATATTCGATATTAAAAAACCTCTGCATCGTTGATGTACGCTTCATTGTCGGTAACTGAATCTGCGAAGGATTAACTGGATTAACAAGATTGACTGTTGCAACGATCACTAGCTCAGTTTTATTGCGTACGGTCTCTGAATGCCTAAATAGCGCGCCCAATATAGGAACGTCGCCAATAAAAGGAACACGGCTTAAAGACTCACGATCTTCTGTACTTAGCAGTCCACCTAAAACAAAGCTTTGACCATCACCCAGTTCAACTGTAGTGCGCGCTCGTCTCGTTTTGAGAGCAGGAAGGTTGTAACGGTCGTTTTGATATTGAGTATCCAGAGAGCTTACTTCTGGCATCAGTGATAGCTTAATTTTGTCATCTTGTAGCACTTTAGCCATCATTTCTAAGCGGATACCAAATTCCTTAAATAGAACATTGGTGCCACCGTCGACGATGGTAACAACAGGAATTTCGCCACCAACTAAGAAGCTAGCGGTTTCACCAGAGATAACCGATAAATTGGGCTCTGCAAGCACTTGCCCAACAGCATCATCGCCGATTGCGGTTATGACAGAGACTATATCTGAAGCACTAAAGTTGACTAATTGGTCGACGAATGTTCCCGCCGAATAACCACTACTAGCGTATTGCACGCCAAACTCTTCTAAGAACGATTGAGACACCTCAGCAATGGACAGCTTCACATTCACTTGCTTTGTGGTAGCGACTTCGATGTTGTTGACAATACCTTTGTAGTGACGTCGAGTCATAAACTCCATTTCATAGGAGTTATCTCCAAGATCCCACTCGATTTTGTAGTCTTCGTATTCTTTATTCAGCAATTCGCCAACAAGAATATTGATTTCGTCCCTTACCTTTTCGCTAGGCACCTTGCCAGCCAGTACAACCTGTTCGCCTAAATTGTAAATTGAGATACTGACATTTGGGTATCGAATTTGCACCTGCTGCTGGACATGAATTAGGCTTTTGTTAACAACAAGCTTTCGGCTAATAATGGTTTCGGAGTTTTCATCGAACGCAAGTAAAGAGACTGAACCAACTTGTTTACCAAAAATGACCAACTTGTTTTTATCGACAACTTGATAATCCGCTATCTTAGGATCAGATATAAACACTGAAGCAATCTCTGCTTTAGTATTAATGGCTTTCGCTTCACCTTCACCTAGATTCATTAATACTTGTGCTGAAGCAAAACCACTCCATATCATAGCAAGTACAGCAAAGAGTGCTCTATTCATAGACATTATTATTGTTTTCCCTACTTAATAGTTACGGCATCTGCACGATACTCAATGACGGACTTGAATCCAGGTAATACATCTCCAGCATCAGCGCTGAGCTCAGCCGCACTATAATTACCGACCGATTTATGAACTTCTAAGATTGCGATTTCCTTAGCGACACTTAGTATCGAAACCTGTTTACGATCAAGTTCAAGAATTAAATGGGTATCAGGGCCTAAATCTTCGTTAGTACCTTCTTCAACAGACTGGTCCACTTTCAACACCTTAATTCCCATAAGAACAGGAGATACCGATATCGATTTTCCTTGGGCAGCCGCCGACGAGCCAACGTCTACTGAAGACGCAGTACTCGGACTTGTCAGAGCTAAGATATCGATGTAACTACTCGCCCGAATTACACCGCCAACCAGCGCATCTGGTGAAACTTTTAAAGGATATGGGACAAAACCGTCTCTTAACGTCAGGTCTAGATATTCAGGAGAATTTGGTGCAACAACATCCGTTACATATAAAATGGATCCAGATTGCATATCGCTACGATAAATTGAGCCGACCGGATATTCAAAGACCATATCTTCAGTAACGCCTTCTTTAGCAGCATCACTTTCAGACAATTTAGTAATTTCGAGCTGATTCGCTTCTACAGCTTGCGCGGATGCAACGTCAGATTTGACTCTCCAAACCGAGAAGAATTTAGGAGGCTTCGCCTCTTGAGGGGTAGCGGTGTTATTTGATCTGGTTAAATTACCAGCTAAGCCGTAAAGACCAAAGATAATTGCCAACACGGCAACACTAAGAATGAGTTTTGTGCGCACGTTTAATTCCTAAATTGATGCGCCAATGCCAAACACTCCACTTATAACAATAGGGATAGCAAAGGGCAGCCCGTCATGGACAATACTTATAGGTTTAAGTTTTCTTATCAGTATATATAGCAGTGCTTCGATCCCACCAAGCAAGAACATAATTACAAATGTGAGCATCAGGTAATTAGGATCTATAAGTAGAGCAAAAGTGCTCGCTAGCTTTATATCACCAGCACCAAACACTCCAAACTTCCATAGGACTATTCCCAGTAATAGTACTAATAACGCTTGCGCGAAATACAACTGAGAATCACGTATTACAGCAGTGCTTAATAATAAACCAAGCAAAAGTAACACACTCTTGTTGCTGATTACTCGATGCATGTAATCACGCCAACAAATAAATATACAAATGGTGGCCAATATCAGCCACCATATAGTCATAAGCGAACTTATGATTTGTTGTTAGCCGCGGTCACGTTACTAGTAATAGTGCTCATCGCACCTTTAAGAGCATCTTTAAGGCCGCCATCTTGGTTAAATACAACCAAAACGATAGCAGAAATAGCAACACCGATGATTGCATATTCAATCGCAGTAACACCACGCTCGTCATTTTTAAAAGAATAAAGTGCGCTTTGAGCAGCAACAAAAGCTTTAGTTAACATGAGATTTCCCTTTTTACTAAAATAATTGCATATATTTTATGCACATATGCATCTAAGATGACTGCATTCTATATAAGTGAATGCATCGTGACAAACAATTAATCCTAGTTATTTCATGTTAAAAAATAAATAGAAACAACACCTAATTAACCAACTTTCTCAAATTCTGTGACACCCAGATATCAAAAAACCTGCACACGCACAAAAAAGACCCGCACCTAGTCTAATTTTAGTACAATAGTTAATCTAACACGAAAAAAAGTGAGATCTAGATCCATTGTTAAAACACGACTTAGTTACCAATTCTCAAATTAGAGACATTCATCACTGGCTTTTTATACCATCTTATTTTTTATTGAAAATTAAGATGGTACTTTTTCGACCTACTTTCGTTTAATTAGCTTGAGAACTCTAGTACTTTTAAACTTGCTTGAGGGTCTAAATCTTCAAATTCAGGCGGGTTATCAAGACGTTGAACAAAACTAAAGCTAGGAGCTTCCTCTTTCATTCCGTCAATTAAGAAGTCACTCGATACTTGGGGTGAATTCACGCAGGCTAAAACCTTACCATTTGGGACGAGTAACTCGGGGAGACGTCTAAGAATTCTTTTGTAGTCTTTCGTCAACGCAAAACTCCCTTTTTGGAATGATGGTGGATCAATAATGACTAGATCATATGGACCTAACTTACGAATCTTGCCCCAAGAGCGGAATATGTCATAGCCCAAAAATTTGACCTTATTTAGGTTATGCTCGTTTAACTTGTGATTTTCCTTTCCTTTAGCCAAAGAGCCTTTAGACATGTCTACATTGACTACCGTGTCAGCACCGCCCTCAACCGCAGCTACAGAAAAACCACAAGTATATGCAAATAGATTGAGTATCTTTTTGTGCTCTGCATTTTCTCTAACCCAATTACGGCCTAAACGCATATCCAGAAACAATCCAAAGTTTTGGTTGCGACCTATATTAAGTTGATACTTTATACCCGACTCTTTCACTACGGGAGCTGGCTCGAGTTCACCTAGCAGAACCTCCGATGGAGAACCTTCTTGATATCGATACTGAATAACAATCGAGCGCCCGTTTTTTGATTGCCAAATAGATGAATCGGACAGCGCCATCAGCCCACATTTCAACTCATCGATAAAAGAGGTATCGACCTGTTTGAAAATCGCGACGATAAGTTGCCCAGCGACCCAATCACAAGTTATCTGCTCTAACCCTTTAAAACAGCGGCCTCGTCCGTGAAACAAACGCCTTACTTCATCTGGAGCTTCAGATAGGCGAAGCGTCACTTGCTCAAAAAAAACGGGTAGTTGACTGATTTCCATCGGCGCGGGAATTATTTTTTGATCTTCGGCCATGATAGCTCCCAAGGGGTTAACCAGGCTTCAATAGCCTGACAAGTTGTTAAACCATTCCATTTGTCACCAAGCTTCTCGTTACTTCTTGGATCACAAACGAAGCAATAATCGTTATCTAAATATTTAAAACGCAATGCGAAAGCGTGTAGATAACCTCTATCCTCAACGCTAGACGCATTATAAATCGGGTCACCAATGATGGCAGAGCCAACTGATTTAAGGGCCACCCGAATCTGATGTGTTTTCCCGGTATGAGGTTTACATATAAACAGCCTTTCTCCGACTTCACCTGCAACTGAGAAAAACTGTGTAACAGCGGGATTGTCAACTCGATTGACGAGCTTCCAAGAAGAACGTCTAGAGCGCTCCATATCACCAATCACTATGCCCTGCTTTTTCTTGGGTTTGTTACTCCCAATTGCTAAGTAATATTTCTCTATCTTTCTATCTGAGAATAAACGTGACAAAGCGCTTGCTGCGATCGAGCTTCTTGCTAGCAAAAGCAATCCGGAAGTCATCTTATCTAAACGGTGAACAAGGTACAGTTGCGAGTCACCACTTACTTTGGCTACTTCTTGTAGCAGCATGGTGTCGCCATCATCTTTATGAACAGACACATTAGGGTGCTTGTTGATCAGAATAAAATCTGGATGAGTAAATACAATACTAAACATTTTACGCCTCTATTTGGACGCAAGAGTATACCTGTATCCTAAAACAACTTATATATACAAAAAAGAGGAGCCATTTGGCTCCTCTTTAATCTTGTCTCACTGGGCTTTAGAGCTTCTTAGAGAAGATACCTGCCAGAGCGATGATACCTAAACCTAGTAGCATGATTTCGCCTTTGCCACTGTCGAAACCAGATTTAACACCCATGAATGCTACGATTGCGATTGCTACAGGGATCACGTACTTAACTAAGTTGTACCATAAACCAAATAGAGGGAATGATACTTCACCGTCGTTGGTGATTTCTTTTTCAAGCTCTGAGCGAGATAGACGCCAACCAGCGAAAATACACACCAACATACCGCCAACTGCTAGGAAGATCTTATCTGTTAGAAGGTCAAAGATGTCAAATGCGCCCGTACCGAATAGAGTTGGACCAACACCGCCAAGCGATAGTGATGCGAACACACATAGTGTCGCCATTACCACACTTGAAGAAATTACTGCAGTCGAACGCTTCATACCTTTTTCATCGATAAGGTAAGACACCACTACTTCTAGTAGAGATACAGAAGAAGTCAGAGCCGCGACTGTTAGACCGATGAAGAACATTAGAGCGAATAGAAGACCGATTACGCCACCCATTTCAGCAAATAGTTGAGGAACAACTACGAATACTAGACCTGGGCCTGCCGCTGGTTCCATACCAAATGCAAACATCGCAGGGAACATTGCAACACCAGCTAGGATGGCAACACCAGTATCCATTGCAGTAACCATACCTGTCGTCTGAACTAGGTTCTCTTTTCTCTTCAAGTACGAACCGTATGTCATCATACAACCCATACCAAGAGATAGTGAGAAGAATGCTTGACCAAGCGCCGCTAGAACAACATTACTGTCTACTTTAGAGAAGTCAGGCATGAACAGGAATTCTAGACCAGCCATAGCACCTGGAAGCATTAGACCTTTCACTGAAACAACGATCAGGATAAGGAATAGTAAAGGCATAAGAACCTTACCTGCTTTCTCGATACCGCCAGAAATACCTTTCATTACGATAACAATGTTAAGGAACAGGTAGACTGCCATCCACATTAGTGGTTGAACTGGATCTGAGATGAAACCACCGAAGCTGTCACCGATAGCTTCTGGCGTGCTTAGCAGACCACCACCCACTTTAAAGATGTATGCTAATGCCCAACCACCTACTACAGGGTAGAAACCCATAATAAGTAGACCACTTAACACACCCATTACACCAGTAAACGTCCAACGACGGTCAGTCGATTTAAACGCACCTACTGCTGAGAGACCTGTCTTACGACCAATAGCGAATTCCGTAAGCATTACGCTGAAGCCGATAAAAATTACAAAAAGAAGGTAGATTGCAACGAATGCACCACCACCACTCTCACCCGCTGTATAAGGAAACTTCCAAATGTTACCAAGACCTACAGCAGAACCTGCTGCAGCCATTACGAAGCCTAATTTAGACCCCCACGTATCACGGGGCTGTGCACTTGAACTAATAGCCACGATTTACTCCATTAAAATCATTTTATAAGTTGTGTTTGCTTCTGTTAGGCGTCTATAAAAGTTGAGTGTATATATTATTTTACACTTATTAGAATTTTGAGTGACGCTAACGTTATGGCAAGTAAAGCAGTTTAAGATTAAAATTGAAACCCCAGAAAGTACATTTTTTCACCACAAATGTAATTATTGTGTTTAAATGCTGATTTTTTACACAATAGCAAGCTCTATACACTGATTTTAACACTCCTCTAACACAAATCCTCTTTTTGTAAACTTTGCAATACTCTCATAATTTGGGAGAGTTTGTTGTTGTCGCTGTATCACAGTCAGATTACTATTAATACGCTAGTTACGCTCTCTAGGTAGTTGAATGGACAAGTTTTATCACTTTCTCACCCTCGCAGGGATCGTCTTTTATTGGATTCTCGTCGCGGGTGTCACGATTCGAGTCGTCTTAAAACGACGCGCGGTAAGTGTGTCGCTTGCTTGGTTGATGATCATCTATATCATCCCAATTGTAGGCGTCGCTTGTTACTTCCTATTCGGTGAGCTTAATCTAGGCAGGAAAAGAGCAGAGCGCGCAAAAATGATGTTCTCTCCCTTCGAGCAGTGGTTTTCCAGCCTAAATGAATGTCACGCCCATGCGCCTGAAAGTTTTGGCCGTCATATTTATCGTATTGATGAACTGTGCAATAACCGACTAGGTTTACCTGCTTTGAGTGGAAATACCCTTTCGCTACAAAGCTCCCCTAACGAAATCCTGCATTCCGTAATCCAAGATATTGAAGCTGCTGAAACCAGCATACATATGGTGTTTTATATCTGGCACCCTGGTGGTTTGGTTGATTCCGTATCATCCGCTCTTATCAAAGCCTCTAAACGAGGCGTAAAAGTTAGATTACTTCTCGATTCTGCTGGGAGCCCTCGATTCTTCCGTAGCGAATGGTACAAGATGATGAAGTCGGCTGGCGTTGAAGTAGTCCAAGCGCTAGAAGTTAGTCCATGGCGGATATTTTTGCGTCGCCTTGACCTAAGGCAACACAGAAAAATCATCGTCATAGATGACAAAATTGGCTACACAGGTTCAATGAATATGGTCGACCCAGCCTTCTTCAAACAAAGCAGCGGCGTTGGGCAATGGATTGATATTATGGTTCGCTTAACAGGTCCTACTGTAAACGTGTTATCTGCCATCCATGGTTGGGACTGGGAGGTGGAAACAGGGAGTCGTAGGTTGCCAAAACTTCCTGAGTGCCGAATTAATCCAGATGAGCCGCAGCACCCGGTTCAAGTCGTCCCCTCTGGGCCAGGTATGCCAGAGCATTTAATCTCGCAAGTATTAACCTTAGCAATAAATCAATCGAACAAATCGGTACGAATTACAACTCCCTATTTTGTCCCTAGCTCTGATCTGCTTGAGACCCTAAAAATGACCGCTCAACGCGGTATTAAAGTTGAGCTCATCATCCCACATAAAAATGATTCGATGATGGTTCAATGGGCTTCACGTGCTTTCTATACAGAATTGATGCTCGCTGGTGTTCAGATATACGAGTTCTATGGCGGATTACTCCATACTAAATCGGTTGTCATCGATGAACAGTTCTGCCTTGTTGGAACAGTAAACATGGATATGCGTAGCCTGTGGTTGAATTTTGAACTGACACTCGCAATCGACGATGAGCCATTCACAAAAGAGATGTTTTGGTTACAAAAAGGCTACATGGAAAAGTCTCACCGAGTATGTTTAGAGCAATGGCAAAAGCGCTCGTTACACTCCCGTTTTTTAGAGCGCGTGTTTTACTTGTTCAATCCTCTACTCTAGCCCTTGCTTATTGACTGTTGTCATGTTTTAAATAAAGGCAACAGTTATAGATAGGGACTTCAAATGTCAGAAAAAAAACAAACAAAGTTTGTCACAGCAGGCCGTGATGGCAAATGGACAAACGGAGTCGTAAACCCTCCTGTACAGCGCGCGTCTACCGTCGTATTCAACACCGTGGCAGAAAAGCACCACGCTACAGTCAATCGAGCTAACAAAACGCTCTTTTATGGCCGTCGTGGTACAAACACCCATTTCGCTTTCCAAGATGCAATGGTTGAAATAGAAGGAGGCGCGGGATGTGCACTCTATCCCTGTGGTACTGCCGCCATTTCAAACGCGATTCTCTCTTTTGTTGAATCAGGCGATCACATTTTAATGGTCGACACCTGCTACGAACCAACTCGTGACTTCTGTGACAAAATAATGAGAAAGATGGGCGTAGAGACAACTTACTACGACCCAACTATCGGCGAAGAAATCCGCGAACTCATTCAACCAAATACGAAAGTGCTGTTTTTGGAATCACCAGGCTCGATCACAATGGAAGTGCAAGATGTGCCAACCTTAGCCCGTATCGCTCATGAAACAGATATTGTGGTTATGCTTGATAATACTTGGGCAGCAGGTGTTAACTTTTCTCCATTCGAGTTTGGCGTAGATATTTCTATCCAAGCAGCAACCAAGTACATCGTAGGACATTCTGACGTGATGCTCGGTACCGCTGTCGCGAATGAGAAGCACTGGGAGCAGTTAAGAGAACAGAGTTATTTGATGGGCCAGTGTGTGTCCCCTGATGATGCCTACCTTGGTCTGCGCGGTATTCGTACTTTAGATGTCAGACTTCGCCAACATGCAGACAACAGTTTGAAAGTTGCCAAATGGCTACAGAATCGCCCGGAAGTAGACCATGTCCGTCACCCTGCACTGGAGACCTGTCCGGGCCACGAGTTTTTTGAACGCGACTTTACTGGCGGTAACGGGTTATTCTCTTTTGTTATGAAGTCTAGCTATCCACGCGCTACCACCGCACTTTTAGATGGCATGAAACACTTTAGTATGGGCTATTCTTGGGGGGGCTTTGAAAGTTTGATTCTTGCCAATGAGCCTAAGAGTTTCAATGCCCTGCGCACCGTCGCTAACCCAAACTTTGAAGGTACCTTAATTCGAGTACACATTGGATTAGAAGACGTGGACGATCTCATCGCCGATCTGGAAGCAGGCTTAGAACGCTACAACGCGCTAATCCTTGAAAAAGAAGCAACTGCATAAACCCCATCAATAATGAAGCCTTGTACATATAAGGCTTCATTACTTCCTAGCACACTCATTTACTTACAATCATTCTTTTGGCTTAGTTTAACCAATCTGTTGGTTTTCATCTCAAAATCACGCATTAACATTTTATTAACTTCTTTTGTTGCGTATATCGAAATTTATCTCCTACGTTTAAATTCTCATCAGAGGTCTAACCAGAAGGAACGATATTTTGAGACTATACCAATTACTAACTATGTTCGTGTCGCTGACCATTATCCAACCTGCGCTTAATTTTGCTCAGGCATCTGGCTATACAGAAACCAAACACCCTATTGTATTAGTACATGGCTTATTTGGCTTCGACACATTAGCCGGTGTCGATTACTTTTATGGCATCCCACACTCTCTAACCAAAGATGGCGCAACGGTTTATGTCGCGCAAGTGTCTGCGACCAACAGCAGCGAGGCACGTGGAGAACAGCTTCTTGCTCAAGTTGAAACGCTACTTGCCGCAACAGGTGCAGAAAAAGTGAACTTGATTGGGCACAGCCATGGCGGCCCGACAACACGCTACGTTGCTTCAATACGTCCCGATTTAGTGGCATCCGTGACTAGCATTGGTGGTGTGAACAAAGGCTCCAAAGTGGCGGACA
Source organism: Vibrio sp. (assembly GCF_984391705.1). Taxonomy (NCBI): domain Bacteria; kingdom Pseudomonadati; phylum Pseudomonadota; class Gammaproteobacteria; order Vibrionales; family Vibrionaceae; genus Vibrio; species Vibrio sp. The sequence goes on along the minus strand of NZ_CFHWOM010000003.1, from coordinate 173,069 downwards.
TCGTAAGAAACACCGTTCCAGAAGGCTCCATCAGTGAAGGCCTGGCAGTAAAGTTGGCAGAAGGGCTTGTAACTTTGATCAACCTATTGTCTGGTGGTTCCGACCTTGACCAAGATCCGCTTGCTTCTTTAGCCGCACTTACCACTGAGGGTTCACTTGAGTTCAACCAACATTATCCTGAAGGTATTCCAATCAGTGCATGTGGAGGCGGCGACTTATTGGCATCGAATGGCGTGTATTACTATTCATGGACGGGCGCTTCAAACTTTACCAACCTATTTGACCCAACTGACGGTGCAATGGTGGTTTTAGGCTTGGCATTTGATGGTCCCAACGACGGTCTTGTCGATGCATGTAGCACTCACCTCGGCAAAGTTATTCGTGATGATTACAAGATGAATCATCTGGATGAAATCAACGGACTGCTTGGTATCCACCACCTCTTCGAGACTGACCCAGTGACGTTATATCGCCAGCATGCTAATCGCCTGAAACTACAGGGTTTATAATAAGGAAGCCATCATGAAAAAAGTCGCTCTTATCACATTGTCCGTTGTATCACTGGTTAGTGTAGGAGCGGCTTACCTGTACCAACCCCAATCATCACATCTAATAAAGGTGAAATCACAACAAGACACCACTGTTGACCTATCCTCTCAGAAAGATTTCTTCGAGTACTCTTTAAGCAGTTTGGGAGAGCAAGACCTTGAAGCGATAAAAGCGACTGTGAATGCTGAAGAGTCGCGCCAAAACGCCCTCGGTATCAGCTCTGAGTTGTTCGACACTTATCTCGCTTACAAAGAAGCACTCTCTATGCTGGAACCTTTTGAAAGGGGGTCATTATCATTACAAGAATTAAAGCGGCTCGATGATGCGATCCTAGCGATGCAAAGAACGTTTTTTACTGACGAGCAAATTGCCCAACTGTTCGATGAAGAAAACAGGCTACGTCAACTAGCAATTGATAAGCTTGCTATTCAAGCAGCCAAGTTAGATGCGAATACTCATCAACAAATGCTAGAAGAAACCCTCGCTGCACAACCTGAGTACATTCAACAAAGTGAGCGCAATAACGCACTGGTCTTGCAGCTTAATCAAGCCTCAGGAATGGACGCACAAGAGAGGTATTTGACTCGTGTTGATTTAGTCGGTGAAGAAGGTGCTCAGCGCCTCCAAGCGCTGGATGACAAACGAGCGGCTTTCAATACCTCACTCGATGACTATTTGAAGAAGCGAGCGGAGATATTGAACAACGATTTTCTCGGCGAGGAAGAAAAGAAATTAGAAATTGCCGGACTAAGAGAGCAGAGTTTTGAAGAAAAACAGTGGCGTCGCATCGAAGCATTAGAAAGAATTCATGATAGCGAGCAAAGGTAAAACAAGGAGTCAGGTGCGATTTATTAGTGAGAGTCACTCGCTCGACTCCCTTCGCATACAGACAATTTGAGTGCTCCATCCGATAAAACCGGAACAGACTAAAAATCTGTTCCGGTTTTATTTTTGTCTCGTCACTTAACCTGTTTGTTCCCAAAGCAAAGAGGTACTAAACAATGAGCGCATTCCGTTATATCGTAAACTTTATTCAAACCAGCCATAATTACGAGATGAAGCGTGGGCTCTTGGCTAAGATGTTCTATTTAACGCCTGCCGAGAGAATCCAACGTTTAGACGAGGTCTTTGATACAACCCAATTTAGCGAAGAAGCCCTCTCCCTCGTATCAGACAATGGCAGTGCGCATCCGGAAGCTCAAAAAGAACAACGATAAAAACAATGAATAAACGTAAGCTGGAATTGTATGAGGATCTATTCAAGAAAGTAGGTCCCGGAAAAACCCATATTCACATTGGCGAGATTGCGGATGCTTTCCATTGCAGTGATCGTCACGCTCGCACGCTATTGAAACAAATGGGCGAGTATCAATGGCTGACATGGACTCCCATGAAAGGACGCGGTCAGAAAGGTGAATTAGTTTGCTTACAAGAACCGGTCACCGCTTGCTATCAGGCCGTTGACCACGCAATTGGCCAAGAGCGATATGATCTCGCCCACCAGCTTGTTGGTTTCCATGACCGAAGTGTCGCCTCCAACTTAAAACGATACTTGGCTCATACCGCCCACAACAGCGAAAACACCATCTATGCACCCTTTCATCGTAAACTGGATTGGCTTCATCCCCACTTTGCGATGGGACGTACTGAACGCCACTTAATCCACGAGGTATTTCAGACCTTAGTAAGCCACGATGGAAGCGCCATTCACCCCAATCTCGCACACCATTGGTCTAGTTCGCATTCCCACACTTGCTGGCGCTTTCATTTAAGCAGCAGTGCGATGTTTCATGACAAGACGAATGTGACCGCTGAAGACGTGGTAACTAGCTTAAATGCACTGGTGAACTCCCATTATTGGCGAGGTTTGTATGACCACATTGATACCATCTATGCGGTGACACCTTATTGCATTGAAATCAATCTTACTGAACCCGATCCATTACTTCCTTCGTTATTGAGTCGGGCCGAAACGTCCATCCTTCCTAGTCGTTTTGTTCACAGTGAAAAGTTGGCGTTCCAACCCATTGGTTCTGGCCCATTTTCTGTCGATATCAATTCAGATAAGGTTTTGAGACTCAACCGAAATGAACACTACTGTGGACAAACTGCATTAACAAAACACATTGAAATTTGGATCCATGAAGAGTGGAAGCAGGATAAGAAATGCGCAGAAAACTTCTTTTTTCTTGAATCAGGAGAGGAGAATTACCAAGTCAGCACGCAAAACATCGGTCACTTCTATGTGCTTATTAATCATAAAGAGCTGCAAACTGACTCAATCAAACAAGGCTTTTCTACCCTAATGAGTCGTGATAACAAATGCAGTTTAGCTTTGCCATTCCCGATCAGTTTTAGTTACGAAGACAATAATGAAAGCCGACAGTTTTCTGCGAAGCTTCAAGCAGCGCTGCCTTCATCTTCTGGTCAAAATAAGTCACATCAAGTTGAGTATGGGCGCGCTATCTCGAATCAAGATATAACCTTAGGTGGGATTCGATTGGAGGGGGATCAAAGCACCAGCTTGTTCGCTTTTTTCAAACTCTACCCTTATTGGCAACAATGTATGACTTGGCGCCAGCACAGCCGTTTGGAAGAAGTACTCAACCTAGCTCGATACGCTTCTTGTTCTGAGGAACGAAAAGCCTTGCTCAATACTTTGCTTCATGAACTAGCAGAGCAAAACATTTTATCGATTTTAGCGACGGAAGATTTAACCTTAACGATTCCTTCCCGAGTGGCAGGAGTTGAAATCAATACCATTGGTTGGTGTAACTTTTCCAAGCTTTGGATACAGCCCCATTAATGTTTAAAAGCTAACTGGCTTTACTTGGTGCTAAGTCTCTCTAGACAATACACTTTCGCTAATGCCAGTCTCCTTCACATTCGCTATTCAATAAGCAAAACCGATCAGTTGGTTTTTTTCGGGCAACTTACCATATGGTCATCGACCATACCGACTGCTTGCATGAAGGCATAGCAGATAGTCTCACCCACAAATTTAAAGCCTTTCTTTTTAAGGAACTTACTCATCGCTTTGGACTGTTCCGTAGAGACTGGCACTTGGCTCATGTCTGTCCAATGATTCACTATAGGTTTGCCATCAACAAACTGCCATAGAGCATTCGATAAGCTCCCGTATTCTTCGATTAATTGCTTTGCCGCTTTGGCGTTACTAAATACCGAGTTGATTTTTCCGCGGTGCTTAACCACGTCGAAGTTTTCAACGATGAACTCAGTACGTACTTCATCACGTTGAATGAGCTTATCCAAGTCATAATTTTCGAATGCTTGGCGATAACCTTCTCGCTTTTTCAAAATCGTAATCCAGCTTAAACCGGCTTGCGCACCTTCTAACGTAATGAATTCAAACAACACGTTATCGTCGTATACAGGTACGCCCCATTCTGTATCGTGATATTCACGCTCAAGTGGATGGTTCATCGCCCATGCACACGTTTCTTGTTCCATATTCAACCCTTATAAAAACGCCCTTGATGTTAAACCAAGGGCGTTTGACAACAACGAATTAGCCTATGCCGTTACTTTGGCACAGCAACCTTGTGGAATAGACGATACAACACTGGCACGACAATTAGTGTCAGGACAGTCGCAAAACCTAAACCAAACATAATGGTTACCGCCATCGGTTTAAAGAAAATATCTGGCAGTAGTGGAATCATACCCAGAATTGTTGTGATAGCAGCCATACATACCGGACGAACACGACTCAGCGCGGCATCAACCACGGCTAGATAAGGATCTTTACCCGAATGCATTTCTATCTCAATTTGATCAAGTAGTACGATACCGTTCTTAAGCAGCATACCTGACAAACTCAAGAACCCGAGTAATGCCATAAAGCCGAATGGCGTATTAAGTGCTAGCAAGCCAGTCGTTACACCAATAATGGCAAGTGGCACTGTTAACCATACAATCAAAGGCTCTTTAACTGAGTTAAACAAGAATACAGTCACTAGGAACATAAACAGATAACCCATTGGCATAGTGGTAAACAGAGACGCCTGCGCATCGCCTGACGACTCATACTCACCGCCCCACTCTAATGAATAACCCGGTGGAAGCTCTATCGCTTCAACTTGTGGCATTAAACGTTTTTGCAATGTAGCCGCAGTTTCTTCACCTAACAAATCTGGATCAGCCATTACAGTAAGCACACGCTTACGATTCTTGCGCACAATAATTGGATCTTCCCAACGAAGGTCATAACCCATGGTCACTTGCTGAAGAGGAATATATTCGCTCAAAGCTGGACTCCAGATCTTCATACCTTCAATATTGCGAATATCCACACGCTCATCTTCAGGCAAACGAGCGACGATAGGCATCAAGGTCGTGCCGTCACGATAGACACCCACAGCTTTCCCTGAGAATGACATCGCTAGGAACTCATCGACATCTGACTTAGTAATACCGTAACGTCGAGCCTGGCTTTCGTTAAACTGAGGTTCAAGAACTTTCGTTCTTTCACGCCAGTCATGGCGGACGTTGGTTGTACCTGGGTCCGCATGCATGATGTCTTCAACTTGTTTGGCTAACCCACGTAAAACGGTTGGATCAGAACCGACTAAACGCGCTTCGATTTTCGCACCGCCACCAGGACCCAATTCAATTTGCTTAAGCTTGTAGTTTATTTCAGGGAAGTTCTCTTCCACGTGCTGACGGAACTGAGCCATAAGATCATGAAGTTTTTCATAATCAGTAACTCGAGTCGTGATCTCTCCATACCCTGCATAACTCTTTTCTGGCGCATAGGTCAGCATAAATCGCTGCAAGCCTTTACCTGCTGTCGTGGTAATGTGCTCTACACCGTCTTGCTCAGAGATCCAAGTTTCTAGTGCTTTGAGTTTAGTGTTCGTCGCACGAATGTCTGTACCTTCAGGTAACCAAATATCGGCTTGGAAAATTGGTGTTGTAGAAGATGGGAAGAATGACTGTTTCACATGGGTAAAGCCAACCACGCTAGCAGCTAAACCGAGAATTAGAACCACAACCGTTAGCCAGGCACGCTTCATACAAAATTCTAGGAAGTTTTTGTATACCACGAAAATCATGCCGTTATACGGATCGTTATTTTCTCCGTCTTGCTGGATTTTCTGACCTTTAAAGAAAATATCTGCAAAGAAAGGCGTCAATGAAATAGCCGTAAACCAGCTCAACATCAACGAAATCAAGAGCACACTAAACAGAGTTCCACAGTATTCGCCGGTTGCATCTTCTGACAGACCAATAGGAGCAAAAGCCGTAACCGCAATAACTGTCGCACCTAGCAATGGCCATTTGGTTTGCGTAACAATATCTGTCGCAGCTTGCAGCCTCGTTCGTCCTTTTTGCGTGCCTATGAGTATCCCTTCGACCACGACTATGGCGTTATCCACCAGCATCCCTAGTGCAATAACCAAAGCACCTAGAGAGATTCGTTGCAGATCGATTGCAAAGTACTTCATAAAGATGAACGTACCTAAAACGGTGAGCAATAGAATCAAACCAATCAACAAACCAGAGCGTAAACCCATAAAGAACAACAGAACGATGATTACAATCGCAACGGCTTGACCAAGGCTGACAACAAAACCACTAACCGATTTATCAACTTCCTTCGGCTGGCTGTAGATCTCTGAAATATCGACACCAACAGGTTGTTGATACTTCAGCTCAGCCAGACGACGATCAAAACGCTTACCAACTTCGACAACGTTAACCCCTTGCGCAAAAGAGACTCCCAAGTTCAACGCAAGGTCACCATTGAAGGTGATAATGTTACTTGGTACCTCGACATAGCCACGCTTAATTTCCGCTACATCACGAAGATAGATCAGACCTTGAGCACCACTTTCTGTCAGAATTAGGTCTCCAAGCTGATCCACATTTTGAAATTCACCTGTAGGCTGAATACGGATGTACTCATCACCAATTCGTATCGCGCCTGCGTCAGATACCACATTTTGCGTCGATAACAGATTGAACACTGTATTTGGCGATAGCCCTAAGCTGCTCATGCGTTTCATCGATATTTCGATAAACACCTGTTCTTGCTGCTGTCCTGACACTGAGACTTTGCTTACCCCGTCAATCAACTCTAGCTCACGGCGTAAATAGTCCACATAATCAAGCAGCTCTTTGTAACTGTACCCATCGCCAGTAACAGCTAATAAGATGCCGTAAACATCGCCAAAGTCATCAATCACTTGCGGGTCATTTACACCAGGAGGGAGTTGGCCTTTTAAGTCATTCACCTTTCGGCGTAACTCATCCCAAATCTGTGGGAGATCATCAGGACCATAATTGTTTTTCATACTCACCGTAATTTGCGACAAACCACGGCTAGAAATAGAATTAACCTCATCGACATAAGTGAGCTGTTGAATCGCTTTTTCTAACGGATAAGTGACTTCTTCCTCAACTTGTTGTGGTGTGGCACCAGGGTAAGAAGTGACAACCATTGCATCCTTGATGGTAAAAGCCGGGTCTTCCAATCGCCCTAATCCAAAAAACGCAGCGGCACCGCCAATCAGGAAGATCAAAGAGATCATCCAACTAATTACACGATTACGAATAAAGTAAGCCGCAATACCTGTCACGTCTTCATCACGTTGAGGCGCATTAAGATTCTGATCACTCATTTCCCGCCTCCTTCTCTACCACTGCTACTTGCATACCTTCCCTTAAACGTGAGATTCCCGCGATAACAACTACTTGATCTTTCTCTAAACCTTCAAGCACTTGGACTGTATCTTTGTTCGCTTTACCGACAACCACTTTCTGTTTAGAGACAGTATTGTCTGAATTTACCGTCCATACATACTTGTTCTCTCGGCTCAATTCGTCACCATCTGCGTTGAAAACAGATTCTATCGGGACCTGAACACCACTATTAAGATCTAAACCGATGTCTTCGCCTTTAGATGTCACTTCAACAGCCATACCATCCAAAATGTATTCTTGTTCTGGCATCGGCATAGATAATGTAACGGTAAATGTCCCCGTAGCTGGATCTGGTTCAGTCGTAAACTCTTTAATCTTGGCACTGTACTCATTCCCACTAGGCACTTTCACGACGGCATTCACTTTTTCTAGCACATCCTGGCTAGGCTGATTAGTGTATAAGCGATCGGGTAGCTGAATTAGAACCTCGACGTTATCAACACTATGAATATTGACAATGTGTTGCCCTACCTGAATGTTTTCAAATTGATCCGCACTGACACGGGAGATAATGCCATCAACAGGTGCTTTCAATTTTGTAAAAGAGAGTCTTAGCTTAGCCAGTTGAAGTTCTGCGTAAGCAATTTGCCGATTGGCCGCAATCTCATCAAACTGCGATTTAGCCAGCAGCCCTTTGTCGACCAATGGCTTTGAGCGCTTATATTGACTATCAACCACGCTATAACGGGCGCTAGCATTGTCTACATCTAGTTTGTAGTCCGTGGGTTCGATTTCGGCAATCAAGTCTCCTTTCTTGACTTGATCCCCCTCCTTCACATAAATCTTGCTAATCTCGCCTGCAACTCGAAAGCTCAAGTGTGAACGTTCTGCGGCATTCGCGACCGCCGGAAAGTACAACTTGTCTTCACTCACTTCGTGATTAGATAACTCAAGCACTTTAACTTTCGGTAATCCAAAATCGACATATTGAACCTCACCGCCACAGCCCGATAAGAGTGTCGCTGTCGATAAGGCACATATTCCTAACCATTGCTTCATCTTACAGACCTCGCTCTTTAATCCATTCACGAACTTTGATTCCCGATTCAATACCACTCACACCAGAAACTACGATTCGCTCACCATCGGCTAGCCCGCTCTCTACCTGGCGTTTGTCATTGAGTGCAACTTCTGCTTTTGACACGATACCTTGCTCATCAACTCGCCAAACGTATGTGTTCCCTTGCTCTTCAAACAAAGCTGCCTCTGGTATGCGAGTTGCTCCAGTTGATTCAACCGCGACATGGACGGAGCCAGCCATACCAGGCAGAATTCCTGTATCTTCTGGGCGCTCCATTATCATAGTGACTTTGTAAGAACCCGTTTTTGGATCGGCTTCGGTGTCGACTTCCTGGAAAGTCAGGTCGTAGGTATTCTGAGGGAAAGCATCAAATGTCATCGATGCCGTTAAATTAATACCCGTAGAAAAACGGCTCAATAAGTGATCAGGTAATTGAAAGATCACTTTCATCAACTGATTGGTTTGAATATTCAGTACACCAGATTTTGCTGCTATGAACTCATGATTCTCCGCAGGGACTAGTGAAATCGTGCCGTCATAAGGAGCTACCAGCTTGGTATAACGCAAATTCGCTTTCGCTTGTTCTAAGGTCGCCCGAGCAGAATTATGGTTTGCTTTCGCTTGATCAAAATCTTGCTCAGATACCACTTTGTCCTTCCTCAACTTTTTGTATCGTTGATATTGAACGTCCGCGAGTTTGAATTGAGCTTCGGCTTGCTTAGCCAGCAAGGTGTATTCGTCAGGATTTAGAGAGGCAAGTACATCACCTTTTTTCACTTTCTGCCCAGCAACAACGTCGATGGTTTGCAATTGCCCTGGCACACGAAATGCTAAAACCGCCTTATCACCAGCTTCAGAAGTAGCAGGAAAATGTCGTTCAAAAGTTGCATTACCTACAGAGATAGTGAAGAGTTTGGCAGGCCGAGACTCGGGCTCAGGTACAGGAGGAAGCTCCTTACCACAGCCACTTAGAGAAGCAGCTATGGCGAGAAGCAGCATTGATTTTTGCATATCCAATCATCCAGTTATCACAATTACTAACAAAGATAGATGATTGGTAACATGAGTTCCACAGTAGGAGTGGTAAAAACTTATTAAAATTAATAATTTGCTAAGAGAAAGCGCTAGCTAGTCTCATAATCGAGTTACAACTTACTAAACTCGCGGTTAACTTTAAATGTATCTGAAGTGACGTAAGCTTCCATTGAGCGAATTCGCGACTCTAATGTAGAAAAATCATTTTCTAGCGTCGCTAATAAATCTTCTGGTGCTTGCCCCTGTGTCCAAGGCTTACTTTTTAATTTATGTTCTTGCTTACTCTTCATCGCTTCAACATAGTTGGCTGGCTGCTTTTCAATCATGAAAGCAAAAGCGATATACGCCAGTAAGACTAAGAAACTCCCGCCAAGTAAAGCTGCTGAAATAACTAATATACGTACTAACCAAACTTCAAGGCCGAAGTAATTGGCGAGACCTGCACACACACCTGCGATTTTGCCATTTGCGGTATCACGGTAAAGCTCTTGTTTACTCATAACGGCGCCTCCATTCAGGTGCTTCTGAATCTAGGATTCTTTCCAAAGTAGTAACGCGATCTTGCATTTGATCCGCTTTCTCAGACAAAGACTGCAAGCGTTGAAAATCTTCCTCAGATAGTCCACCAGCCGCTTTCTTTTTACTTCGATAATGTAAAATTAGCCATAGCGGAGCAACAAAAATCAAAAAGACAATCAAAGGTCCGGCAATAAGAAAGGTCGACATAAATAACTCCTACTGATAACACTCAACAAGGTGACCCGATTGGTAACCTATTGAAAATAAAATAACATCAAATGCTTTGTCGCTAATCTAAACATCAAGTTCAGGCAGATAAATCTCAATACCTAGATTAGCGCTCATTTCTGCAATTTAGAGGTAAAGCTCGTGTTACTTCTTCTCTTCCATCTGCTGCTTTAGTTTGGCCAGTTCTTGCTCAATTTCATCTTGTGCCTGTAATTCCGCAAACTCTTGGTCAAGAGACTTAGCGTTACCTGTTTTAGAATAAACATCGGCTTCTGCTTCAAGCTCATCAATCTTACGTGAGTACTGTTCAAATTTCGCCATAGCTTCTGAAGTACGCGCCGTATGAAGGTGCTTCTGAACATCACGGCGATTCGATGCAGCCTGAGAACGAATTGCCAACGCTTGCTGCTTTGCTCTCGTTTCAGTGATCTTGGTTTCTAATTTACCAATTTCACCCGTTAACTTTTCAATGGTTTCTTCAACTAACGTTTGCTCTGTATGCAAGCCTTTAAGCACGTCTTGAAGCTTCTGCTTTTCGATCAATGCAGCGCGAGCTAAGTCTTCACGTTCCTTGGCAAGTGCTAACGTTGCTTTGTTTTGCCACTCTGAAATCTGATCTTCGAGAGTTTCAACTTTACGTGCCAACTCTTTCTTATCAGCAATGGCTTTCGCTGAATTTGTGCGCACCTCAACCAAGGTGTCTTCCATTTCTTGAATGATAAGGCGAATCATCTTTTCCGGATCTTCCGCTTTATCTAGTAGTGCGCTGATGTTTGAATTTACAATATCCGCGAATCGAGAAAAAATACCCATAGCACAGCTCCTCATATAATGTATTGGCACTTAAACCGTTAGTGGTCGTTAGGGTTCCAAGAATATTTGACAATTGTCATCCTGATATATCTATTCCAATATACGTGCCAACTTTTAAATCACTTAAAAATCATAATCTTAACAATATTCAGCTTGTAATGCCTTCTTAGATGTGATGAATTTAGCCAACTATAGGTAAAATTGACCAAGGAAGTGACGTGATGCAACAAAACCTGATTGGAGAATCCCCTTCTTTCCTCGCAGTACTTGATAAGGTGTCGAAGCTAGCTGCCATTGAGCGCCCTATTCTCATTATTGGCGAGCGAGGTACAGGTAAAGAGCTTATTGCGCAGCGACTTCACTACTTATCTAAACGCTGGGATCAGCCTCTTATATCGCTCAACTGCTCAACCTTGAGTGAGGGTTTGATTGATTCAGAGCTATTTGGTCATGAACAAGGCTCATTTACTGGCTCAAAAGGCAGGCATAAAGGCCGATTCGAGCGTGCTGAAAACGGCACATTGTTTCTCGACGAACTCGCCACTGCACCACTGCTTGTGCAAGAAAAGCTGCTACGAGTTATAGAGTACGGGCAATATGAACGAGTGGGCGGACACCAGCTTCTGAATGCCAATGTACGGCTAGTATGTGCAACGAACGCTAACCTTCCTGAAATGGCGACCAATGGTGAGTTTCGCGCTGATCTTCTCGACAGGCTCGCGTTTGACGTCATTCAACTTCCGCCACTACGCGAACGTAAAGAGGACATTTTGTTACTGGCTGAGTACTACGCGATCAAAATGTGTCGTGAACTCGGTTTTGAATACTTCGTCGGTTTTAGTCGAGAAGCAGAACAGAGCTTACTGGATTACTCTTGGCCAGGTAACGTTCGTGAGCTCAAAAACGTCATTGAACGGGCGGTTTATCAGCATGGTCAACAAGAGGCGTCTATAGAAAATATGGTTTTCGATCCGTTCGCCAGCACTTGGTCCGAACCAGCTCAAACCGATGAAAGTAGCTCAGATGCGCCTAGCGAGAACATAACTTTCCCACTCAACTACAAGCAATGGCAAGAGGAACAAGACCTTAAAATACTCAATGCGGCTTTGGAAGAAGCAAAATTCAACCAGAGGAAAGCAGCTCAGTTGCTAGACTTAAGTTATCACCAGTTGAGAGGTATGGTGCGTAAATACAACCTCACTCAATCTGAGTAACATGACATAAGTTAAGGTTTACTGAGGTTTAGAGTAATAATTGATGGTAAATTAGTAAGGGAATAAGGCACAATGGGAGATCCGTTTGTGCTTGTCATCAGCAGTTAATCTTTCTATGAAAGTATTCATACAACTTACACTTGGTTTATTCAGCCTCAGCCTGCTATCAGGCTGTGGCGAGGCCATCGACCATAACAAAATTCGCCAGCAGGGTTTTGTCTATTGTGGCCAAGGCGGTCCGGACACTTTTAATCCGCAACTGACCGATAGTGGCATTACGCCTGAAACCTTGAGCCCTCAGATATTCGATACATTGTTGACTATCGATCCTCAAACTTTCGAACCAATTCCAAACTTAGCTACAAGTTGGAAAGTTAACAAAGCTGGAACAGAGTACACCTTTACGCTTCGTAACAATGTTACTTTTCAAACAACACCATGGTTTACTCCATCTCGCTCATTAACTGGTGATGATGTCGTCTTTAGTTTCCGTCGTATTGTCGACTCCTCTCATCCGTTTCACTACGTAGGCGGAGGGCTGTATCCATGGTTCAATGGCATCGATTTCCAAAACTTACTAGTCGATGTCGTCGCACTTTCAAAAGACAAAGTGCGATTTACTTTGAGCAGACCAGACAATTCTTTCCTATCAAACATAGCAACAAGCCACGCGGTTATTCACTCTAAAGAGTATGCTAACCAACTCGAGTTGATGGATGAAAAAGGAATGCTGGATAGTCATCCAATTGGTACCGGTCCTTTCTACCTGTCGGAATATCAAATCAACGATTTTATTCGTTTAAAACGCCATGATAATTACTGGCAAGGTAAAGCGAAGATGAAACAAGTTGTATTTGATATCTCTAACCGAGGTACTGGCACCCTAGCTAAAATGCTTCGCGAAGAATGTGATATCCTCAACGCGCCGTTATCGAGTCAGTTACCGATCATTGAACAACGTGAGGACATAAAGCTGACCGCCAAGCCAGCAATGAACATTTCGTTCGTTGCGGTGAACACCTTGCATCCAGCACTCAACGACTCTAGAGTGCGAAAAGCATTGAACTACGCGATCAATCGACAAAACATTCTTGACTCCGTTTACTACGGCACGGGTAGCCAGGCATACTCGGTCCTACCACCTTCATCTTGGGCGTATCAGAAAGACACCACTCAGCTCCGCTATGACCGAAACTACGCTATCGCACTGTTAAGAGAAGCGGGATACAGTAAAGGGCTTGAGCTCACAATGTCTGTACCTCTAGAGCCAAGAGCTTATAATCCGAGTCCTCGGAAAACGGCAGAACTAATCCAGGCAAATTTGGCTGATGTTGGGATCAAACTCAATCTTATGACCGACGACCGTTACACTCGCACTGATTTAGATCATACGGTGGATCTGTATCTAACGGGTTGGATTGCGAATACTGGCGATCCGGATAGTTTTTTCAGGCCTCTACTTTCTTGCGACTCAAAGCGCGTTGGTTTAAACGTATCTAGCTGGTGTAACCCTGATTTCGATTTCTTACTCGATCTCGCATTAGAGGTCGACAAAAAACGCTACCGACTCAATTTATACAAACAAGCGCAGAATATTCTTAACGAAGAATTCCCAGTGATCCCACTCAACCATGGGATGCAGCTACAAGCGCAGCATTATTCTTTAGAAGGATTCAGAGTGAGCCCATTTAACGCTCAACCCTTTGATAATGTAGAGAGGGTTAAATAATGTTTCTCTACACTGTAAGACGGCTAAACCTTTTTATCATTACCATGTTAATTCTCACCATGGTTGGATTTAGCATTCTTCGCTTGGAGCCCAACTCAGCTTGGGCAATGCAAGACTTCTGGTCAGGTTGGTTGGCATACCTAACCGAACTCATGCAACTTAATTTTGGTGTTAATCATTATGGTGTCGCCATTGCGGATGAACTGGTCGTCGTGTTTCCCGCGACACTAGAACTTTGCTTCATCGCATTCGTTTTGTCGCTGTTGATTGGTATTCCTATTGGTACCGTCGCGGGAATGAAGCAAGGTAAATGGGTGGATACGTTAATCTCGTTTACTTCAATGTCGGGTTATTCAGCGCCGCTATTTTGGGTGGCATTATTGATGATCATGGTGTTTTCTCTCCACTTTGAACTCTTCCCGGTGGCCGGACGCTATGACCTCTTGTATCAAATTGATCATGTAACAGGCTTTGCTCTCATTGATGCGTTCTTTGCTGAAGGCCCGTATCGAGCCCACGCACTGCAAAGCGTAATTGAACATCTAATACTGCCTTGCTTGGTACTGGCACTTGCTCCGACGACTCAAGTTATTGGCTTGATGAGGACATCCGTTGCCGAAGTCATGGGCCAAAACTACATTCGCGCAGCTCGAATTAAAGGTTTGTCCACCCGAGAAATTGTCACTCAGCATGTTATGAGAAATGCGATTCCTCCTATTATCCCTAAGATCGGAGTTCAGCTATCTAGTATGTTAACGCTAGCCATTATTACAGAGTCAATTTTTAACTGGCCAGGAATTGGACGTTGGCTTCTCGATGCATTATCGAATCAAGATTATGTGGCAATTCAGGCTGGGGTCATCGTAGTTGCTACGCTTGTATTAACAGCAAATATATTATCAGACTTGATTGGAGCTATGATTAATCCGCTAGTCAGGAAGGAATGGTATGCTAACCGATAACATTTATCAGGAAGAGCAAGTCCCGACGCAGTTTGAGCGATTCTGGCGCAGCTATCGTGCAAACAACTTAGCTATGTTTGGTCTTTGGTGCTTGGCTATCATTATCTTGATCACACTAGTCGCCCCTTGGATAACGCCACACGATCCTCAAGCGCAAAGTGGAGAGTTGTTGATCCCTCCTTCTTGGAACCCTGCAGGCACAGTTGAATACTTCTTAGGTACTGACGACTTAGGACGAGACATCCTTTCTCGTCTCATTACTGGTTCCCAATTAACCTTTGGTGCCGCTGTCATTATTACCGCGATAGCAGGTGTTGTTGGATGCCTGATCGGTATTCTTGCCGGAATGACTAAAGGGCTAATCTCTAGTACGTTAAACCACCTTCTCGACACTGTAATGTCGATTCCATCCCTGTTACTCGCGATCATCTTCGTCGCATTTTTGGGATTCGGTGAGTTCAATATTCTATTAGCCATCTGTTTAGCGCTAATCCCACGTTTTGTGCGCTCTGTATACATTGCAGTTCATACTGAAGTTGAAAAAGACTACATCATGGCTGCCCGCCTAGATGGTGCTAACGATTTCTATCTTTTGTGGAACTCTATACTTCCCAACATCTTGATAGTGATTGCATCTGAGGTCACGTTAGCACTCTCTATCGCGATCTTAGACATCACAGCTTTAGGTTTCCTAGGTTTAGGCGCACAAGCACCGAGTACTGAATGGGGAGCTGTGTTGGGCGACTCAGTTGAGCTAATCTACCTAGCACCTTGGACAGTAACCCTACCCGGTCTCGCGATCATGTTTGTCGTAATTGTCATTAACCTTGTTGGTGAAGGCGTTCGCCAAGCTTTAAATGCGGGGATCGAATAATGCCATTACTAGACATCCGACATCTGACTATTGAAATTGAGACTCCACAAGGGATGATGAAAGCGGTCGACCGCATGAGTTTGACTTTGAATGAAGGTGAAATCAGAGGCTTAGTGGGTGAGTCAGGCTCAGGTAAAAGCTTGGTCGCAAAAGCAATCGTAGGCGTATGTAAAGACAATTGGAAAGTGACCGCTGACCGAATGCGGCTAGGCAACATCGATTTGCTACAGCTCACACCTCGCGAGCGCAGACGCGTTATCGCTCGCGATATTGCAATGATTTTCCAAGAGCCCTCTACTTGTCTCGACCCTTCAGAAGAAGTGGGAAAACAATTGATCGAAGCGATCCCGTCACACTCTTTTGAAGGTAAATGGTGGGAGCGATTTAAGTGGCGCAAGAAACAAGCGATTGCCCTCTTACACAAAGTCGGTATCAAAGATCACCGCCAATTAATGAGCAGCTACCCTTATGAGTTAACAGATGGAGAATGCCAAAAAGTCATGATTGCAATGGCTATTGCAGCGAAGCCAAAATTGCTGATAGCCGATGAACCAACCAACGACTTAGATCCAATTACTCAGTCGCAAATTTTGCGCTTGCTTAGTCGGATGAATCAAGTGCACAACACATCGATTATGTTAATCGGACACGATCTCACGACAATCACTCAGTGGGCAACGCGAATTACCGTGATGTACTGTGGTCAATCTGTGGAGTCGGCTGATACTAAGAAAATCTTGGAAAAACCTAAACACCCTTACACGGTTGCTTTACTTAAAGCGATGCCTGATTTTAGTGACTGGATTCCACATAAAGAAAAGCTGCAATCTTTACCTGGATCTATTCCTCCATTGCAGCATTTACCTATCGGCTGTCGTTTGGGCCCACGTTGCCCATACGCACAACGTCAATGCGTAGAAATTCCAATGACGAGAAGAATCAAAAATCATAAGTTTGCTTGTCACTTCCCACTCAATCACTCTCCTAAAGAGAGGGAGAAGAAAAAAGCATGAGCGCACTATTAGAAGTAACGGATCTGTCCAAAGAGTTTACTACTCGCTCAGGCCTATTCCGTAAAAAAGTTCATCAAGCGGTAAAACCAGTAAGTTTTAAGCTGGAAGCAGGGCAAACTATTGGCTTTATTGGACAAAATGGCTCTGGAAAATCAACACTTGCACGGATGTTAGCGGGTGTCGTCGAACCAACTCACGGTGAGATTCGAGTTAACGGTGAGCTACTATCCCACAAAGATTACTCGACTCGTTGTAAGCTCATTCGAATGATCTTCCAGGATCCGAATACTTCATTGAACCCAAGAATTCAAATTGGTCGTATCTTGGAAGGGCCGCTCAAACGAAATACAAGCATGCCTCCAGAAGCGCGTATGAAGCGCGTGAAAGATACTTTACTCCGTGTCGGTTTGTTACCCGAACACGCATATTTCTACCCTCAAATGCTCGCAACGGGTCAAAAACAAAGGGTATGTTTAGCGCGAGCTTTGATTTTGCAACCTTCTATTATTGTCGCCGACGAAGCTCTGAACGGTTTAGATATGGCAATGCGCTCTCAAATCATCAACCTATTCTTGGAGCTTCAAGAAGAGATGGGGGTCTCATTCGTTTACGTATCCCAACATATTGGTATTGTTAAACACATCACCGATAAAATCATGGTAATGCATGAAGGCGAGGTCGTCGAAAGTGGTGAAACACAACAAGTTCTTCAATGCCCTGAACATATCATCACTCAGCGATTAGTCGAAAGTCACTTTAATAAATCCACCTGCTTTAAATAAGATTTCGGAAAATGCTAAGGATAGCGCTCTTCTTTCTCACAATGTTTGCTGGCAACGCCTTTGCAAACTACCAGCAGGAACAAACTTGGCTTGACCCCAAATTTATTCAAAGGGCCTTCATCGACGTCGCGTTAAAAAGAGAATATGCGCCAGGGAACTGGCGGTTAGCAAAGTGGGACACACCAATAAAAGTCTGGGTTGATCATAAAGTTGGAGATAAAGAACTGCATGATGAACTTACCAATGCCCACTTGGCTCACTTATCAGACATTACTCGCCTCCCCATTCGACGAGTAGCCTCTCGAAACGAAGCAAATATCATCTGGATCTTTACCAAAGAATCGCAGTGGCGGCAGGATGTGAAAAAAGAAATTGGCCCAACCGCATTAAAGAACATGCATGGGGCTATTTGCAAAGCTGGCTTTCGAACCAATCCTACTAATGGCTCAATCGCTTCTGCAGCCATCATTATTCCCGTAGATCAAGCCAGAGAGCACGGCAAGCTTCTCGCCTGCATAGTGGAAGAGATTGCTCAAGTAATGGGACTTCCAAACGATGCAGAAAGTGCTTTTCCGTCTATCTTTAATGATGAGACGCCTGAAGACTTGTTATCTCCTTTAGACGTCGTATTGCTTCAACTGCTATATGAACCAGAGCTAACCTCCGGAATGACAATAAAACAAGTTAAGCCAGTCATTAAGCAGATCCTTAGTCGCTACCAGCAGCAAGGAAAACTCAAGCGAGCCATAGAAACCGCTAATTCAGGAGAGCTCTATCAGCTTGTCGGATACTAATCGTTTATCTACACACAACCTGACTAACCTGCGATGGCCCGTTGCAGTTTGGGTCACCATTTTTTTTGCGGCATTTTATTCTTTACTCACTCAAACTCATTACTTTATCAATGCAGATGTCGCTTTCCTCACTCAAATGGCACTCTACGGAGAGTCTGGCGATCTCTATACTCAGTACTTCGAAATTAACCCACCACTGATCGTTTACATTTACCGCTTGTTCCTTCTCCCTTACTATCTGGGAGATTGGAGTGTAGTCTCTTCACTAAGAATATCGATGATTAGCTATCTGCTTCTCATTAGCGCACTCAGCCATTACTACGTAGTACGTCTCCAAATAAAACAACCGCTGATTTGGGTACTCGCAATTTCTCTCAGCTTACTATTTGTTCTTCCTGCTGCATTTTTGCAACGTGAGCATATTATTGCAGCCTCCTTAATCCTGTATCTATTAATGATGGCCTGTCGCTTACAAGCGCGACCCTGTTCCATATTAATTCAATCGATAACACTTACGCTTGCTGGAATAGCTGTATGTTTAAAGCCTCAATATATCGTCGCGTTGGTTTTTCTAGAGCTCTACTACTTGTGGCTTAATCGAAAGATATTGCTGTTACTACGATGGCAAAATATATATCTCGCGATGATTGGCGCAATATACATCATCTATGTCTACAACTTTCATCCGGCGTATTTCTCAAACGTGGCGCCTATGGCCAGTGAAACTTACGTTGCGTATTTTGATGACCTGGAGAGTTTATTGGGCAGACTAGCACTACTGTCCCTGCTTCTATTTCTCCCCTATCGATTTCTTGTGCAAGCCTCCACAAAGAAGCAAGTAATTAAGGGGATATATGTTCTTGTATTCGCAGGGTTCGTGGCTTTCTTGATTGGCCAAGCTGGTTTCAGCTATCACCTCATTCTTGTATTCACTCTGCTGTCAATTGTCTTAATTGCAAGTTGGCTCTATGTTGTGACAGAACTGACTGCGCACTTTTCAGCCAAAGGTTTAGTTCAACTTCTGTTCTTAAGCGCGATACTCTTTTTTGTTCGCCATTATCACTTTATAGACATTAATAAAGTGAATTTAGATCGAGCGTTAACGCAGTTAATAGCCAAAGACAGCCGTCTTCCCAAAGAGCTTATTGAGTTCAATCCATTTCAGTCAATTTATAATGCGACTGATAAACTCGTCAGCCCAGGGCAAAGTATATACGCCTTCAGTGCCCGACTCTTCGTAGGACACCCAATCGCAATACATTTGGGGCAAAGGTGGAGTGGTCGATTCCCTGTACTTTGGCCGCTACCTGAGTCATTAAAAGATCCTACTGACAAGTCCAATAAAGCGCGCCTTGACCTAGTCAATAAAATTGTGACTGAAGATATTGAAAAGAGTAAACCGCAAATCATTCTAGTGGAAATGTCTACACATTTACTTAGATACCCACAAGGATTCGACTTCATCGAGCACTTTAGTCAATACCGTGAATTTGCGGACGTATTCCAGCACTATCAACATAGCGCTACGTACTCAGCACCTGAAAGTGATTGGGCAATTTATGTGAGGAAAAGGAATAAGTAGACCAAGCTACTGAAAACTTGGCCTAGAGAGGTTAACCGCGCTTTTTCAGTTCAAATTCAAACTCGTCAGGGTAAAGTACGACGCCCTCTTCTTCATTATTTGGAAATACGGCAATCGCAAGCTCATCATCTTCTAAACCATAAGTCCAACGGCTAAACCATTTTGCTGTCGAGATCGATTCGGCTTTACAATGCTCCCAATCTCCCGTTGCCCATTGATTAGCAAATTCTTCATGTGGCCATACTGGGACACAATCTTCATCCTCAGTATTCAACATCACGCAGCCATGCTCGTCAGTCAGGATCCAGACTTTACGGTGCTTAGCGATTTCTTTAATGCAGTAATTGAAACGCTCATCTGCACGCATTTTATTTACACTAGCGATTTGCTCTTGCGAAAGTGATTCAGACATGGGTCTCTCCACCATTTATTAAGCTAAAAAAACAAACGCCCACAGCTAGGCTATGGGCGTTTTAGTATTTGAAACTACAACGGGCTTAAGCAAGCTCAGTTTGTAGCCAAGGCCAGCCCTGTTTCTTGCGGCTTAGCGTGTTTTCCATCATAAGCATGCCATCTTTCTCATGCTTAACTAGCTTCTCAGCCCACTCACCTTTGAATAGTAGACGAGTTTGAGCCGTAGTGATGTCTGTTAGCATAACTGCAGCGAAGGCTAAACCTTCTTCAGCACAGCGGCGCTCTAGATCTGCTTCAAGCGCATCAATCATGCCGTCAACTTGCTCTAGAGTTGCAAGTTCAACTTGGCCTACAACAACATCGCGGCCGTTGAATGGGTAGCCTTTCAAGTCTTTCTCAACAAGTTCAGCAGCTGATAAACCTTCGATGTTTGTTTTTGCAATTAGAAGATCTTTGATGAAGGCATCAACGTCACATACATCAGCGATTTTCGCTAGTTCTTCAACAGCATCTTTGTCTTTTTGAGTACAAGTCGGAGATGCAAAACCTACTGTGTCTGACAGGATTGCAGACATCATTAGTTTAGCGATCTGAGGAGTGATCTCATGACCTTCAATCTTGAACATGTTGAATAGTACTGTGTTAGTACAACCTACAGGCCAGATCCAAGCTTCCATTGGGTTAATAGTCATTACGTCACCCAGACGGTGGTGATCAACAATGCCTAAGATTTCTGCTTCAGCCACATCATCCGGAGCTTGTGCTAGATCTGAGTAGTCTACCAACCAAATTTTCTCGCCAGCTACAGACGTGCGAAGTTCAGGAACTTCAGCGCCAGCAACTTCTAGAATGTGTTGCGTTTCACGGTTGATCTCGCCTTGGCGAATTGGCATTGCTTCAACGCCACGCGCTTTAAGTAGCTCAGTTGCTACTAGTGCACTACAGATACTATCACTATCAGGGTTCTTGTGACCTACAACTAGAATCATCTTATTTCCTATACGACTAAAATAGGCCCGTTCAGGGCAAATTACTCACGAAGGCGATACTTTACCTGAATTTTGAGATTTGTCATGGGTTAGCAAAAAGAAAAGCGTTTCTTTCAACTTTTTGTTGCAATTAATTCTCAATAAAATATATTGAGAATTATTCGCATTTGCATTTGTGTTTTTTATGAACTCACTTAGACTTTTCCAAATTGCCCCAACTTGGCTATCGCTTTCTCAGTTTAAGCCTGCTTATAAACGTTTAGCACTACCAGTCGCATTAATTGCTCTGGTATTAAATGAAACAACTCAAGAGGTGACTGTAAACACCTTATCAGATGCATTCTGGGCGGTATCTGCTTATGTTGCTTTTACTCTGGCGCTTTATCATTACTTATCGCTCTTTATGAGCAAAGAAAGCAAGGTGGTGAATCTTTACCAAAGCTCTAGAAACTACCAGGTAATGTTCGCTGCTCTGCTTGGCGCCTTACCTGGATGTGGCGGCGCAATCATTGTCACTACCCAATTTGTAAGCGGCCGTGTGGGATTTGGGGCAATTGTTGCAGTGTTAACTTCTACTATGGGAGATGCTGCCTTTCTATTGTTGGCAAGCAAACCCGATATAGGCTTTGCAGTTGTGGGTCTTGGCATCATCGTCGGGAGTCTATCTGGTTGGGCGGTTAACGCTGTCCACAAAGATGATTTTCTGCGTCCGGAGCTAAAATCTATCGGCCATCGCTTTGCTTGTCAAAAGAACAGCCAACAAAGCAATTTAGAGAAAAAAGCGATCAACTTGCAAGGGGCATTTTGGAAGTGGTTAATTGTTCCTGCGACAGTGATTGCCGCTCTTGGTTCATTCCAGGTTGATATCAATGCACTTCTGAGATTACCGGATATGGCTATTGAGTGGGTAGGTACAGCTCTTATTATTGTAAGTATGCTGCTTTGGTCATTGACTAAAGAGATCAAAGACTACGAATCAACTGTATCAGAAGACGTAAAACAGGTTTCTTCTCATCCACTACAAAAAGCCGCCCAAGACACAAACTTTGTAACAGCATGGGTAATACTTGCCTTTATGGCCTTTGAACTAATTACCTTCTTTGGTCATATCGACCTCGCTGCTACCTTCTCTGGATGGGGAGTGTGGATGCCGCTTATGGGGTTAGTCGTGGGCTTGTTGCCAGGGTGTGGACCACAAATATTGGTTACAAGTCTCTATATTTCGGGAGCTGCGCCTCTATCAGCACAATTATCGAATGCAATATCAAACGACGGTGATGCTCTGTTTCCAGCAATTGCGCTCGCTCCAAAAGCGGCGTTAGTTGCGACAGTTTACTCTGCTATTCCAGCGTTTATCGTCGGATATGGCTATTACTTCTTATTCGAATATACCGGCTAATAACTGTAGTTAGACTCCTTAAACCAACAAAAGCGCCCTCATTTGAGGGCGCTAATTATTTTAACTCGAGACTAGTTTATTACTTGTGACGTTCTTTGAGCTTATTGACTACATCGTTCATTGATAAGCCTTGGTCTTGAAGCAGAACCATCAAGTGGTAAATCAAGTCAGCCGACTCACACACTAACTCCGCCTTGTCACCCGACGTCGCCGCAAGCGCGACTTCAACGCCTTCTTCGCCCACTTTTTGCGAAATACGCTTGGTGCCACGAGAATAAAGGTGCGCAGTGTAAGAGGATTCTGGGTCGGCGTCCTTGCGGGCAGCCAGTAGCTGCTCAAGTTGATGAAGCCACACCATTTGGCTCTCTTCTTGTGGGTCACCATCCCAACACGTTGTTGTTCCGGTGTGACAAGTAGGCCCAATTGGGTTCACCTTAACCAATAATGTGTCATTGTCGCAATCTAATGCGATGTTCTTCAGCTGGAGTACATTGCCAGACGTTTCACCTTTGGTCCAAAGACGTTCTTTCGTACGTGAGAAAAACGTAACTTGACCCGTTTCACCCGTCTTAACTAGCGCATCTTGGTTCATGTATCCCATCATGAGCACTTGACTTGATTGAAAATCTTGAACGATCGCAGGTACAAGGCCGTCGACTTTGTCCCAGTTGATACGTTCCGCTAGCGTATTTACTTCTGCCGCTGCAAAACTCATAGACGCACCTCTACACCTTGTTGTTTCAAATACTGTTTGAGTTCACCAATATTGATGACTTGCTTATGGAAAACAGACGCGGCTAGAGCACCGTCGACATTAGTTTTCTGATAAGCCTCTGCAAAGTGATCCATCGCACCCGCACCACCTGAAGCGATGAGAGGCACATTGCACACTTCTCGCACCATATTCAGCTGCTCAATATCGTAACCGTTACGAACACCATCTTGGTTCATCATATTAAGAACGATTTCGCCGGCACCACGTTTCTGAACTTCTTGAACCCAATCACGAGTCTCCCACTTCGTCGCTTTAGTACGAGCTTCGTCACCGGTAAATTGGTAAACCTGATACTTACCTGTCTCTTTATCAAAGTAAGAGTCGATACCCACAACAATACACTGAACACCGAATTTATCTGCAAGTTGAGTAATCAGTTCAGGGTTGGCCAATGCTGGTGAGTTAATCGATACCTTGTCGGCACCAAATTCAAGAATACGCGCGGCGTCTTCGGCAGACTTAATGCCACCCGCCACACAGAAAGGAATGTCGATCACTTCCGCAACACGCTTTACCCAGCTTTTGTCGACTACTCGACCATCGCTGGATGCGGTAATGTCGTAAAACACCAACTCATCCGCACCTTCTTCAGCATAACGCTGTGCTAGAGGAACGATGTCACCAATGATCTCGTGGTTGCGGAACTGAACACCCTTTACAACTTGTCCGTCACGAACATCAAGACAAGGAATTATTCGCTTTGCCAACATGCAAATGCCTCCTCTGCTGTGAATTTACCATCAAGAAACGCACGGCCAACAATCACGCCTGATACACCGCTGCCTTTAAGCGCTTCGATATCAGCAAGGGAACCGATACCACCAGATGATTGGAATTGAACTTGTGGGTACTGTTTACATAGGTCAACGTACAGTTCCACATTGGAACCCTCTAGCGTGCCGTCACGTGAGATGTCAGTGCAAAGTACGTGTTTTAGGCCAACCGTTAAGTAGTCATCAACCAATGCTTCGATGGTGACACCCGAGTCTTCTTGCCAACCAGAAATCGCGACTTTACGAACGCCTTGCTCATCAATATTAATATCGAGGGCAAGTACAATCTTTTCAGCACCGTATTTTTCCATCCAGCCTTTTACAAGCTCTGGCTGCTTGACGGCCGTTGAGCCAACAACCACTCGCTGGGCCCCTGCTTCAAGCAAATCAACCACATCTTGTTCACTGCGTACGCCGCCACCAATCTGGATGTTCGCTGGTGTGCTCGCAAGCAGTTTGGCAATTAAATCAAGCTGACGAGCAGCGGTGTCTTTTGCGCCAGTTAAATCAACTAAGTGCAACCAACCTGCGCCGGCTTGGTGGTACAGATTAAACTGCTCTGCTGGGTCTACTTTGTATTCGGTTACTTGTCCGTAGTCGCCTTGGTATAAACGTACTACCTGACCTTCAATTAAATCTAACGCTGGAATAATCACTGAATTACTTCCCTTTGATTCTTTAAAATTACAGCTCTAAAAAGTTCTGTATAAGCTTTGAGCCAGCTTTTGATGAGCGCTCTGGGTGAAATTGAACACCGTAGTAATTGCCGCTTTGTACTGCAGCGGTAAATGGCTGGCCGTATTCACATTGCGCAATGGTGTAATCACCTACTGGCATACCGAAGCTGTGGACGAAGTAGAAGTACTCACCTTCTTCAATACCTTTAAACAGCGGGTGTTCTGGGGTCGACTTGACGGTATTCCAACCCATGTGCGGAAGAGGCAGTTCGCCAGTTTCAAGCAGCTTAACCTCGCCTTCACATAAGCCAAGGCATTCAACAAGCTCATCGGCTTTTTGGCCTTTTTCTTGTGACACTTTGCCAAGTAACTGCATACCTAGACAGATACCCAAAAGCGGTTTTTCAACTTGCTTAACCAATTCAATCAGGTCACGTTCTTGCAAGTTCTTCATCGCTTCACTCGCCGTACCAACTCCTGGTAAGAAAAGCTTATCGGCGGCAAGAACAACGCTCGGCTCTTTTGAGATTGTCACCGTATAACCAAGACGTTCAATCGCAAACTTTACAGAAGAGACGTTGGCGCAACCGGTATCAATAATAACTACGTTTTGATCACTCATATTCTGCCCTTACTAGAGTACGCCTTTACTACTTGGAAGCTCTGTGCCTTCGACTTTGATTGCTTGACGAAGCGTGCGACCAAAGGCTTTAAATAGGCTTTCAATGATGTGGTGATCGTTATGACCTGCTGATGATAGGTGCAGTGTACAAGCTAGCGTGTCAGTCAGTGAACGGAAGAAGTGAACCACCATCTCTGTTGATAGATCACCTACCTGCTCTCGGCTAAATTCTGCTTCAAACTTAAGGTAAGGACGGCCAGAAAGATCCAACGCACATTGCGCTAAACACTCATCCATCGGCAAGCTAAAGCCGAAACGACCAATACCACGTTTATCACCCAGTGCGTCTTTCAGTGCTTGGCCTAGAGCTAAAGCCGTATCTTCAACGGTGTGGTGATCATCAATGTGCAAGTCACCTTCCACGTTACATACCATTTGGAAACCGCCGTGAGTTGCGATCTGATCAAGCATGTGATCAAAGAAGCCAAGGCCTGTCGAGATTTGGTTACCGCCCTGCTCATCTAGGTTCACTTTCACTTTGATGTCAGTTTCTTTAGTGGTACGAACCACATCAGCCACACGCGCTTTAACGGTCAGGTCTTTTAGAATTTGCTTCCAACCCATGGTTTCTGGGTTGTACTGAATACCACGAATAGCCATGTTCTCAGCCAGTTGAAGGTCAGTTTGTCGATCGCCAATCACGACTGAGTTTTGGAAATCAACCTTGCCAGCTTGAAGGTACTCTTTCACCATACCCAGTTTAGGTTTACGGCAAGAGCAGTTATCTTCTTCGAAGTGAGGACAGATTAGAACATCATCAAACTTCACACCTTGAGATTCGAAGATCTCCATCATCATATCGTGTGGCGCATCGAAATCAGCTTGAGGGTAGCTGTCTGTGCCAAGACCATCTTGGTTGGTGACCATCACGAGTCGGTACCCTGCATCTTGGAGTGAAAGAAGGCTTGGGATAACAAACGGCTCTAGTTTTAATTTATCTAGGCGGTCAACTTGAAAATCTACCGGTGGCTCAACGATAAGTGTGCCGTCACGGTCGATAAATAGAATTTTTTGTTGCTTACTCACACGAACTTCCTTATTTCAATTTGGGTAGCTCTCGCAATCGGCAAGAGCCAAAAATCTGTTAGTTATAGTAATTTCTGATAAAGCCGAGTGTTTTTTCACACTCGTCACGGCTACCAACGCTAATACGAACACAATTCTCGATTGGAGAGTTACGCAAAATAATGCCGCTGTCCCATGCCGCTTTAAAGACTGCATCACCATCTGGGAATTTAACCAGCAGATAGTTACCCCACCCTTCAAAAACTTCCAGGCCTTGAATCATCGATAAACCAACCTGTAGATACGCTCGGTTTGCATTCAGGTCGAGCACTTGGAACTTAGCTCGGGCAAGACCAGCTTCAGAAAGTGCTTGAGTTGCGATGTCGGCAACAGGAATTGGCACAGGATAAGGAGCAATCACTTTCAGCAATACATTGATCAGCTCTTCGTTGGCAAGTGTAAAACCACAACGTAGACCGGCTAATGCAAATGCTTTAGACAGAGTGCGCAAAATGGCAAGATTCGGGTACTCGGCCAGAAGGTCCACCGTTGAAGCTTCAGGGCAGAAGTCGATATAGGCTTCATCCATCACCACTATTGCTTTGTCTTTGGTCATCTCAAGCAGAGAAACGATGTCTTCACGCTTAACCAAATTTCCAGTTGGGTTGTTAGGGCTACATACGAATACTAACTTAGTGCCTTCGAGGTTTTGTTTGATGCCTTCTAGGTCAAGTTGCCAATCCGCCGTAAGTGGAACCGTTTTACGCTCAACGCCAATAGTTTCAGCACTGATTGAGTACATGCCATAAGTCGGTGGACAGTATAGGATTGCATCTTCACCCGGCTCACAAAACGCACGAATAAGCAGTTCAATGCCTTCATCAGCACCGCGCGAGGTTAGTGTCTGCTCCGGTTTAACACCCGCATACGCGGCGTACGCTTCAATCAGTTCTTTTGGCTGACACTCGCTATAACGGTTTAAACGTGCAAAGTCGGTTTTGTATTCATTATCAAACGGAGATTCGTTAGCGTTAAGCCAAACGTCTCCGGTGCCGCCGATACGTCTTGCGGAAAGGTAAGGCGTTAATTTTTGGACTTGTTTACGTGCTAGCTTTTCCATCTCATTTATCCTTACGCTTTAGCAGCTAACTTCTCGACACGAATCGTTACTGCACGCTTGTGCGCATCTAAGCCTTCAGCTTCAGCCATAGTAACAACAGTTGGCGCGAGAATTTGTAGGCCTTCTGCACTCAGCTCTTGTACCGTCATACGCTTAGAAAAATCTGCCAAGCCTAAACTTGAGTAAGTACGTGTGTAACCATAAGTCGGAAGAACGTGGTTAGTACCAGACGCATAATCACCAGCAGATTCTGGTGACCAGTCACCCAAGAAAATTGAACCAGCATTGTCTAGCAATGGCAGAAGCTCACGTGGGTTCTTGGTTTGTACAATTAAGTGTTCTGGGCCGTAGTAGTTCGAAATAGACACAGCTTGAGTTAGCGACTCAGAGATAATAATTAGGCTTGATGCCAGTGCTTTTTCCGCAATATCAGCACGAGAGAGTTCTTTCAGTTGACGTTGAACCGCATCCGTCACTTGGTCTGCAATCACAGGTGATGGTGTCACAAGTACCACTTGCGAATCAGGACCATGTTCCGCTTGGCTTAAAAGATCTGCCGCAATAAAGTCTGCGTCAGCCGTTTCATCGGCCAATACTAAAACTTCCGACGGACCTGCAGGCATATCAATTGCAGCGCCACGGAAATCATTGCTCACTTGGCGTTTCGCTTCCGTCACATAGGCATTGCCTGGGCCGAAAATCTTATCGACTTTAGATACTGTCTCAGTCCCGTATGCCATTGCCGCAACCGCTTGGCCGCCACCGACATTGTAAACCTCATCGATACCACACAGGCGTGCTACGTATAAGATTTCATCCGCAATCGGCGGTGGAGAACAAAGCACTACTTTGCGACATCCTGCAATCTTTGCAGGTACACCTAGCATAAGAACCGTTGATGGAAGTGGAGCACTGCCACCAGGAATATACAAACCCACTTTTTGGATTGGGCGAGTAACCTGCTCGCAGACGACTCCGGGTTGAGTTTCGACTTTAATTGGCTGAGGCTTTTGCGCTTTGTGGAACTTAGCAATATTTGAATAAGCTTGATCCAGAGCCTGCTTCATATTGTCAGATAAGCGAGCACATGCATCTGTCACCTCTTGTTCAGATACGCGAATAGATTCTGGCTTAACTCGATCAAACTTTTCTGTTAATTCAAGTAGTGCTGAGTCACCTTCATTACGAACTTTTGCAATCACCTCAGCAACTGCCGCAGTGATATTGGCACCTTCCGCAATTGCAGGACGCTCTAGAATAGAATCTTGCTGAGATTCGCTCAGCGACTGCCAAACAACCGTTCTCATCTCTATTACCCCATCATCTTTTCAATTGGCAACACCAGAATTGAGCTTGCACCAAGTTCCTTTAGCTGCTCCATCGTTTCCCAAAACAGATTTTCGGTACTTACTAGATGTACGGCTACTTTTTCTTTATCAGTAGATAGAGGTAAAACTGTTGGATCCTCAGCTCCAGGAAGTAGCGCTTTAATTTGCTCAAGCTTACTTACTGGCGCATGTAGCATGATGTATTTAGACTCTTTCGCTTGCTGTACGCCTTGCATACGAGTCAGCAGTTTCTCAATAAGTGCCTCTTTGTCCGCATCAAACTCACCCGTGCGCTGGATTAGGGTTGCTTTAGATTTGAAAATGATTTCTGCTTCTTTTAGACCATTCGCTTCTAGCGTTGCGCCTGTTGAAACAAGGTCAGCAATCGCATCAGCAAGGCCTGCGCGAGGAGCAACCTCTACCGAACCAGTCAACATACAAGTAGAGAAAGGAACGCCTTGTTCGTCCATGTAAGCTTTTAGAAGTTGAGGGTAAGTGGTAGCGATGCGCTTACCAGCAAGATCTTGAGGGCCGTTGTACTCTTCGTCTTTATCGATAGCGATGGAAAGTCGGCAGCCACCAAAGTCTAAACGACGTAACGGGACAAACTCGTTTGGCTCGCCTAGTGCTTTACGATCTAAGCGAACTTCTTCTAATTCATTTTCGCCAATAAAGCCAAGGTCAACCACGCCATCCATAATTAAACCTGGGATGTCATCATCTCGAACCAGTAATAGGTCAATTGGCATATTTAGTGAGTGAACCACTAAGCGCTCACCCATGATGTTGAATTTAACGCCGCACTTTTTAAGAAGCTCTTGGCACTCTTTACTTAGGCGACCTTTTTTTTGAATTGCGATTCTTAGGCGTTGTGTCTGCATTGCTTTATCCCTGTGCAAATTTTTGAAATTTATAAACTTTTTAAGATTGCTAATACTGAAAAACCCTCGGAAGAGTGTGTCTCCCGAGGGTTCTAAATCTTGTTGTTTGCGATTTTAGACTCCGGGAGTATCCTGTCTCCCGGGTATGCGTGCATCTCCCGAAAGACTAGACTGGGTGATGATGGTGATGAATGTTCATGACTAAATTACGCATACTTAATAAGCTCTTATTGTTCGCTTTGTTGATATCCACACTAACTAAGGTGTAAACATTTTTCAACCATTTATTTAAACTTTTTTCAATTTGTATATGACAAATAAAAAGGGAGCCGAAGCTCCCTTTAGAAATGAATGTACGAACAATCAGTTAAGCGTTTTGACAGCTCGCCATTTTTGACTTGGATAACACCGAAAGCAGCACACAAACTGCAATAAACGCAACCGAAGACACAGCCAACGAGATACCTACTGAAGCCGTCATACCTAGAGTAACAAAACCGATGCACGATACTGCAGCAACCGACAACGCGTATGGCAACTGAGTCGCGACGTGGTCAATGTGGTTACAGCGCGCACCCGTTGAAGACAAGATAGTTGTATCTGATATTGGTGAACAGTGATCACCAAATACTGAACCAGCCAAAACTGCACTTAACATTGGCAACATTAGTGCAAGATCAGTGGCGCCTGCCATATCGCCCGCGATTGGTAGCATGATACCGAATGTACCCCATGATGTTCCCGTCGAGAACGCCATCAAACCAGATAGTAAGAATAAGATAACAGGTAACCAATGTGGATTGATGTTACCTTGAGCTAAAGTAGACAGGTACTTACCAGTGTTCATATCACCGATGACTGAACCGATAGTCCAAGCAAAGACTAGGATAAGGATCGCGCCGAACATTGATTTAGCACCGATCCAAAGCGTACGAGCTATCTCAGTACCCGCAATGCCTTGCTTAATTACTGTGAACAACGCAACCGCCAGACCAACTAGGCCACCATATATCAGTGAAGTACCAACATCTGTATTCTCAAATGCTCCTAATAGATTGAACTCAATCCCATCAGAAGCAAGTGCCTGACCACCTGTGTACATCATTGAAGCAACAGTCGCGATAATCAAGAATACGATTGGTAGGATTAGGTCAGAGACTTTACCACCTTCACTTTCTCTAATATCTAGCTCTTCATTTAGCTCATGTGCTTCTTCTGTGTCGTTTTCTTTATCTTTATCGAAGCCACGACCTTGAGATGCTGCGATTTCGTGCTCGCGCATTTTGCCGATATCAAGACCAAACCAAGCAACTGCAAATACCATTAGCAATGCGAAGATTGCGTAGAAATTCATAGGTACTAGACGTAGGTAAGCACCCAACGCTGAATATTCTGTAATACCGTGGGAAACAAGAATGCCACCTATGATTGTCATGATGTATGCACCCCAGCTAGACGCTGGCATGACCACACACATAGGTGCCGCTGTAGAATCTAGAATATACGCAAGCTTAGCGCGAGATACGTAGAAGCGGTCCGTTACCGGGCGAGAAATCGCACCTACTGCTAGGCTGTTAAAGTAGTCATCAACGAAGATGAACACACCAAGAAAAGCAGCAAGCAGCTTAGAACCACGTTTGCTTTTAACTCGAGTTTGAGCCCATTCAGCAAATGCTCGCGTACCACCAGAAAGAGTTAACAATGCTGTCATCATACCTAACAGCAGTAGGAAACCAACAATACTCATGTTCCAAGTATTGATGCCACCATCTTCGATGAACACACTTGAAACTGTGGACCCAACATAACCTAACGCGCTACCAAATGAGTAGTCATTCAATAGAATCGCGCCTAGAACAATACCGACACCTAACGAAACAAGTACACGACGTGTAACAATAGCAAGACTCAATGCCACCAAAGGAGGCAAAAGAGATAAAGGAGATGATGCAAAATCAATTAAATTCATGATCTTCAAAAACCAGTAATAAATGGTTAGAGATCTACTGCAGACTAATTGAAGGAATTCATTTCCAAACAATTGAGCAAAAATAAGCGATAGGCAAGCGAATGCTTCCCCAGCCCTACAGTAGCGCTCCATAGTTTTACAAATTATAGACTATGGCAGTGTTACCCCTTTCGAGTGTAACCCCAGCAAGTTTCTTTGATGAGAAGACTCACTTCGGCAGAATAACCTTTCTTACTTGTTCATTGGCATCACCCCAACAAGCTTTACTTATTTATTCCGCGCCTCTACCGCACCTTATGAAACTTTAAACTATTGAAAAGTCATTTTAACAATAATTTAACCATAAAAGTGCATTAGGTTCCGCTCATTGTACTTAAGTAGCACATCATTTCAATACATCACTCCAGTTTTATTGTTAAAAATATTCTTAACCCCAAAGGATTAACTTTCCAACTATTATGCATAGACATCCTATGCATAACTGGTATCCAGGAATTGAATTTGCCTACCAACAACGATACAACGTCGATATAAGTGAAACATTTTAAACCATACTAAATAACCAAATTCCAATTAATTGACATGCGACTAAAAGTTGACGGCAACACGTAGACGTTACAAAGACTGCTTACAATATATGAAACCGAATACTTAAATATAAGTTTAATAATTAACTAAATGGTCTAATTTACATCATTAAAAACATAGCTTGGTCACGAAATGTAGAGATAGAAAAAACAAATTCCCATAAATGAATTATATTTGTCAGGATTTAACTAAATTTACATTCACTATATTGTAATATCCGTTTTTCAGGATTATTATCTCTCATATTAGGCACTCCTTATAAAAGTGAGATTAAAATATGTCGGAACTAACAAAAACACTATTAAACATTCGTAGCTTGCGCGCTTTCTCTCGTGAATTAACACTTGAGCAACTAGAAGAAGCGTTGGACAAATTAACTATCGTTGTCGAAGAGCGTAAAGAATCAGAAGAAGCAGAACGTGCAGCTGCAGCAGAGCAAGAAGCAAAACTATCAGCTATCGCTGAACAAATCGCTAAAGATGGTATTGATGTTGAAGCTCTTATCTCTGCTCTAGCAGGTGAGACAAAAGGCAAGGCTAAAGCAAAATCTAAACGTGCTCCTCGTCCAGCTAAATACGAATATGTTGACGCAAATGGCGAAACGAAGACTTGGACTGGTCAAGGTCGTACTCCTTCAGCAATCCAAGAGCAATTAGATGCTGGTAAAGTTCTAGAAGACTTCCTTATTGAGAAATAATGAACCTTCTTTGTAAAAAGCGCCTAAACGGCGCTTTTTATTTATGTACTAAATAAAAAACCTCACATTAGTGAGGTTTTTTATTGTTATCTTTCCCAGTATGCTTCTTCTAAGCTATCTTCTCGCTCTGGTAACCCTCTCGACAATCTAGGAGAGTGTTGAACTAAAACTTCATAACTAGCTCGGTTGGAGTATTTACATACCTGAGAAAAAGATGAGTACGTCAAATACGCGTGAGCGTGTTTGCTAGAATTGGGAACGTTCTCTTTATGATATTTATTTGCAGCCATATCATGTAATAACGCAGATAAAGCCGCGTCACCTGCACCGTTCGTGTTCTTAATTTTTTCAGGTCCACCCATATAAGGTGAAATATGTGAGTAAACTTTAATAGGATTCTCACAGTTATCTTTTACTGCAGGGCGACTAAACTCGTAACGGTTAAATTCCGCGATACTGCCTGGAAGTAATGGCAAAGACGTTTCACGCTTCGCTGCCTCTTCCGTGTAACCCGCCATAAACAAGCCAACAGGACCCGCTGTACACAATACTAAATCAACCCATTCCAAAGCTTTATCTGAAGCCGCTAGTGGATCGGATTCACCAGTTAACGCTTCTGCTTCATCTTCATTCATTGCGACTACTGAGACGTGGTCACGTAAAAACTCTTGCCAGAATTTCGGGTCATCCTGAATAACAAACTTTGTACCCAGAGTTAATACAACAGGAACGTTATACTTTTTGGCATACTCTATCGCTCTCATTGTAGCTTCAGGCATTGGATCACCCTCTTTACAACGAACTAAATAAGCCGTTAGTACTAACGCTGAAGCGTTTTTAAAAATCTTCTCTGGGATGCTATCTGGACGAAGTTGGTTCATCTGGCCTTCGCTAATTGCAAAAGTTCGTTCACCATCTTCTGTAATTAATGCAAAACAACGTCCAATCGCACCTTCAACACCCTGAAGGTAATTGAGATCCATGCGGCTAGATGTATTACATAGATAACGATAACCATAACTACCGATCTTAATATCTTGGCTCATTACACCCAATAATGTCGAGCGATCATCCGCCAACACAGAGTAGTTATGCAACGTATTACCGATCGTGCCACCCGCGTATTCGTTGGTGATTAACTCATTCTGCTTAAGCTCAATATATAAAGCTTCTGCGGTTGCGTCATCGATAACTAATGAGTGTCCCTTACTCAATTTGTACTTTTCGATTAATTCCGAGCCCACCTTCGCTTCAATATCAACCAAAGTCTGGTCAATACCAATAATATGTGTGCGAGACATTTTTTTGCTTTCTTGCGCTTGACTCACTAAAGGATCACGAGCATGGACTGGGAAATAGTGTTTCGATTTACGTTGACCAGGAAATTTCATAGCTATATTTCTACGGTATAGGTTCGAGTAAGGGATGAAAGGATGCCGGATTCTACCGCGCACATTTAGACGCGGCAACAATCGCAATTATAGCAAACGTTTGCAATGAAAATTAATTTTCACGCTGTTGGATACGTAATAAATAAGAGGACTTATTCCCCTTCCATGAAACTTAAATCCGGCAGGCGCTCTAAATTTTCTGTGTAACGTTTAAGATTAAACTCGCCTTCATTTTTCATCACATCAAAAATCTCGATCGACATAGCGCAAGCCATCATCGCCACAGCATCCTCACGAGGCGTACCAGTCATCATTAATCTCATAAGAGTTTCTTTCACTTTGATTGGATTGCCGTCCTCCAATTGGTTCTCGATCACTTCGATCAAATGTGACTCTTCAAAGATTTGGTTTTCTTCACTCATTTGTTACTTCCACAGGGCTTGAATTTCGGCAACTATGCCACATATAGACACTCGATAGTAAAAAAAGCGCAGATATAGTGAGTGATAGAGCAAAAAACGTTCTGTTTTGAAGTGTGAGGCCGATCTCGGATCTGTCACCCTGAAAGGCTTTCTGATAGAATCTGCGTCCAGTTAAATTAAGTGGTGTTTAGTAATGTCTGACAACAGCCAAAAGAAAGTCATCGTCGGTATGTCCGGCGGCGTTGATTCATCTGTTTCTGCGTATCTGCTTCAACAGCAAGGTTACCAAGTAGAAGGCCTGTTCATGAAGAACTGGGAGGAAGATGACAATGAGGAATATTGCACAGCAGCGGAAGACTTAGCCGACGCTCAAGCAGTGTGTGACAAGTTAGGCATTCACCTACACACCATCAACTTCGCTGCAGAGTACTGGGACAACGTATTTGAATATTTCCTAGCGGAATACAAAGCTGGCCGTACTCCAAACCCAGATATTCTTTGTAATAAAGAAATCAAATTCAAAGCATTTTTGGAATTTGCAGATGAAGTTCTTGATGCTGATTTTATCGCAATGGGTCATTACGTCCGCCGCACATTCCCAACTGCGGAAGAACAAGCAGCAGGCGAAAAACCGCAAATGCTACGCGGTTTAGATAACAATAAAGATCAAAGTTACTTCCTATACACACTAAGTAGCGACCAAGTTTCCCGTAGCCTATTCCCTGTGGGTGAGCTTGAGAAACCTGAAGTACGACGTATCGCAGAAGAACAAGACCTGATCACAGCGAAGAAGAAAGACTCCACCGGTATTTGCTTTATCGGAGAGCGCAAGTTCACTGAATTCCTAGGCAAATACCTACCAGCGCAACCAGGTAACATCGAAACACCTGAAGGTAAAGTTATTGGCAAGCACCAAGGCTTGATGTACCACACTCTAGGTCAACGCAAAGGCCTTCATATCGGTGGTCAAAAAGGCGGCGGCGGTAACGAAGATCCATGGTTTGTTGGCGACAAAGATCTAAAACGCAACGTTCTGATTGCAGTACAAGGCAAAGACCACCCTCTTCTCAAATCAGAGGGCCTGATTGCATCTCAACTGCATTGGGTTGATCGCACACCAATTACTGATGTTTTGAAGTGCACAGTAAAAACACGTTACCGTCAAACCGATATTCCTTGTACAATTCTCCCTATCGATGATGAGAACATCAAAGTCATTTTTGACGAGCCACAAATTGCTGTGACTCCTGGCCAATCAGCCGTGTTCTATCAAGGAGAAGTGTGCCTTGGTGGTGGTATCATCGAGAAACGCATTTAATTAACGCTATTTATTTTGGAGTATCACTACGTGGCTAACGCATTATATGACCGCACAATCGCATTCGCTGGTATTTGCCAAGCAGTTGCTTTGGTTCAACAAGTAGCGAAAAACGGTCACTGCGACAACGACGCGTTCGAGACTTCCCTAAAAGCGATCATGAATACCAACCCGAATAATACTGTCAGTGTTTTTGGTCGAGAATCAGACCTTAAACTCGGGTTGGAATGCTTGGTAAAAGGCATTGATAGCACACCCACAGGAAGTGAAATCACGCGCTACATCATTAGTTTGATGGCATTAGAACGTAAGCTAAGCGGCCGCAATGATGCAATGGCGCAATTAGGTGACCGTATCCAAATGCTCGAACGACAACTCGATCATTTCGAGCTGCTAGACGATCAAATGATCAGCAACCTTGCGAGTGTGTACTTGGACGTAGTTAGCCCAATAGGCCCTCGCATCCAGGTCACTGGCACGCCAACAGTTTTACAGCAGACAGGAAATCAACATAAAGTAAGGGCACTATTACTTTCAGGTATCCGCTGTGCTGTACTGTGGAAACAAGTTGGTGGTAAGCGTCGGCATCTAATCTTTGGACGTAAGAAGATGGTCGAACAAGCACAAATTCTACTCGCTAGAATGTCCTAATTAATACAAGCTCGCACATGGATGCGAGCTTGTTTTTTTATATTGTCTTATACCAACACAACCCTCACGCAAACGTTTGCGCAATATTCGTGACAAATGCGTCAGATACTGGTATAAAGCTCTCAAAATTTCGAAACTCAATTTTTCAGGAGAACATCATGGAACTGTCAGCATTGACTGCTGTTTCACCAGTAGACGGTCGTTACGGAAGTAAAACTATTGCACTTCGCAGCATCTTTAGTGAGTTTGGCCTACTAAAGTACCGCTCTATCGTTGAAATTCGTTGGTTACAGAAGCTTGCAGCTACAGATGCAATCACAGAAGTTCCTGCATTCAGTGCAGAAGCGAACAAGTTTCTAGATGAACTAGCGGAAAACTTCTCAGAAGAAGACGCTGCACGCATCAAAGAAATCGAGCGTACAACGAACCACGACGTTAAGGCAGTAGAATACTTCCTGAAAGAAAAAGTGGCTGGCGTACCTGAGCTAGATGCAGTTAACGAGTTCATCCACTTCGCTTGTACTTCAGAAGACATCAACAACACTTCCCACGCTCTGATGCTTAAAGAAGCTCGTGATGAAGTGATTCTTCCTGAAATCAAAAACATCATCGATGCTATCAAAGCACTTGCTGTTGAATACCGCGACATCCCTCTTCTATCTCGTACACACGGTCAGCCGGCTTCTCCATCAACAATGGGTAAAGAGATGGCAAACGTTGCGTACCGTATGGAGCGTCAATACAAGCAAATCGCTAGCGTTGAAATTCTAGGTAAAATCAACGGCGCAGTAGGTAACTACAACGCACACCTATCGGCTTACCCAGAGCTAGATTGGCACAAATTCTCTGAAGAGTTCATCACTGAGTCTCTAGGTGTAACTTGGAACCCATACACAACTCAAATCGAGCCACACGATTACATCGCTGAGCTATTCGATGCAGTTGCACGTTTCAACACTATCCTAATCGACTTCGACCGTGACGTTTGGGGCTACATCGCCCTAGGTCACTTCAAGCAAAAAACAATTGCTGGTGAGATCGGTTCTTCGACAATGCCGCACAAAGTTAACCCAATCGACTTTGAAAACTCTGAAGGCAACCTAGGCCTAGCTAACGCAGTATTCGGCCACCTAGCGCAAAAACTACCTGTTTCTCGTTGGCAGCGTGACCTAACGGACTCTACCGTTCTACGTAACCTAGGTGTTGGTGTTGGCTATGCAATCATCGCTTACACGTCTACGCTAAAAGGTATTAGCAAGCTAGAAGTAAACCGTGAAGCGCTACTAGCTGAACTAGACCAAAACTGGGAAGTACTAGCAGAGCCTGTACAAACAGTAATGCGTCGTTACGGTATCGAGAAGCCATACGAGAAGCTAAAAGAGCTAACTCGTGGTAAGCGTGTTGACGGTGAAGCAATGCGTAACTTTATCGACGGTCTTGAGCTTCCAGAGCACGAGAAAGCACGCCTTAAAGAAATGACGCCAGCGAACTACATCGGTCAAGCAATCGAACTTACTGACAAGCTGTAACATCGCCAACGCATTAAACATTAAAGAGAGGGTTGACGCTAGAACGTCAACCCTCTTTCTTTTTCCGGGTGTGCTTGGAAGGTGAAAGATGTGTTACTGCTTTTCAAAGAAGAGCGTAATCCGCCCAACCTCTACGCCAAACTTCTTAATCTTCGTTAGGTTAAACACATGATTTTCGTCCTGACGATATAGCCAGTCGTCGAAGCTAACAACAACCGATGACCCATCCAACTTTAATTCGAAGTCATATTGCCATTGGAGAGCGTTTCCGACTTCTTGCCCTCGAGCCTTGCCGATAATATCTCCTGCTTCTCCTTCGTAAAATCCATTACCATCATGCGTTATCACCCACACTCTTTGGTCTATTTCGCCATCATCGAACACAAAATCTTCCACTAAAGTCAGAGTATCGCCTTCAACCGTACCGACAATTTCCACAGTGAAGCGTCGCGTTTGCTGGTCGGTATAATCTTGAACCATTCCCCAAGCCCTAGTCTGTCCGTTGAAAAAGTCAAAAAGCTCGAATTGAGGCTCAACCTTTTGATAACTCTCTATGTCAGCAGAGCAACCCATCATGAGTGTAACCAGAGTAGCAATTATGACTTTCAGCAATCTCATTACTTATTCATTCCTATTAGTTGTGAACGGAGTTCAGGGTATGTTGTGTTCGGCGAAAGCCAGATAGCCAAAAATGCGTCATTAAGTACCTCATCATTCACTAAACCAATTAGCTCTGGTATGCTTGATGGGCTTGGTTGGTAGTAAAACTTTCCGTTCGTACCGTCTGTTACGTAGGTTAAATTTTGGCCTTGCTCTATATCAGGGAAGATTGGAGCGAGCTCTCTAATCCATTCCATCGTAATTCCTTCTTCATAGCCCATCTCATGCCACTGTTCTAACGTAGCCTCTATCAATTGTTTCTGAGAAATGTCGCGTTGGTAATCAATAGATAAGGCCAGAGGATGAGGTGATATGTCCTGTTGCAATCTGTAAGTTCCATCTGGAGCCAGTAGTCGGGACTGATACACATCAAATATAAAAACGGATAGTTGGGCTTGGCCTACGGAAGGCCAACCACTCCATTCAGTGTGGTCAAGCGCAGAAGATGCCATCGCGGATGAAGAGATTAGAACACTACAAATGAGCCCCCTTTTGATTCTTTTGAATACCTCGGACATAACTGTACACCTTGAGAACAATATTTATTATCACAACCCACTGTAGAAAAAGAATCGCGAGTGTCGTGGGTAATCCCATTGTGAATTCAACAGCGCCTAGCTTCATCCCTGCAAGGTAGCTCAACGCTCCTGAAATTCCACTAACTACAGATACGATCCAGACGGGATAACGGTTCAAAAAAGGAACAAGATAAAATGCATACCAAAGGAAAATGGCCCACAACCCTGTAAGCCATAGAGGAAAAGAGTCTCTGTCAAACTGAAACAGGCCTGTTAGAAAGTTGGTGTAATCTACAACGATGCCAACCGCTAGCAAAATCAACCAACGCTCAAGCTTGAAGTCCTCGTATTTGGAGCTTAAAAACAGAGTCGCCAATACTAGACTTAACGTTAACCACTGCCACTCATGTTGGCCGATAATGGCTAAAAACCAAATCACTTGAAACCAAGTAGAATAGATAATTAACCGTTGAGTACTCATATTAGGGCCTTTCAAATGTCATATGCACTGTACTGATACTCTTCGCCTTAAAGCCTCCCTCGCAATAGCAAAAGTAATAATTCCACATTCGAATGAACGTATCATCAAACCCCAGCTCTCTTACGCGGCACTCAGCAGCGTTAAAGCGCGAATACCAATGATTAAGCGTCTTGGCGTAATCGCCACCAATGTCGAACAAATCACGTAAAACTAGGTCACTACGTTTTGTCGCAGCTTGAGTTAACGCAGTTACTGACGGCAAGAAGCCTCCAGGGAAAATGTACTTTTGAATGAAATCAACATTGTCACTGTAGTAGTCGTAACGTTGATCGGCGATAGTAATTGCCTGTATGGCCATCAAGCCTTTAGGTTTTAACAGCGATTGACACTTTTGAATGTAAGAGTTCAAGAACTGCTTACCCACTGCTTCAATCATTTCTATAGAAACAAGTTTGTCGTACTGCCCATCTAGCTTACGATAATCTTCTTTAAGCAGAGTCACTTTTTCCTGCAGGCCACGCTTTTGAATCTGCTCCTCGGCGTAACAGTACTGTTCTTCAGAAATCGTGGTTGTCGTTACATGACAGCCGTAATTCTCTGCCATGTAAATCGCCATCGCTCCCCAACCCGTACCAATTTCAATCACCCTATCGGATGCTTTCAATTTGAGCTGTTGACATAAACGCTCCATCTTATTGATCTGAGCTTGCTCTAAAGAGTCTGTTGGGCTTGTAAAGATCGCAGAGGAGTAGAGCATCTTGTCATCAAGAAAGGTCTGGTAAAGATCGTTACTCAAATCGTAATGGGCATGTATATTCTTTTGTGAGTTAGCAATCGTATTGCGGTTTAGCCAGTGAGCCACCTTGTAAGAGATTTTCGATAAGAGGCTGGTTCTGTTCTCTAAAGAATCCAACGCCGACAAGTTGAGCGCCATTAACTCCATGAGGGTAGTAAGATCAGGACTGTCCCACCATGCTTCCATGTAGGCTTCTCCGGCTGCAATGCTTCCCCCCGTTAGCAAGCGAGCATAGAAAGCAGGATTCTTCACTTCAATTAACGCTTGAGGTTCGTCATTGCGGGGACTTCCGAAAACTGTTCGTTGGTGAGGTTGTGCGTCATCATAGGACTCCACGACCGTTAAGCACCCAACATTAATTTTATATAAACAATTGAATGCAATGGTACGTGCCGTTTTTTGTCCAGTCGTCAATTGCCCTGGAAACGGTATAACTTGAGAGTTAATCATGTTCGATGCTCCTCGACTTCTTTTCTCTTATGCTGAGTGCTGTTGCTAACCTGGTATTTAGGGTGAGAATAAAAAGGCGCCCCTTTAAACCAAAGTTTTAATGCGTGCC
Source organism: Vibrio sp. (assembly GCF_984391705.1). Taxonomy (NCBI): domain Bacteria; kingdom Pseudomonadati; phylum Pseudomonadota; class Gammaproteobacteria; order Vibrionales; family Vibrionaceae; genus Vibrio; species Vibrio sp. The sequence continues at coordinate 131,606 of NZ_CFHWOM010000003.1, read as the reverse complement.
AATAAATTCCTGTCACTACTTTTACTGCCATAATCGGAGTAACGATCAGTTGCTTTAATAAACTCTTAGAAGATAGCGGATGCTTTTTCATCGTTAACGTCGCATCAAATTCCTTACGCTCTCGATGACAATCAAGATGAACAAACAACCTTGTATCTAAAGGCTTAACTTTCCATTGATACATTTGTTCAATCGGGTTGAATGGAGAAACGTGAAACGCTTTATCATGCTGATAATTAGATGCGCTAGAAGCTGGAACCGCATAGTAATGACGTTCATTCCAAGGCGTGTTGCTCACTTCAGCGAGGAGATATTTCCACGCACCGTCATCGTTGTAGACATAGTAAAAGTTTACAGGACTAAAATAGATACCCAGATAACGCAAATGGAGGACAGCTTCGACCTTGCCTGTGAGTCGCTCGCCAGTTAACTGGAAGACCTTATCTTGAACCGCCAGCTTTAAGTCACCATCCCCTAAATAGTCATCACGTTTAAATCTAGCCCAATGCCACCAGCGTCGACCAAAGCACCACACTGACTTTTCCAACTCTTCGATTTTGTCCAAATCTAAGCAAGGCATAAAGAGAGGATAGCTGAGCTCATGCTTGACCGGAGACAAGCGCCTATGTCTTACACGGCCAATTAAAAGTGAGCCATTATCGCTTTCTAGTTTCATTACGCAGCCCCTTGATGCTGCTGACTAATTGCTAACGACTCGATCCCTTTTACGACATCCAAAGCGCTTCGCACACCATCTTCATGGAAGCCGTTGTACCAATAGGCACCACAAAACCAAGTCTGGTTTAGGCCACTTATCTCATTTCTTCGCTGCTGTGAAGCAAATGATTGCTGATTAAATACTGGGTGATGATAACTAAACGTACGTAAGATTTTTTCTTGGGATATTTTTTCCGAACTATTCAGTGACACACAAAATGTCGTGGTTGAATCGATATGCTGGAGTATATTCATGTTGTAAGTGAGGGTTGGTCGCTGGTTTTGTTCATCTTCGCCACCGTACAAGCGATAGTTCCATGAAGCCCAAGCGGCTTTAGATCTAGGAAGCAAAGATTCATCACAGTGAAGAATAACTTCATTCTCTTGATACGCTAAACCTTGAAGGATATTTTGCTCAATAGTTGCCGCATCTTCTAACAGCGCCAGTGCTTGATCACTGTGGCAAGCAAACACGACTTGATCAAACCGTTCTACTCGACCGCAAGCGTGGACACTCACTCCTAAGGAGTCTCTGGTGACTTTCTCTACTGGTGTAGATAACCGAATCTTATCTTTGAAATTCGCAGTCAAAGGTTCGATGTAAGCTCTAGACCCTCCCTCTATCACATACCACTGAGGTCGGTTAGTGACATCAAGGAGCCCATGATTTAGGAAAAATCGAGCGAAGAACTCCAAAGGGAAGGCTCTCATGTCCGCGAGGGTAGAAGACCAAATCGCCGCCCCCATGGGCAGAATGTAGTTGTCGCAAAAGTATTCGCTAAAGCCATGCTGATGAAGGAAGTCACCTAGAGTCTTGTTCTGACCTTCTCCACGTTCGACGATATGCTTCACAGCTTTGTTAAACTTTAAAATTTCAAAAATGAATGAGTAGAACTTAGGATTAACCCAATTACGTTTTTGCGCAAACAAAGTCGAAACGGTGTGACCATTGTATTCAAGACCAGATGAATCGTTGCGAACACTGAAACTCATTTGAGTCGGGCGCCCTTTCACACCTATCTCGTCCATCATTTTCATGAAGTTGGGGTAAGTTCTATCGTTATAAACGATGAAACCTGTATCAACGGAGTACTCTTTACCGCCTACATTTACATCTACGGTGGCGGTATGACCTCCAATATAATCGTTGGCTTCAAATAAAGTGATATCATGTTGTCGACAAAGGTGGTAGCCACATGTTAACCCCGATATACCAGTTCCTATAATTGCTATTTTCATTCTTGGTTTCCTTTACTCTGATATCAGCTTTGCTGTGATTATGTTTTGCCATCGATAAGGCAACGAACCGATCAGTCTTAAGATGGAGGTAAATCGACTAGGAAAGTAGATATGAGCCTTGCCCTTAGCGAGCCCCTTTCGGATCGCATTCGAAGCGTATTCCACGCTCACCAGCATAGGCATGGGAAAAGTGTTCTTGTCTGTTAAAGGCGTTTCAACGAAGCCTGGATAAATAACTGAAACATTGATGGACTGATTCTTCAGATCCAGCTGAAGCGCTCGCGCTATATAACTGACAGCGGCTTTAGATGCACCATAGGCTTCGGCTCTAGGCAAGGCGACTTCACTCGCAATAGAGCCTACGATTGCCACCCTGTGGCCACTGGAAAATCTTGGCTGACACGCTTCTATGATATTGGCGAGGCCTATAACATTGATGTCAAAGACACGTTTGACTAAAAGCGCATCAACTAAACCATCATCAATGTACTCACAATCGCCAGCATTAAAAATCCACAAGCTTGGCGTGTGTGATAAGCTTGCTATTGCAGTTTTAGTACTCTCCAGACAGGTAAGATCGAAAGACAACGACGTAATGAGCGGTGAGTAGGCTTCAAGTTCACTCAACTTGCTTTTGTTGCGACCGCAAGCAATGACGTCCCAACCTTGTTTAGCATAGTCTTTCGCCAGTTGAAGGCCAATTCCTGACGTTGCTCCCGTCACTAAGACCCGGCTCATTGCCCTAGCCTCTGCTTAATCGTCTTGATGACAGAACCAAGCAATGGGAGATTCTCATAAAGCATTTCACCTAAGTCGAAGTAATCACGATGATAGATCACCCTACCGTTGGCAAATTTTAAATGGCTTACGCCTTGGACTTCGACCTTATTGCCCTTTTGTAACTTGGGGTGTTCCAGTGTCATCGTCCAAGTCAAGAAACCGCTATCTCCGACTTGCTGATGTTCTTTGATATCAAAATCACAACGTTTAACGTTACTGTAAAGTGCAGAAAAGTACTTTTGAAGGGCATCCCACCCTTCTAAACGATGTGCCGCGTCTTCAAAAACCACGTCTTGATGATATACATCATCGAGCAAGTACAAATTTGTTTTACTTAGGCGTTGATAGATCGTACCAACAGACTCTACGTTCATCCTTTTCTCCACAAAAGTTATACAACTAATATTTTTGTACAACAAATTCAAGAATAGGACATCAACGAAAGTTGTACAAATCAAGTTGCGTATATTTAAAGAATAGTTACGAATGAAGCAGAAAATTGGATCAAAAAAGGCCTGACATAAAGCCAAGCCTTTTCAATAGATTATAGATGAGATCAAGAATTACGTAACGCCGAGATACGCTTATCAAGTGGAGGATGGCTCATCAACAGCTCAGTCATTGAGCGCTTACCGTTAATACCGAACGCCATCATAGATCCTTCTAATTGAGACTCGTGGCTCACTTTTAGACGCTCTAATGCGGCAATCATTTTATGCTTACCGACTAATTGAGCCGCACCAGCATCGGCGTGGAACTCACGATGGCGGCTATACCACATAGTAATAAAGCTCGCTAGGAAACCAAACACCAGCTCAAGAACAATGGATACACCAAAGTAAACCATCATGTTGCTGCCGCCTTCTTCTTCATCACCATTTGAAGAAACAATATTAGCAATAAAGCGCGACAAGAATATTACGAACGTGTTAACCACACCCTGCATTAACGTCATCGTAACCATATCGCCATTTGCAATATGACTGACTTCATGAGCAAGAACCGCTTCAGCTTCATCGCGAGTCATGTTGTGCAATAGACCCGTTGAAACTGCTACTAGAGAATCGTCACGTTTAGCACCTGTAGCAAAGGCATTGATGTCTGCAGAGTCATAAATCGCTACTGTTGGCATTCCAATACCAACTTGCTCTGATTGACGTCGAACAGTCTCAAGTAGCCAGTGCTCTGTCTCATTGCGAGGGCTTTCGATAACCATTCCGCCAACTGAGCGCAGTGCCATACCTTTTGACATCATCAATGAGATGAACGAACCACCAAAGCCGAAAACTGCGGCCATCACGAGTAGGCCAGACAAACTTCCCGGCTGCATCCCCGTTACAGCATAAACAATATTTAGTACAACACTTAGCACTAGCACAACAGCTAGGTTGGTTGCGAGGAACAACATTACACGCTTCATTACTTTTCTCCGAAACTGGAAGCTTATTATTATTTGTCTGTTTGAGAAGCTCTCAAACAGTATCAATAAATGATTTAACTTATAGATATAGTCTAACTGCTTTAAAAACAAGGTTAAGTCGCAAATTGAAACATTTGTTTTCTCAGATGAGATATTTAACCCTTTCTCACACTTGGTATTGAAGCACATTATGAATACAGATAAACCAATAAGCGTACAGCAAAAGAATTAGACTTTGGTCTTATTGTACCTTTAGCCAAACCTGCTAGATTTTGCTTAGATAAAAAATCCATGTGAATAAGGGATAACATCATGGTTGAAACTAGCAACTATCAAATGGCTATTGATCTACTTTGCTGTCACCTTGGTATTTCAGAGGAAGAAGCGAAACAACAACTTGGTATCTCCTCGGAGCAGCCTGCGCAAGCACATGCCCTAGAGATGCAACAAGCGATGATGGGATTGAGTAACGAAAAGTAATACTCTAACCGACTAAAAACTAAGGGCAGCCATTTGGCTGCCCTTTTTTTCATTTCTTAACATTATTTTGTAAGCAATGGATCAACATTAATATATTTAGCTAAACCTTTACGCTTAACACTTGGAACATAAGGGATCTCACCAATCTTCGGCGCATCTATCTTTTGTTCAAGCATCTCTATGATATCAGCGTAATGCTCCGTTCCAGGGTTAACGCGGTTAGCAACCCAGCCCACCACTTCCAATCCGTCAGCTTTAATCGCGTCATACGTTAACATTGCATGACTAAGGCATCCGAGTTTTATTCCAACAACTAGCACAACAGGTAACTTCTCTTTTTGTACCCAAGTAGAGAGGCAATCACTGTCGGAAACAGGCACTCTCCACCCTCCAGCACCTTCCACTAACACAATGTCGGAACCTTGCTTATGTTGTGAAAGTTTATCGCTTAGCACTGAATACTCAATCGAGATACCTTCATGACGTGCTGCTATATGCGGAGAAGCTGGCAGCTCTAACGCGTAAGGGTTGACGTCATCGTAAACCACTTCCACAGTTGCTGCGTTTTGTAAATAAAGTGCATCCGAGTTACGGAAGCCTTGTTCGGTTTTTTCGCTACCTGCTGCAACTGGCTTATAGCCAATTGTGTTTAAACCTTTTTCGGCAAGTGCGTTTAAAATTGCTTTCGAAGCAACTGTTTTTCCAACATCGGTATCCGTACCAGCAATAAAAAATGCATCAATCATCGATGTATAACCCCTAAACAAACCTGATATGTTGCAGGCAGAAGACCCTGATGGTTTTTGAATGTTCGGTATGCACGCTCTACATCAAGAAGAGCTTTACGACTGGTCAAGCCATGAGAGCGACCGTTAACATGATTTGCGCCAATGCCTTTTAAATCACGCATAAGAGAAAAAGCCGTGTCGTACCAAACTGTGATCGAGGCCAAGTCTAGACGATGGCTATGACATCCAGATTGCGCTAACGCAATTTTTACCTGATTGGCACCTATAAATTCATTGACGTGTTGATATGTGTCAATTTTGGCCCAGGCTTTCTTAAGCTCATAAAGAGAGCCATCCATTAGCGTAGAAAAATAAATTCCACCATGCGCTTTGGTAACACGGCGCATTTCCGCTAAAGGGATAGCTAGGTCCTGGCACCATTGAAGCGCTAAACTCGAAAACACAAAGTCAAATGTGTTGGACTTAAACGGAAGTTGTTCTGCATCTCCTTGGTGGTAACTCATATGGCTTACACCGCATCGTGACCTTGCTGCGAGCAGCATCTCTTCGGATAGATCGAAGCATACAACTTCTGCGCCTCTTGCTCGAAGCAACTGAGAAAAATACCCAGTACCGCAACCGACATCGAGTACCTTTTTACCCGATAAGTCCAAAGGCATATTGTCCAATAAGCGTTGGCCAACATCTCGCTGAAACGCGGCATGAGCGTCATACGTACTCGCGGCTTTACCAAACGCTTCAGCTATCGCTGATTTGTCTGTGTATAGAGATGGATTTATGTCTACGGCTTGTTCCATCAAACTACCCTATTCACTTATGTTGATTACTTGGTCTAGGCTTTTAGCCAGCTTTGAGATATGTGCTAACTCATGATTTGCAGTCAATGTAATTCGAAGGCGAGAAGTCCCCTTAGGAACCGTAGGTGGACGAATGGCGGTAGTCCAAAAACCACGCTTTTTCATCGCTTGCGAGACACCTACAGCGAACGTCGAGTCACCTAATATCAAGGGTTTAATTGGAGTGCTCGTTTCAACATAGCCATCAAAGTTCTGAAATTGCTCTTTGAATGCCGCTTGAAGTTCACTCAGTTTTTCTCGCCGCCAATGTTGGGTCTGCAACATACCAACTGCGTGGGTCAGTGCATAAGCTTGAGATGGTGGAATCGCTGTTGAGTACACATAATGCCGAGCAAACTGCGTAATATATTCTCCGATATCCTTATCACAAAGAATCGCAGCGCCTGATAAGCCGAAAGCTTTACCAAACGTGATAATTAAAATGTCTGGCTTAATCTTAGCCAAATGGCAACTACCTTGCCCTTCCTCACCTAAAACGCCAATCCCATGCGCGTCATCAACGGCAAGTAAAGACTCCGCATCTACAACTTCTCGAACACTCTGCAGTGGAGAGAGGTCGCCATCCATACTAAACACGCCCTCAGTAACAACAAGTGCGTGTCCAGTCAGCAACCTTTGTAAAGAGTTCACATCATTATGCGTAAAGCGCTTCATCGTAGCAGGAGACAACATGCCCGCTTCGATTAACGAGGCATGATTAAGCTTGTCTTGCAGTAACAAATCATTTTTCTCTAACAAACCAAAAATCAGTGCCTGGTTTGCCGAAAAACCCGAGCTAAACAAAACAGCTCTCTCAAAGCCTAGCCACTCACAAAGTGCAGACTCTAGCCCCACATGTGCGGGACTAAATCCAGTGACCAATGGCGAAGCCGCGCTCCCGTTACCAAATAAGTCGATGCCTTTCTGCCAGGCTTGAGCAAGCTCTTTATCATTTGCTAGCCCCAAATAATCGTTGCTAGAAAAATTAACGAACTCAACATCGCGATGCGTCAGAGTCACGCTATTACCATCGGTAATTTCACTTAACTGACGGCTCAATCCCTGCATTGACCGTGTCGCTAGAGCTTCGCTTATCCGAGTTTTAAACGCTTGCATCGTAGAATAAATCTTCTTTAGTCGGTCTTGCTGCTACACGCTCGACAACACGATCAAGGAGATCATTCTCTTCAATTTCATCCGGTTTCTGGGAAACTTCTTGACTATTGATACCCAACTTATTGAACAACATCATATCCTTATCTTCAGATGGATTTGGCGTTGTTAATAACTTACATCCGTAAAATACCGAGTTAGCACCAGCCATAAAACACAGAGCTTGCATTTGCTCATTCATATCTTCACGGCCCGCAGATAAACGAACAGCCGATTGAGGCATCATGATGCGAGCAATTGCAATTAGGCGGATAAAATCAAAAGGCTCAACATCATCCACTTCTTCAAGAGGCGTGCCTTTAACTTTAACTAGCATATTGATAGGAACACTCTCAGGGTGTGTAGGTAAATTCGCCAACTCGACAAACAAACCCGCGCGATCGTTAACACTTTCTCCCATCCCAATAATGCCACCAGAACAAATCTTCATCCCGGCATCACGCACATGGGAAAGCGTATCCAAACGGTCTTGATAGGTACGTGTCGTAATAATATTGCCGTAAAACTCAGGAGAGGTGTCTAGGTTGTGGTTGTAATAATCAAGGCCTGCATCTGCGAGCTCTTTTGCTTGCTCAGGAGTCAGCATGCCTAATGTCATACAGGTCTCAAGGCCCATACCTTTTACGCCTTCGATCATTTCTCGAAGGTGAGGCATATCACGCTCTTTAGGATTTTTCCACGCAGCTCCCATACAGAAGCGAGTTGAACCCGCATTTTTGGCTTTCTGTGCAGCGTCAAGAACCCGCTCAACTTCCATTAAACGCTCTTTCTCAACATCGGTCTTGTAACGTGCGCTTTGAGGGCAATATTTACAATCTTCAGGACAAGCGCCTGTCTTAATCGACAAAAGAGTGCTTACTTGCACATGATTGTGTTGCTGAAATTGACGATGAACTAACTGCGCTTCAAACAGCAAGTCCATAAAAGGTTTTTCCATTAGCTCTCGGACTTCTGCAACGGTCCAATTATGACGTACTTCCACGTGCATTCCTTTAGTTATTAGATTTGTTACTTGGCTAGTCTAACTCGGCCATGTAGACTGTCAACAATTAAGAAAATTAAAAGTTTACAAGCGATTAAATTTCAAACAGTAATCTATGGAGCTCTGCCGATGGATCTTGCTTTCGATCGCCGTCATATCTGGCATCCTTACACTTCTACACTGACACCTCTGACCTGCTACCCAGTTGTCTCAGCGAATGGCGTTAAAATACAACTCGAAGATGGTACTCAACTCGTTGACGGAATGTCTTCGTGGTGGTCGGCTATCCACGGCTACAACCACCCAGCACTCAACGCTGCTGCATATAATCAAATAGATAAAGTGTCTCACGTGATGTTTGGCGGTATTACTCATGAACCTGCAATCGAGCTTTGTAAAAAGCTACTTCGCGTAGCACCAAGCAATTTGGAACACGTGTTTTTGGCAGATTCCGGTTCAGTTGCAGTAGAAGTGAGCCTAAAGATGGCACTCCAATACTGGCATGCAAAAGGAGAGCAGCGCTCCAAATTCTTAACCTTAAGAGACGGTTATCATGGCGATACATTTGCAGCGATGTCTGTAACTGATCCAAATAACTCTATGCACTCGCTCTATAAAGGCTTTTTGCCGGAGCATATCTTTGCGGATTCACCAACAACAGGCTTCTGGCAAGATTGGAATGAAAGTGATCTAGAGAGCTTTAAAGATAAGCTCACTCATCATCATAACGAGATCGCGGCAGTAATTCTGGAGCCTATCGTCCAAGGCGCTGGAGGGATGCGAATTTACCATCCAAATTTCCTGAAAGGTGTTCGTGAGCTTTGCGATCATTATGGTGTCTTGTTGATCTTAGACGAAATAGCGACTGGCTTTGGTCGTACAGGCAAAATGTTTGCGTGTGAACACGCTGATATCAAGCCAGACATTCTGTGCGTTGGTAAGGCCCTTACGGGTGGGTATATGACACTCTCCGCCACCTTAGCATCGAAAGATGTCGCAGATACTGTCTGTGGTGGAGAAGCAGGCTGCTTTATGCATGGACCGACCTTTATGGGTAACCCGTTAGCTTGTTCGGTCGCAAACGCGAGTATGGAGATTCTAGAAAGCGGACAATGGCAAAAGCAAACCAAGCAGATAGAGAGCGCTTTTTCAGAACTTTTACCTAGCTTAACCAACAGCCCGTTGGTGAAAGAGGTACGATGGTTGGGAGCGATTGGCGTCGTGGAAGCAACTCATCCAGTAAATATGGAAGTCATTCAAGCCCACTTTGTGGAGCAAGGTGTCTGGATTCGCCCATTTGGCAAACTTATCTATATGATGCCACCGTTTATCAGTCACTATGAAGATATTGAGAAGCTTGTCGCAGCGGTTCAGTCTGCGTTGAAGTCTCCTAATTGTTTTCAATAACCAATATTGGAATAGAGAAAAGGCTTCTCTGTAGGAAGCCTTTTCTTTTAGTAAAACATCAATGAATAATTATTCTTGATCAATCATCCAACGACGAAATTCTTTGCGCTCTTGTTTAGAAGCTTTTAGATACCAAGCTTTAAGTTGTTCAACACTCGATGTATCTGATATCACTACTTCTTTCATATTTGGAGCCATTTCTTTAACAGCTTTAGGCGACGACTCTATCGTAGCTACAGGTTTTGCAACTGGAGCTGAAACTAGTAAACCATTATCAAAGTAAATACCTTTAGATGTATTGTACTCAGCCACTAAGGAATCTATTGCTACATAAGGAAAAACTGTTGACTTGGAAGGAAGCTTTTCCTGTTCGTAGCTTGTTTTTATTCCTTCTTGTAGTATCACCCAAGCAGGTGATTCACTCTTAAATGACTTTTCGGCTTCTTGTATACTGCGAGTCGGTGGGTTTTTAATTTTAACTTCATCACCAGTTACTTCAAAAGAGACGACATAAGGATCTGACGTAAATACTTTTGCAGAGTTACCTCGGCCGATGTTTTTATCTGTTCGCAAAACCACCTGCACCAGCCCGTAGGGTATATCTTGCGAAGAAATGCTCGATTCGCTTTCTTGGCCATTGATATATAAGATTGATAACCCTTTTTCTGGGTTCAGAGTTGCAGTACTTGCACTAAAACTCATAAAAGTTAAAAGAGCCACAAACCACTTTTTCATATTCACACTCTCTAGAAATTCCAATTTCTGCTGTCCGATATTAACAGTTAATCTACAAAAAACACATAATGTTTTTAAATACTTAGTATAAAAAAAGCCACCCCGAGGGGTGGCTCATATGTACTTAGTGCTTAAGCATCAATTAGAATGAAGCTTTGATACCTACACCGTAACCTGTCTCTGAATCTTTTTTATTGTTGCCGCCAACTTCTGCGTACACAGTTGTATTAGGAGCAATGCCGTAACCAGCATTCAAGAACCAGTCAGTGTGAGAATCTTTACCATCTTCGCTGTAGCTAGTGTTGCTTAGACCACCTGCAAAAGTAACTTTGTCCATCGTGTAGTCAGCAGCGAATGCAGCCGTGTTAGCATCTTCTTTATCGCCACCTTTTGGATCTGATTCTACACGGTAGTAACCAGCTTCTAGATTTAGATTTTCAACACCAGCAAAGCGTGCTTCAAGAGCAAGAAGAGACTCTTTCTCTTCTACAGTCATGCCTGCACCTTGAAGGTCAGCAGAACCGTAGAATGCAGTAAAGTCGAAATCAGCTACACGGGCACCAACTTTAAGATCAAAGTAGTTGCCGTCTTCACCGATGTTTTGAGCGTTGTGTTTGTCTTGAATTAGACCAAGACCGAAGTAGAAGTTACCCTTGTCTAGGTCGTAACGTACTGCCTCTTCACCACCAAAATTAGCATCTTTGAAGAACGAATTAACACCAAATAGGTAGTCAGAACCAATACCAGCATCGTCTAGTTGAGTGTCAAGCTTACCAATTTTCAGTGTACCAAACTCAGTGTGGTAGAAACCGAAATATACGTTACCTACAGACGTATTGCCTGAAGCACGGTCGTTGTTATCACCAGAGAACTCTAAGAATGCGCCAATTTTTAGTTCATCGTTTACTGCGTAACGAGTGTCAAAACCAAAATCCGCGTCATCGATTTCTTGCTTCATTTCAGAACCGTCTGCAGTGCCTTTTTTGTAACGAATTTCCACGTCACCTTTAAGGTCTACAGATACGCCGTCTTGGTTGTATAGTTCAATCGCTTGAGCAGACGTCGCTGCCATGATAACTGAAAGAGCTACTAGAGTCTTTTTCATAATAATCCACTGCCTTTTCTTAAACTGGGAAATCCTTATCCGGTTCCCTTTATGTTTTTTGATGATGACTCTGAACTCTTGTTGGTCAGATGCCATCGCCATCTAAATTGCGGGGTCTAGATTGCAAAAGATTATCCTGCGTGTCAAATCTTCTAAAAAAACCAAGTAAAAAAACATAAAATCAATATAAAACAACAACTTGCATAATTTTGCGTGTAATTTACGACCAGCTTCATAGCAGATACTAGCTAGGAAGGGAAAATAAATAAAAACATAAAGACAAAATTAAACTCCAAAAGAACGCGAAAAAAGTTACCAAATCAGACTAATACACTAACAGACACAACTAATTAGAGTTATATATTTTTTACATTTAGAAATTATTCTAAGTTCCTGATGGTTCAGTTTTTTTTTGTGAACAAGATCCACATTTGTTGATTAAGGATTCTATTTCGTGAGCTAAGTAGTACTTAGAGAAGTGTGCTATTATCCCCGTCCCGCTATAGAGAGCTCCGCATGACAACCAGTAAAATTCAACAATCCATACGCCACAGTTATCAAAACCTACAGTCTCAGCTGGAAAACTTTGTACCTCGTCGCGCCCAAAATTATCTTGTCGCTGAAATAGCCAAAACCTTGTGCGGCGAATATCACAAATCTACCCGTATCATCGTGGCCGAAGCAGGTACCGGAATTGGTAAGTCACTCTCTTATTTAATGGCCGCAATTCCTGTTGCCCTATTCAATAATCGCAAAGTGGTGATTTCTACTGCCACCGTCGCGCTGCAGGAACAACTCGTTAATAAAGATCTTCCTCTATATAGAAGGCTTACCGATCGCGAGTTTTCGTTTCTTCTAGCGAAAGGAAGACAGCGTTACTGCTGTGCTGAAAAGTTAGCGACTGCATCAGGAGTCGATGGCGGGCAGCTAGCGATGTTTGAAACAAAACCTAAAAAGAAAGATATCGACCAACTTGAGCTGATGTATAAAAAGCTGGCGGAGAATAAATGGGACGGTGACAGAGATTCATGGCCAAAACCGATTGACGATGCCATATGGCAATTGATCGTCAGCGACAAACATAGTTGTAATGGTAGTATGCCCGCACACCGTGGCTGCCCGTTCCAGAAAGCTCGTTCCGAAATGGACAAAGCTGATGTCATCATTGCGAACCACAGCCTAGTGATGGCCGATGCTGACCTTGGCGGCGGGGTTATTTTGCCTGAACCTGAAAACACCATTTATGTCTTTGATGAGGCCCACCACCTTCCTCATGTTGCACGAGACCACTCTTCTGCTGCAGCAAGCTTAAAGGGAGCGGCGAGCTGGCTAGAGCGTTTAAATCAATCGGTCACAAAATTTGCCAATATGGCCGATGAAAAACGTGTAAGCCGATTTCGTAACGAACTGCAGGATGCGGTGCAACAACTTATACCCTCTTTATCCCAGCTAGCGACTCGATTTGACCCTGCGCATTTTGATGAGAATATCTACAGGTTTGAAAATGGAGAACTGCCTACCTGGTTGGAGGAAGAGTCCAAAGAACTCAAAAAGCTCTCGCAAAAAGGCGCACAAGCCGTTGGAAAAATCGCCGACCTCATAGCAGAACGCGTAAAAGATGGTGAAGTGTCCAACCGACTTGCTGAACCCGCTCTAGCTGAACTGGGCTTTTTTATTCAAAGAATGGATAACCTAGCGGCAGTGTGGCAGTTGATGGCAGAGCCTCAACGCGAAAAAGGAGCTCCACTTGCTAGATGGTTAGAAGTGAGCCCAGAGCGAGAAGGTGATTTTATCGTCAACGTATCCCCGTTAGAGGTGGGTTGGCAACTTGACCAGCAGCTATGGAGTCGATGCGTTGGTGCTGTACTCACCTCCGCCACCATGCGCGCTCTTAACTCATTCAGCTTTTTCTGTCGACAAGCTGGAGTAAGTGAAAAAGAGGAAGACGGGGTACGCTTTCTCGCATTAGCTTCTCCATTTGATTATCAAAACCAAGCGGAGCTACATGTGCCTAAAATGAAGTATGAACCACAAGCTCCACAGTTTACGGAATATCTTATCGATATTTTGCCTAACTTAATTGAGGACAAACAGGCCAACTTAGTTTTATTCTCTTCTTATTGGCAAATGAACCAGGTTGCAGAAGCACTTTCAACATATTTTGTTAAAAGAGGTTGGGCACTTCAAGTTCAGGGTAAAGAGTCACGAACAGAAATACTCAAAAAACATAAAACCTTAGTTCAATGCAACAAAACAAGCGTGCTATTTGGTACCGGCAGCTTCTCTGAGGGACTCGACCTCCCTGGGGAGCTATTGGAAAACCTGATTATCACGAAAATTCCTTTTGGTGTGCCAACCTCACCAGTAGAGCAAGCCCATGCGGAATACATTGAAAATCGGGGCGGAAATCCATTTATGCAGATAACTGTTCCAGAAGCGAGCAAAAAACTGATCCAATCGGTGGGTCGTCTGCTGCGTAAAGAGAGGGATTCTGGTAAAGTCACCATCCTTGATCGCCGTATTGTCACTAAACGATATGGCAAATCATTGCTTGACTCCCTACCACCGTTTAAACGTGTGATTGAATACTAATTACAAACATAAAAAGATAACTATATGGAATTGTTTGAGCCAACCATGCTGTTGGTGTTGGCCATTGTCGCTTTCTCTGCTGGATTTATAGACGCTGTCGCTGGCGGTGGGGGGATGCTCACCGTCCCAGCTCTGCTTTCATTGGGTCTGCCTCCGCATATTGCTCTTGGTACAAACAAGCTGGCAGCGACCTTCGCTTCTTCTACAGCCGCTTTTACTTACTACCGGAAGCGATTATTCAAGCCTCGTTGTTGGAAGCGGGCGTTTGTTTCTACTTTGGTGGGAGCGACACTTGGTACACTGTTTGTTGATTTAATTAGTACAGAGTGGCTAGAGAAAATCCTCCCTCTCATTATCCTTGCCGCAGCGATTTATACCATTTGGCATAAAACACCCAATGCAAATAAAAATGAGATGCCTCAACCTTGTCCCGTTTTAAACAAAAAGCAGTATGGCCAAGGCTTGATATTAGGTTTTTATGATGGTGTTGCAGGTCCCGGTACTGGTGCTTTTTGGACAGTAAGTTCAATGGCACTTTATAAGCTCAATATTCTTCTCGCTTCTGGATTATCCAAAGCAATGAACTTCACCAGTAACTTCACATCATTGGTGACGTTTGCGATTCTTGGGCACATCGACTGGGTGCTAGGCTTAACCATGGGGGTGTGCTTGATGGCAGGCGCTTTCGTCGGTGCTCATTCAGCGATTCGATTTGGTGCAAAGTTTATCCGCCCCGTTTTTGTTACTGTGGTCAGTATTCTCGCAGTGAAACTTGCCTATGAAGCGTGGTTTGTCGCCCTATGAGTCGTATAAAACAATTGTCAAATACCCTGGAAGAGTTAGCACTTCAAGCAGCGGCTGTTGATAGAAAACGAGGTGAACATCATTTACCTCTCTTTGACGAACGCCTTTTCGCTAGCAAATCCAAACTGCTGGTACCTTGTGTGAAAGAAACGCAATCAACACTAGATAGTATCATTCGCGAAGAAGCAGCCGGAAAGTTAACTGCTATGCGAGCAGAGTATTTGAGTGAAAAACTGCTCTCTCAAATCAGTGCTATTCAGAGGGAATTAGCAACAACGACCATTCGCAAAAATGAACCCAAACATCGCAGTTATTTCCAAAAACCAATCAATGAATTGTATCAACACCTTTCCCAGCACCAAGAGTGGGAAAGACGTCTAATGGAGATGGTGCGAGATAAAGAGCTAGCGCTACAATATGCTCCCCCATTCCAACAACAAGCCGCTCAGCAAGAACTGATTGCGACTGAGCAACGCTTAAAGCGCTGCCAAGAAGCAAAGCTGAAAATAGAAAATCAAATTACCTATCGAGAGAGAAATCAATAGATGTCTTCCGCCCCTTCTGGACTTGATAACGCACCTGACGAAATCAAACTCGCCGTCGATCTTATTTACCTTCTTGAAAGTAACGAAGTCGATCCTAAAGTTGCACTAGAAGCGATAAACATCGTTAAGTCTGATCTAGAAAGTAAGCTGGAACAGTCTGAATAATGTATCAACTGAGTATTGACCTCGATGCTTTTTTAACGGAGTTCTGGCACAAAAAACCCACCATTATTAAGCAGGGCTTTAAGGACTTTATCGATCCAATTACTCCAGAAGAACTGGCCGGCTTGACGATGGAAGAAGAGATAGATTCTCGATTTGTCTCTAACCATAATGGTCATTGGAAAGCCCAGCACGGCCCGCTACCAGAATCGCTGTTCTCTCAACTTAACGAAAGCCATTGGCAACTTATAGTCCAAGCTTGTAATCATTGGCATTTAGGTGCAGCTGAGCTAATAGAGCCGTTCAAACAACTCCCCCAGTGGCTATTTGATGACTTGATGGTTTGCTATTCGGCGCCGGAAGGTGGCGTTGGTCCTCATATTGATCAGTACGATGTATTCATCATCCAAGGTAGCGGAAAACGCCGCTGGCGAGTCGGCGCGTTAGACAAGGGGCAATATCAAGAATCTGTTCAAGGGGCGCTACGACAAATTGAAGGTTTTGACGCCATTATAGATGAGATTCTAGAACCTGGTGACGTCCTTTATATTCCGCCAGGCTTCCCACATGAAGGTAACACACTAGAGCCCAGTATGAGTTATTCCATGGGATTTCGCTCGCCGAAAGAACAAGAGCTACTCAGCCATTTTGCTGACTACATTCTAGCAAATGAAAAAGGGGATGTTCATTTACATAACCCTGCAATGAAGACCCAGGCAAATAATGGGGAAATCCTTAGTTCTGATCTCGCTTTGCTCACTCAAATGCTTAAATCTGCTCTAGAATCTCAACAAGATGTAGAAACCTTTTTGGCAACGAGCTTAAGCCAATCTCGACACCAACTTGATATCGTGGAGCCCGACGAAACCTACTCGCCAGAAGAAGTTTACTCACATTTGGATGCCCAAGGTAATGTAGTGAAAACCTCTGGTTTAAGAGCCCTTTACCATAGCAACGACGGGCAGCATGTTTTCATCAACGGTGAGCGCTTTCAAATATCTGATGCAAAGTTTGCTTCTCTATTGTGTGACAACGCATATATCAATCAAACGAGTTACCCTATCCAGTCTGATAGCTGGATATCCCTACTGACGGATTTGATCAATCGTGGATATTGGTACTTAGATTAAGAGTTAGTAATTTAACTAAAAAGCCGCAGAAATCTGCGGCTTTTACTTTTAAGCTTTAGCTTGGTTTTACACCTTAAACTGATTCACCAACTGCTGTTGGCTCTTTGAAAGTTCACTAATTTGCACGCTTACTGTTTCTGACTCCTCAGCTTGGGACAAAATCTGCGCGCTCAGATCTCTGATGTTACTTACGCTCTGATTCACTTCACCGGATACAGACTGCTGCTCTTCTGCCGCTTTAACAATCTGGCTGTTCATGTCGTTGATTGACGCAATGGAAGTGAAAATATGCTCAAGCTCTCCCACGGCTTGCTCGACTTGATTCGCGGAGTCTTTTGCTAGCTCATTACCTTCTTGAATCGCCGCTACGACATCTTGCGTCCCCGACTGCACGCTGGCAATCACATCTCGAATTTCTCCCACAGACGATTGTGTGCGGCTGGCTAGGTTTCTTACTTCCTCAGCAACCACCGCGAAACCTCTTCCTTGATCACCCGCTCGAGCAGCTTCAATGGCGGCATTTAATGCTAACAAGTTCGTCTGCTCAGAGATGCCTTCAATCACCGTTAAGATTTCAGTGATGTTTGCGTTATTTTTCGCAAGTTCCTCGACTACAGGTACCGCAGCCGTCATTCGCTCAACTAAATGCTCCATTTCTTGCTGTGACTTTTCAATAACTTGCTGACCAACGGACGCTGCTTCATTGGCTTTTCCTGCTTCACGCACCGCAATTTCGGCGTTTTGCACTACCAATCCTGCAGTTTGGGTCATTTCTTCCGACGCAGTCGCAACTAGATCCACTTCTTTAAACTGCGCATCACTGCTGCTACTTGTATTCTGTGCTGCCACCTTCGATTGTTCTGTAGTTGCAGCAACCTGCATGGTGGTATCAATAATGTCCTTAATTGTCTCTTGCAGTTTACCTAAAAATAGATTGAAACCTTGAGCCAGTTGTCCGATTTCATCACCTGACTTCACTTCAATCCGCTGAGTAAGGTCGCCTTCCCCCGAAGCAATATCATCCAATCTCGCGACAACCTCACGAATCGGCTTAACCAAGCGGGAGGCCATAAATGCAACGGTAAATAGTCCGAACAAAACAAGTGCGGTTCCTGCCAGTATTTCTGTTTGAATACTCGATGACACTTGTTGGCTGATAATAGAATCAAGTTGTTCCGCATCTCTAAGCACGCTACTACGAGGCATATCAAATAGCACACCCCATGTTTGATTAGCGACCATAATTGGGGCAAAAACCGTTAACCACTCACCATCTTCACTCCAGTGAGTATCGACAGCTCCACCAAACAGCAAATCCGTCAACTGACTGTTCGACACCAAAGTGCTATTGAAAGGCTGTCCTAACGACTTCGAAGCATCATCACTTGCGATCAAGGTTCCATCTAAACTGACAATTGAAACGGTACCTTGCCCTTCAAATAGCTTAGCATCGGAACCTGTAGCCAAAGCCTTGAGAGGATCAAGACGCAGATCAATACCAAAGAAACCAACCACGATTTCCTCTAAAGAAATGGGAACAGATATCGAGGAAGCGAGAAAGCTTCCTGATTCATGTGACAGACTCATAGGAGACGAAATACAAGACTCTCCACTAGAAAGCGGGCAGAAAAATCGCTCACTGTTTTTATTCGCTTCTAATGCTGCTTCAGTCAAAACGTTAGGAACAATATTCTCGCCATTTTCAGCTGTTCGCCAGTAAGGGGCAAAACGCCCTTTTTCGTTCGAACCGACATACTCCGCACTCTCATAGTTCGAGTCCTCTCCATCCAACATATCCGGTTGGAAAACAAGGTATGCGCCTTGGATTGCGTCAAAGTTGAGCACTGATTGGCGAACCATCTCATCTAATGCGGTGCGTAGCTCTTCACTGTCACCAAAATTCTCTTCACTGTTGGCCTTTTGAAACATCGCGCTAGAGGCAAGCATTTCCGCTCGATAAAGTGCCTCGTTAAGATATTCCGATACTTCGGTAGCATTGAGTAGCGCTTGGGTTTCGATTAATTGCTCTGACTTTTTAAGTACAGATTGCGCACTTTGCTGCTTAATTAGTTGTTGATTAGAAACAGCGTTATAGATAGAGAAACCAATGAGAGATAGTGACGTGAGTAACAGACAGCACCCAGCCAATAAAGAAATTTTCCATTGAACAGATAGAGTTCGCATATTACATCCTTATAAGCAGATGCTTTGCACATCTACCAACAGCGAGCAAAAATTAACAAATTAATTACAACATAATAGGCTGATATATCAATTAAAAGTTTACGAATATGTTAATAGAAATCAAACGTTCGCTTTACTTTCGTGTAGTTAGAGAGAAAGTGGTAACATCATATAAATTTCGTCACAGAAAAATAAAAAGGAATCCGGATGAAAGTCATCTCCTTCAATATCAACGGGCTTCGCGCCAGACTTCACCAGTTGCAAGCAGTCATCGATAAACACCAACCTGATGTGATTGGCTTACAAGAAATCAAGGTTCATGATGAGGCCTTCCCACTCGAAGACGTCGAGGCGATGGGATATAAAGTCTACTTTCACGGTCAAAAAGCGCATTACGGCGTCGCGATGCTCTGCAAGAAGGACCCTATTTCTGTGCAGAAAGGATTTCCGACAGATACTGATGATCACCAAAAACGTATGATTATGGTGACGTTAGAAGACGATAATGGTGAAAAAGTGACTGTGCTCAACGGTTATTTTCCGCAAGGCGACAATATTAGCCACGAAACAAAATTCCCTTATAAGCGCCAGTTTTACAAAGATCTCATGACTTACCTAAACGATCACCATACAAATGATGAGCAGTTGATTGTCATGGGCGATATTAATATCAGTCCAATTGACGCGGACATTGGTATTGGTGAACCAAACCGTAAACGCTGGCTGAAGACAGGTAAATGTTCGTTCCAACCTGAAGAGCGCGAATGGTTGAAAACCTTGCTAGATTGGGGCTTTGTTGACACGTTCCGTCAGATCCATCCAGACGTAAACGATCGTTTCTCGTGGTTTGACTACCGTTCTAAAGGCTTCCCAGACAACCGCGGCCTACGTATTGATGTGGTTCTGGCTACGCCAAAACTAGCTGAGAAATGTATTGAGTCCGATGTCGACTATGAACTGCGCGGTATCGAAAAGCCTTCTGATCATGCGCCAATTTGGTCAACGTTCAAATAGCTTGAACCAAACAACCTTCGAGGGGCTGCGCATCTGTGCGGCCCTTTTTTTGCGCTGAGTGAATACACATGAAAGAGCTTAGGGAAGGTTTGATATGCCATATTTCATCTGAATTTTTCTCACCTGATAGGCATGCGTGGAGAGAAACGCATTAAAATCGGCAATGAGATCAGGGTTGTTAATGTTCGATAAGTGGTAACTCCCGCCTTCGGACTCTAATAACCAAGTGTTTATGGCCAAGTTAAGGCCATCATCCATCTGCGACAGTAAAAAATTCCCTACACTGCGATCCATTACTACACCTTGAACTCTACCTTTGAACACCATCTCTAGCAGCAATTCAGGGTTTTCGGCTTCAATAACTTTGACCTGACCTGTTTCGATAACAGGAAACAATTTCCAAGGGGTCATACCGCTGACCACACCCAACTTTCTAAATCCGTCCAGCTTCAACTCTTTGTCCTTAGGCTGAACAAACATCACTTCTTCTAGCTCAATAATCGGTGTGGAATAACTAATGGAATAATCTATCCGTGATTCTTGGTTCCACAAGTCGCTATCCGGAAACTTGGCATCGATTTCGCCACTGTAGAACATTTTGTATAAACGCTTTATTGGCAGTGCTTTGTAGGTAATTTGATACCCGTATAGCTCACCAAATGCGTCAAACAGTTCTGGAACGTATCCAGTAAAAACGTCTACGGATTCGTCATAAGCATAAAGCGGATAATAGTTAATGTTTTCGACGCCAATAGTAATGGACTTGGAATAGCTGTTTGGGGAATTAACCACCAATAGCAAAAAAGCGATGCCGAATAAGGTTTTCATATTGGACCTCAAGTGAATCACCGTAAGGATAAGTATAGACTCGAAGCCAAGGTCCATCTAAACAGCGACCACCTCCCAGAAACAAAAAATCCGGAGCAATGGCTCCGGATTTTATATCTAACTTCTTGCTTACTATTAGATCGCAGTGAAATCTGCTTTGTAGTCTGGGTTTACATCAGCGTCGTAATCAACACCTTCAACACCGAAGCCGAATAGCTTCAAGAACTCTTCTTTGTACTCAACGTAGTCAGTTAGCTCTTTTAGGTTTTCAGACGTGATTTGTGGCCATAGGTCACGACAGTGTTGCTGGATGTCTTCACGCAGTTCCCAGTCGTCTAGACGTAGACGGTTCTTATCATCCACTTCAGGCGCAGAACCATCTTCTTTGTATAGACGCTGGCTGAACATACGGTAAATCTGTTCCATACAGCCTTCGTGAACGCCTTCTTCACGCATCTTCTTAAATACCATTGCAATGTACAGTGGCATTACAGGAATTGCAGAACTTGCTTGAGTCACTACAGACTTAAGAACAGCAACGTTTGCTGTGCCGCCAGTTGCAGAAAGTTTCTCGTTTAGAGCTGTTGCCGCACGATCTAGGTCCATCTTCGCTTTACCTAGTGCGCCATCCCAGTAGATTGGCCAAGTCAGCTCAGTACCGATGTAGCTGTATGCCACAGTCTTACAACCGTCAGCTAGAACGCCAGCTTCAGACAGTGCGTTGATCCAAAGTTCCCAATCTTCACCGCCCATTACAGTCACGGTGTCTTTGATCTCTTCTTCCGTTGCAGGTTCAACACTTGCTTCGATGATCAGATCTTTGTTGGTGTCTACTGCTGTTGCTGTGTAAGTCTCACCGATTGGTTTTAGAGATGAACGGATCAGCTCACCTGTTTCTGGCATTTTACGTACTGGAGAAGCCAGTGAGTAAACCACCATGTCGATCTGACCTAAGTCTTCTTTAATCAGCTCGATTGTTTTTTCTTTTGCTTCGTTAGAGAACGCATCGCCATTAAGGCTCTTTGCATACAGACCTTCTTCACGAGCAAGTTTTTCAAATGCTACAGAGTTGTAATAACCCGCTGTGCCTGGCTTTTTCTCTGAGCCTTCTTTTTCGAAGAAAACACCGATAGTTGAAGCGCCGCCACCAAATGCCGCAGCGATACGAGAAGATAGACCGTAGCCACTTGATGCACCCACAACAAGTACACGTTTAGGCGCGTCTTTGATTGGACCTTGTGCTTTTGTGTAAGCAATTTGTTCTTTTACGTTAGCTTCACAACCCACTGGGTGCGTTGTAGTACAGATAAATCCACGAATTCTAGGTTTGATGATCATATTCAACTTCCTTTAAATAACCCCGCTAGAATAAAAGTTTCGTCATAAGATCGCATCTAATTTCTGTAAAAATGTCGCTAAAATGCAAGTGGTTGGAGCACTTTCAAACGGTTGTGCTAGATTCCGCGCAAAATAAAGGCACCTACGAGAGGTGCCTTATTAATTAGAAACAAAAGAGTAATTTTTCAGGAATATCCTTTAATTACGCCACGCTATCTAGTTTAGTTTTTGGCTTTTTTTGCTCACCATGAGTGCGAACTTCGCTGAAATCATGGCTAAAGTGGTCAACTTGAATCGCTTTATAACGAAGTTTGTCTGCTTCAACGATTTGGTCCACTTCTTCTTGAGTAAGAACATTCGCTTCCAACGCTTGAGCTAGACGATCTTTTAGTAGCCCTTTACGCGCCACTTTACCCTCTTTCGCTGCACGCATCAGTTTACGCTCTAAGCTCTTAACGCCATACATAGCCAAGAAAGCATTTTCCATCAAGCCTACACTGTCGTTTTCATCCGAACCTATGTAACAAAGGTGAGTCAGACGGTCACGGTGTGCACCCGGAGTCATCAAGCTTTCCGCCAGCTTCACTGTCAGGTTATCACTTGGTTTCTGGTAGTGATTACCGAGTGGGAAAATCAAACCTTTCAGCAAACGTCCCACAGCTTTCTGAGGGTAGTTAGTGAACGCTTCTTGTAGCGACTGAGCTGCATGGTATAGACAGTGCTGAACAGCGTAGTGAACGTAGTCCAGATCCTGCTGCTGACGGCCTTCATCTTCATATTTCTTAAGTGCCGCTGATGCCATGTACAGGTAAGCAAGCACATCACCTAAACGTGCTGAGATCATCTCTTTACGTTTCAGATCACCACCCAATGTTGCCATTGCGATATCTGCACTCACCGCTAAAGCACGGCTTAGGCGAGTCATCTCTTTGTAGTACTTCTGAGTTGGACCGCTCATATTCGCTTTGATAAAGCGAGAGCCTGTCAATGCTGCACCAAATGCACCGAAGGTGTTCTTCATTGCGTGACCAATGTGCTTAAACAGCAGATCATCAAATTCTTTCGCACCTTGCTTCTCATCTGGATTTGCCGCAGCTTCCATCTCCTTAAGGACGTATGGGTGACAGCGTGTCGCGCCTTGACCAAAGATCATCAGGTTACGAGTCAGAATGTTTGCACCTTCTACCGTAATCGCTACTGGAATACCAAGATATGGGGCCGCTAAGTAGTTCATTGGACCATCTTGGATCGCACGTCCTGAGTGGATATCCATAGAATCATCCAGAATAGTACGCGCCATCTCTGTCATGTGATATTTAGCGATTGCAGTCACAATGCCCGGCTTCTCTTTAAGATCAAGCGAGGTAGTGGTTAGAGTACGGCTAGCTTCTAGTAAGTAGGTTAAGCCACCGATGCGACCTAATGCTTCTGCAACGCCTTCAAACTTACCAATCGACATGCCAAACTGCTTACGAACATAGGCATAAGCACCAGTAGTACGTGCCGTCAGGTGACCCATCGCAGTGCCAAGAGCTGGAAGTGAAATACCACGACCCGCTGACAGACACTCCACCAGCATACGCCAGCCTTTACCCGCGTAGTCCTGCCCACCGATTAACCATTCCATAGGAATAAAGACATCTTTACCGCGAGTTGGGCCATTCATAAACGCTAGACCTAGTGGATCATGACGCTCACCAATTTCAACGCCTTCGTGGTCTGCAGGGATCAGAGCACAAGTGATACCAAGATCTTTCTTTTCTCCCATTAAACCATCTGGATCGTACATCTTAAATGCAAGGCCAAGCACCGTTGCTACCGGTGCTAGTGTGATGTAGCGCTTGTTCCAATTTAGACGAATACCAAGAACTTCTTTGCCTTCATGTTCACCGTAACAAACAATGCCTTCATCCGGGATACCACCGGCATCAGAACCAGCATCAGGACCAGTCAACGCAAAACAAGGAATATCCGTACCATCCGCTAAACGTGGCAGCCAATAGTCTTTCTGTTCTTGAGTACCATAATGAGATAGAAGCTCACCCGGACCAAGTGAGTTAGGTACCATTACTGATACCGCAGCACTGATACTACGAGTCGCGATACGAGATACTATGGTCGAGTTCGCTAACGAAGAAAACTCACGGCCACCGTACTCTTTTGAAATGATTAGCGAGAAGAAACGCTCTTTTCGCAGGTATTCCCATACCTCTGCTGGCAAATCACGATCTTCTTTCACGATTTTGTGGTCGTCCAACATGGCTAACAGCGCTTCTAGTTCATTATCCATGAACGATTGCTCTTCTGCAGTTAATGTTGGCGTTGGGTATTGGTGTAACTTGGCGAAATCAGGACGACCAGAGAACAGCTCTCCATCCCACCAAACACTACCCGCTTCCATTGCTTCTTTCTCGGTGCTGGACAATGGTGGCAGCACTTTCTTAAACATTTTGAAAGCAGGGTCACTTACCCATTTTTGTCTTAGAGAGCTCATAATCAGATCCTTTTGTTCACTGTAGGTGGTCCAATATTTTTCTTATTTGTATTAACTTTGTTTTATTCTTTTATTCCGCAGCGACGCCAGCTGCTAAAAATGGAATAAGTTGGTCGACAACCGATTTAGCATCCATCGATTTGCCGTAATCATTCTCTGCAATTTCAAGTAGAGCCTGGCTCGAGGCCATAGTGAAAACACAAGTCCCTAGGGTAAAGTGCAAACGCCAGAACAACTCTTCTTGAGTCAACTTAGGGTTCGCCCTCATTACAGAGTCAGTGAAAAGAGATAAAGTGTCTTGGTAACGCGTGGTGATAAACCAACGCAAATGACCTTGTACATCGGTATAACCTCGACCAATAAGCAACATGAAACGACTTGTCCCATTCGGTCTTACGTCATTTAAGTTACGCAACGGCGCCCTTAATGACTCAAATACATCCGACATTTCATAGCTGTCATTTAAGTTCAGCGTTATCAAAGCATCTTGCACTGCTGGCATGAAGGCTTCTAAATAGCGATTAAGCACCGCTCGAACCAAGGTTTTCTTATCTCCGAAATGGTAGTTCACCGATGCAAGGTTGACCCCTGCTTTGCTGGTGATCGTACGTAGAGAAGTATCATTAAACCCGTGCTCTGCAAAAAGAGCTTCGGCTACATCAAGGATTTTTTCTTTGGTACTGTTTCTGCCTGCCATTTCAATCACTCGTATTAAACAACTGTTTGAAATATACACCCGACACAATTAATCAACAAGTCATTAACATCACACTTTTACCCATTGGTCGGACCAGGTTGATTTTTACGCTGTTAAATCGCTGAAAGAAAAAAATTAAATTTTTTTCGTTTTTTATTGAACTGTTTTGAATTACGCCAGTCTGAATAAGTGTAGTTAGCAGAGCATTCCATAAGTTGACAGGCCGTCGAACTTGTTTCCTTACTGAAGCTACTAATTTACGCTGCTTTTTCTTATTAACTCCTATGTTTGTATCCGCCCAGAGCACTTTTGCTCTGGGCTTTTTTTATCTTCATGATTAGGATCATTTGGCGCGCCACCACTAGTTGGCTAAAATGTCAGGCCGCATCTTCTCGACTATCCCTACTTATGAAACTAGCTGATACTCCAATAACTCAACACCAATTCCATGAAATAGAGTTCTATCTAAAGCGAGATGACCAACTCCACAGCCACTTCACAGGCAACAAAGCTCGTAAGTTTATGGCCTTACTTCAGGAACCATTGGACAACATCAACACACTTATCAGCTACGGTAGTGCGCAATCTAACGCGATGTACTCACTTTCAGCGTTGTGCGCTATAAAAGGATGGCAGTTTGAGTTTTATGTTGACCACATGCCGCAGTGGTTAATTGATAACCCAAAAGGTAACTATCGAGCTGCGCTAGAACTCGGCGCAAAAATTAGCGTAATTGGAAATAGCGAGTTACACCCAAAGGAATACGTTGAGCAGGTGCGAAAGCCCGATGAATGTTGCCTTGTGGTTCCAGAAGGCGGACGTTTTGAGCAAGCAGAACAAGGCATTGCACAATTGGCGCGCGAGATATTGTCTTGGACTCGATTTGAACCCAGCCACTCTTTTGTCGTAGCGCTTCCATCAGGAACTGGAACAACTGCACTTTACCTACACAAACACTTGGCACCGCATGGAATCGAAGTCCTCACTTGTCCTTGTGTTGGTGGAAAAAGCTATCTTGAACAACAATTTAGTGACTTAGAAGAAACTAGCTTCCCTACTATCCTCGAACTGCCTATAAAGCATCACTTCGGTAAGCTGTACAAGCAAGACTATGAAACTTGGCATGAACTACAGCAACAAACCCACATTGAATTTGATCTTCTTTACGATCCTATGATGTGGCAATGTCTACAATATTGGTATCAAGATAATCGTGATAAAACACTAATATACGTTCATCAAGGTGGCTTGCTTGGTAACGAGAGTATGCTACCTCGATATGAAAGAAAGTATGGTGTTCTATCAGTCAATGATGAGTGGTGATTGAATGAAACCTGTAATGTTCGCGATCTGGCTAATCCCGCTGATTTCTAGTTTTGCCCACGCAGAAAAAGTGACTGCTCTACCCAATAAAGCCATTGTAGGAATTGGAGTTGATGCCAGCCAAGTTACTAAACGCGTTTGCTACTACCAAGATCAAGCGTATTCACTCGGGGCGATTCTTCAGGTTGGGGAACACTATATGATTTGCCAAGCTGCCAATGACTTTGAAACCAATGGCAGCTTGAGTTGGGCTCCCTACCCACCAAAACGAGAAGAAAGCGTTCAGAAACCCTAATCGTTTTATGTTCGGATATGATGAATAGCACCATTGAGATCATCAACATTTCGCTTGAGATCTAAGACGATTGGCTCTAATTGATTAATAGCCTCATTCATATCTGATGAGAGGTTTTTAATGTTAGATAGATTACCTGATATCTCATCACTCACTGTTAACTGCTCTTCTGTCGCTGCTGCAATTGAAGTGTTCAGTTTATGGATCTCGATAGCAGAGCCCTGAATAGTACTTAGCGCTTCATTGGCAACCCCCATGTTTTCACGTGTTGATTGCATTTTCTCTGAACTGCTTTGAATCGTAACTGTCGATTGTTTCGCTTTTTCTTGCAGCGTTTGAATGATTCCTTCAATTTCTCCCGTCGAATCTTGCGTTCTTTGCGCCAGAGAGCGTACCTCGTCAGCAACAACAGCAAATCCGCGCCCTTGCTCCCCAGCTCGAGCCGCTTCAATCGCAGCATTCAGTGCAAGTAAGTTAGTTTGTTCAGCTATTGCTTTGATTACATCGAGTACATTACCCACATTATTTGATTCTTCGGCCAACTGCTGAATGATTTCAGCCGTATTTAAAAACTCACCTTCTAACTGACCGAACTCATTAGTCGTTTTGTCGAACACTTGCTTGCTGGTCGACGCTTCTTTTTCTGCACTTCCTGCATACTCTTCCGCCATATTGGTACTTTGAGAGACATTAGACAGTGCAGCTGTCATCTCTTCCATTGCAGTCGCGGCCATTTCCATCTCTTGGTTCTGTTGGCTTGCCATAGAAATATTGCGCTGAGTAATACCCTGTATGGCCTCTGAAATATCAGAAATAGTCGAGTTCACTTGGTTAATTTTGCTGATCGTTGTCGCGTAACTCACCAGCACTTTATTGATAGTCGTCCCTATAACACCTAGCTCATTTTGGCCGCTATCTTCAACCCGCAGCGTGAGATCAGAATCCACATCAACTTGCTTAAGTACTTTGGCCATGTCATCAATAGGCTTCACGACCTTACGATTGACGATGGTGTAACCAACAATGGCAATCACGAATACCGCCAACAGGGAAATATTACCCACCATAACAGTAGTTCGAACATCTTCCGCTGCACCGTTAAATTGCGCTGAAGTACGAGTCTCTAAGGCTTTAAAGAATTCATCAATGGGAGCCATGATCTTCGCTTTTTCTTGATGGTACTGTTTACTGTGAAGCAATTGAGCGGCCATTGCTAAATCTGGTTCGCCACGCTGAGTGTAATTTCCTGAGCTGTCCGGGTAGAGGCCCTTAACGGCATTCATCGCCTTGACTTCCATGTTCACTAAAGCGTCAGAATTACCCTGCGCTTCTTTCAGTAAACGAAACTCTTGATCCGAGAAACCAAGATCTTCCATCATAGCTTGCAGAGAAATGCGCTGACCATCTGGCTTGGGTTTTTGACCATAATTCAAGACGAGGTCCCAGTAGATGGTGTGATACTCTTGAGGGCGAGGCTTATCGCCATTTCGAATCGCTAAGATGTCCATATACATCTTTTCGTAAGTCTCATCACCAGTCAGAACGTAAGTTCGACCTAGGCGCGTCAAATCATCCGAGCTCTGGCGCAATTCATCAGCCGCTTGATAAGATTGGTAACGGACCTTTGCCATGTTGTCCACTTGCTGTAGTAGACCATTCAGTTGTAACACCGTAACGACACTAATGATGATACCGAGGCCTATTACAACAAACACCAATTTCATAGTGTTGTTAATGTTCATATTGATTTCCTCTATCCATAAAGAAAACCATCTGACGTTGTATGTATTATTGTTCGTTACTTAATCTTCAGCTTCATTCTGGCTGGGGTAACGTATTCAGTAGTTCTTTCGCTTGCTCAAACTCGAAGTTTTCTATCAGTTCGATCAATTTGTTTTTGTCCTCGTCAGTCCATAAGTCGCAATGCTTTGCTTGATTGATAATTTCTAACGCCGCTACATCGTAGTTTTCCACTTTTTCAACTAGGCGTAAGTAGAGTTCTTTTAGCTCATCACATGACACATCTTTAGACGGTGCCTGTAATCCGCGCCAAGCTTGCATCTGCTTTCTTAACTGAAGAACAGTGCTTTGAGCTTGTTGGGCGAGTTCAATGGCACTTTTATCACTAGATTTAACTCGCTTTTCAATCTTGACCGCGAGGGTGGTGAGTTCATGGATACCCAGATTGGCAGATGCTCCTTTGAGCGTATGAGCCATTCGTTCAGCCCCTTCCCAATCCTCTTTTGCAATGATTTCTTGTAAAGAGTAAGTATCGATTTTTTGCGCATCCAAGAAGCGCTCTAGAATTGAGAAATAGGATTCAGCATTACCACCAGTATCGACAATGGCCTGGTAAACATCCACTCCCATTAACTGAGGGTATTCGCCATCCTTATCTTCCACCTTAGCAGCCGCCAGTTTATGATTCGCGGCTACCGTTTGATCTTCTAGTGGTAAGTATTTCTGTAGCGTTTGATAGAGATTGGCGACATTGATCGGTTTGGCAATGTGTCCATTCATCCCCGCTTCAAGACAGATATCAACATCGCTTTGCATAGCATTGGCTGTCATCGCAACAATTGGAAGCTGCTGCCATTGCTCATGTTTTCGAATCTCCTTACATGCAGTCACACCATCCATTACAGGCATCTGCATGTCCATTAGTATCAAGTTAACATCATACTGTTTGAGGGTATCGATGGCTTCCTCGCCATGGTTAGCGACCAACACCTCCAAGTTCGTGCCATTGAGCAAGCCTAGCGCAACTTCTTGATTCACCTCGTTATCTTCAACTAAAAGTACCTTCTGGCTAGCAAATCGAGGCCGAGTATTTTCTGATACAACAGGTTTACTCGTCACATGCTCGATGCCATAACTGTCCATAATCGCATCAAGCAGATTAGACGGATTAACTGGCTTCACAATCAGTGCGTCGACTAACTTACTACTGGCTTCAACTAACGATAACTCTCTGCCATAGGCCGTGACTAAGAAAGTCTTACAATCCGCGATCAAATGATCATCATGAGCCTTTTGCAGCAGTTCGAGGCCATTCATACCCGGCATGGTCCAGTCCACAAAAACCATGTCAAAAGCGCTATCTTTAAGTTCATCAAGCGCTTCATATCCATTACTGACCGCCTTAGCGTTAAAATGCATTGCGTTCAACAAGGTCAATAGAATGCTTCTTGCTGAGTCATTATCATCAACAATCAGCGCTCGTTTCCCCGACAGCGCACTAATAGGCTCGGCAATATCGCGCATCTTCGCTTCTTGGAGTCCGCATTGAATGGTGAAGCTAAACACAGAGCCAATGCCTTCTGAGCTAGATACTGCAAGCTCACCTCCCATTAATTCGACTAATTGTTTACTAATACTCAGGCCAAGACCCGTACCTCCAAATTGACGCGTGATACTGCTGTCAGCTTGGGAGAACGCGCTAAAGAGGTGATCTATTTTCTCTTTGGCAATTCCTATCCCCGTATCCTTGACAGAGAAACGAATGGTTGCTTGATCTTCGTTCAACTCATCCACGAACGCAGAAACTACAATTTCACCTTTTTCGGTAAACTTAACGGCGTTACCACAGAGGTTGACCAACACTTGGCCAATCCTTAACGGATCTCCAATCAAGCCAATGGGAACTTTCGGGTCGATATCCAATAAGAATTCCACCCCTTTCTCGTGCGCTTTGTAAGAGATGACGTTAGTGAGATTGTCGAACACTTCATCCAAGTTAAAATCTATTGATTCAACCGAGAGCTTACCTGCTTCAATTTTTGAGAAATCGAGAATGTCATTGATAATACCGAGTAAGTTCTTCGCTGATTCGTTGATGCGAGTGAGATATTTCTTCTGCGCCGGGTCCAACTCAGTATTAAGTGCCAAATGTGCCATACCCAGAATGGCATTCATCGGAGTTCGTATCTCATGACTCATATTGGCTAAGAAATCCCCTTTAGCCTGGCTCATGGCATCGGCTAACTCTTTCGCTTCCCGCAATTCGTTTTCAAACTGTTTTCGTTCAGTAAGATCAAGCAGAATACCCACGATCCCAGAAACCACACCATCGCCATTACCAAAAGAGGCTTCATAAACCAGCATCTCTTTATTCTGATTACCTGCATCACACAGCGACAACTCATAGTTCCTGCTTCCTTGCGTTTGACCTAGCTCTTGATGAACTGTCGTAAACACTTGGCCAGTACTTGCGCTAAATACATCGCTAGGCGTCCTACCTACAATCTCATTCATGGCTAAACCTAACATTTCGCAGAACTTAGCGTTTACGGTTAGGTATTTACCATGAGGGGACAAGCAGTACATAGGGTTAGGTGTTGCGTTCAAAACCTCTTGATTGAGCTGCGATTGCTCAAGGACTTTTTGCTCAGCTTTTCGTTGAAGCTCAACATTTTGACTCAACTGAATACTAACGGAAAGATCATCCAACATCTGGATAAGCCATTGGTATTGCTGACTTTGTAAGACATCGATCGTACCTAACTCTAGTAACGCGACAGGCTTACTGTTTACACACAAGGGAAAGTAGTAGATCTCATTAAGCTCCAATGACGCGCCATTAACCATCATTGAGTACTTACCTTTAAGGCCTGTCATTGAGAAAGGTTCACCAGAGAGCAATACACTGATTTCCGTTGAAGAAGGATCATGAATCTCGTTAGAGCTATCATCTCCAAACCCAACACCTGCAATTCTTTCTAACTTTTCATCTTGATAGATGTAAACCCCTATCATTTGCAGCGGAAACTGATGCAATAAAAACTGGGTAACTTCTCTCGCTAGAATCTGCGTCGATTGGCTCGTGCGAAGCACGATATTGAAGTCTTTAACCAAAGTATTATGGTTGAGCTGTTCAGAGATATGATGGAAAACAACGTTTAAGCTATCAATGAACTTTTGCAACTCGGCATAAGCCGTTTGCGTAATCGTAAACGCATAATCTTGCTGCTTAACTTGGCCAACAACAGTTCTTAGTAGTTGGCTCAGCGGGCTGATGTACATCCTCCAAAGCAAGATAAATGAAAGTGAAATAGACAATAATAAAATCACCAGAATTCCACGATTGAGTGCTTCATAACGCTGAACCTGGCCTTCCGTAAGAGAAATCTCATCTTGAATTCTACTTAGAATCGACTGATTCGCCGCAGCAATAGCCTTCATGATTTTCTCTTTCTCGGAAAAATACCGCTCCCCGTATAAAAGAGATTGCGCTGTTTTCAGATCAGGTTTGCCCATGTAAGTCAACTTGCCATTTTCCCCTTGTTGATAACCCTTAATGGCCAAGAAAGCATCACGCTCCAGCTGAACTAAAGAATCAGACAGCGCCAATGCATTTTTCAGTTCAAAAAACTCTATCGCGCTGATACCCGATTCTCTAATTCGGTCGAGTAATGGTTTACTGCTGCCTAAGTTCAAAGTGGTCAAATCCAATTCCGCATTTGCCACCACGTCCCAATACTCATACTCGTTTCCTTCTGGAATAGGCGCTTGGCCCGAGCGAACTTTCAATACTCGGTTAAACAGTTTCTCCCAGTGCTCATCGCCTGTCACACTGTATGCTCGAGCAAATTTGGTGAGATTATCTGAGCTCTGTTTTAGCTCCTGAGAAAGGCGATGAAATAGAAATAGCTGTTGTTGATGTTCACTACCTCTGACATGTAAGTCAGACAGTTTTAATGAAACACCAAACATTGCGAGTGAGCACATTCCCATCGCTAGAAATAACACAGTAAAAAGCGTTCGAATTGAGGGCATCGATTTCTTCTAATACATAATAGTTAAAGTGATTTTCGGAATTACTTGTCTATAGTTTAGTTAGTAGTCAGCAAACTGCCGAAAAACTTTGTATGAGATCACACGATGCCAATTGAAAAATTAGATGATTGCACCGTTCTGCTAGTCGATGACTCTGCAGACAATCTCGCCTTTATGGCTCAAGGTCTCGCTGGACGTTATCAGATCAAAGCGGCCAAATCGGGTGAAATGGCGCTGCATATTCTCGATCAATTTGATATTGACCTTGTTCTACTCGATGTCGTGATGCCAGAGATGTCTGGTTATGACGTGATTCGTTACGTCACCAACAACCCAAAAACACGCCATATCCCTGTCGTCTTTTTAACCGGAAAAGACTCTCAAGAAGACGAGAAGTTGGGCTTTGAGCTTGGAGCTGCGGACTACATACATAAGCCAGTTAGCATCCCGTTGCTTCGCTCTCGAGTAAAAACTCACCTACAAAACAAACGTTCAAAGGATTTCCTGCGCGACCAAAACGGCTATTTGGAGAAAGAGGTGCTTAAACGCTCGAGCGAGTTGGACCGAATGCAAGATGCGGTAGTGTTTGCATTAGCGAGCCTTGCGGAAACTCGAGACCCAGAAACAGGCAATCATATTTTGCGTACTCAGCATTACGTAAAGCTGTTGGCGGAATATCTGGCCACTAAAGATAAGTATCGCGAAGAACTGAGTCCAAAAATGATAGATACCTACTTCAAAGCAGCACCATTGCATGACATAGGTAAGGTCGGCATTATTGACTCAATACTGCTCAAACCAGGTAAATTGACTACCGAAGAGTTTGAGATCATGAAATCTCACACCACTCTCGGCCTGCAAGCGCTAGAACGTGCTGAACAACTCTCTGGAGCGCACAACGACTTGATAAATGTTGCTAAAGAGATTGCTTATGGTCACCATGAGAAATGGGATGGGTCTGGCTACCCCAATGGTTACTCAGGAGAGCAAATCCCGCTCAGCGCACGTTTGATGGCGGTAGCCGATGTGTATGATGCCCTAATCTGTAAGCGAGTTTATAAAGACCCTATGAGTCACGACAAAGCGAAAGAAATCATCTTGGAAGGAGACGGACAGCACTTCGATCCTCAAGTGATTGAGGCCTTCCTCGCTCAAGAAGATCTTTTCATCAAGATTGCTAGTGAATTTTCCGACAATTAGCCATTAAACTGAGAGGCATTAACTCTGGGACGAAACCACTTAATGTTTTACTCCTCACTATTCACACATTCCGCTTTCTCTGGCTTTGTTCATTAGATAGCTAACCCCACGTATAGCTTCATTTCAAATCATGATATAAGGTTTGCTCTCGCTAGAAGGTGACTTTTAATGAGTTTACATACATATAAGGCACAGCCAAGGGGAAAATCAGCTCCTATTCAAAAGCACGCTCAGCGAGAAAACGCTACTCTGTTTAATAATGTGTAGAGGTCTATTTTGATAACATCTATCGCCGTTCGCCTACTCAAAGGTGACGATCTTAAATTATCGATTCAACGCCTAGTGAATGAACACAACATTCAAGCAGGCAGCATTGCTTCGTGCGTTGGCTGTTTTACTCAATTCAATATTCGTTTAGCAGGAGCGACTCAAACCTTAGAGCTGAATGAACCGCTTGAGATTGTGTCTATCATGGGGACGCTCACTCCAGAGCACCAACATATTCACCTTTCCGTCGCCAAACGAAATGGTGAGGTGGTTGGTGGGCATTTGCTAGAAGGATGCCTAATTGATACCACGGCAGAGTTGATAATTCATAGTTACCACAATGTGAGTTTTGCACGTGAGTTCGATAAGAACACCGGCTTCACCGAGTTGGTTGTCACCAATAAATAGCCCGAGACTTATCAATAAAAAAGCTCCGCTAAAATAGCGGAGCAAAGAGCATAATAGTCAGGGGGACTATTGACCTTAAGGGTTCAGTATTATCGTTCAGCACTAGCGGCTTCTGTAAATTAAGGCGCGCGCGTTTAATATTGCATCACGAGTTGGAACTTCAACTGTCTTCATTCCTTTAAATCGTTCGGGTTCTTTGATTGCCACGTCATGCGCCAAAATCACCATTTTCGCGTTCTTAATGTCCTTTTCCGTAATGCGATTGTTGATGCCGTTGGCTCCTTGGGTCTCGACCTTGATTTTGATACCCATGGTATAAGCGGCTTTCTCTAACGACTTAGCCGCTAAGAAAGTATGCGCCACACCAGATGGGCAAGAAGTGACAGCTAAGATCTCGGCCTCTCCCTCTCCATCTATTGCGTGATATGCGCGAACCAATGCCGCCTCTTCTTCTTCATCCAGAACGTTTTTCTTAAGCAGAACAACAATCAATGCCGTAGTTAATGCGCCTGCCAAGGTGCCAACGATGTAACCCAGTTTGCCATCGACGACAGGAAGCACAATCCAGCCGCCCCACGGCGCATGGTTAAGCACATGGAACGTAAAGCCAATCACGTTACCGACAATACCGCCAAGCACAATCGCAGGTAATACCCGCGCTGGATCG
The DNA here is from genome assembly GCF_984391705.1 of Vibrio sp. NCBI lineage: Bacteria > Pseudomonadati > Pseudomonadota > Gammaproteobacteria > Vibrionales > Vibrionaceae > Vibrio > Vibrio sp. The sequence goes on along the minus strand of NZ_CFHWOM010000003.1, from coordinate 96,260 downwards.
GCCGCTGCAAATGGGATCGCCCCTTCACTGATACCAATCATGCCCATGATGCCAGCCGCTTTGCCTGCTTCACGCTCATCACGTTTAAATTTCTTCGGCGACAAGAAAGTCGCCAATGCTAATCCAAGTGGCGGCGTACAAATCGCGATTCCAACCCCACCCATTAGCCATGGCTGAGTGTTAACTTGAGTCTGAGCAAATAAGGTCGCCACTTTATTCACTGGGCCGCCCATATCAAATGCCGTCATTGCGCCCAATACCGTGCCAAGCATGACTTTGCTCGCACCCGCCATGCCAGTGAGCCAATCATTGAGCCCCGCCATCGCGGCCGATATTGGCGAACCAATTAACCACATCACCAAACCGCAAGTGGCAAAAGTACCGACCAGTGGATAGATAAAAATGGAACCGAGTGAAGTCATGCTGTCTGGCAGTCGAATCTTCTTCAGCATGCGTACTACAAAGCCGGCAAAGAAACCGACCACAATCGCACCTAAAAATCCGGTGTGGTATTGATCCACTGCGACCCACGAGCCAATCATGCCTGGTGCAAGCCCTGGCTTATCGGCAATGGAATAAGCAATATAGCCACCCAGCACTGCGGTAAATAAGGTTAGGCCAGCAATGCCCATTTTAGCGATATCAGCCAATACGCCGCTTTCTGGTACTGCGCCATGGCCGGAAATCATCACAGAAAGGGACAGCAGCACCCCACCAGCAACGATAAAAGGGATCATGTGCGAGGTGCCAAACAGTAAGTGTTCTTTAATATGAGCTAATCTTAGCTTCCACGGACTTAATGGTTCTGGCAGAGGCAATGGCTCGTCATCCCAAAACTCATGGCTTGGCTGCTGAATATCGGTTAAAAGCTCTCGCGCCTGCTCAACACTCTGCGCGGCCTTTAACTGACTAATGAATTCTTCTTCAATGAGTTTGGTTGAGAGCTGTGCTAGCACTTCGATATGGTGATGATCGCCACCATCTGGCGACGCAAGCATGAAGATCACATCCGACAGTTCACCATCTTCAGCGCCATAATCAATGCCAGTTCGGCTGATACCCACCGCGACCGCAGGCTCTGTGACCGCATCACTTTTGGCGTGCGGAATCGCGACGCCATCTTCAAAGCCGGTGTTGCCGATTTCTTCACGCTTCCATAAATCGGCCAAAAACTGCTCTTTATCGGCTAATTTCCCTGCCGCATCGAGCAATTCAACTAACTCTTTGAGCGCGTCAGCTTTGGTGGAGGCCTTAAGATCCAAACAGATCGTCTCTGGCTCAATTAGATTAGTAATGTCCATTGTATTTACCTTGCAATGTTCACGCTCGAACATAGATTAACCAGCGACCATGGTGTTAGATATAGGACGAAAACACCATTAACTGGATTATTGTAACACTCACACCAAACTGTGATATCTGTCTGTCGAATCATGGTGCCAAATCAAAACCAGCGTTTTATGCTGTGCTAATATCCAGAAAAATAACAAGCCGAGAAACACCGTGAAAATAGTCGCTGTCACCGCCTGCCCAACAGGCATTGCACATACCTATATGGCAGCCGATGCTCTTATCAAAGCTGCGCCTAAATATAAGGTCCAAATCAAAGTCGAAACGCAAGGAGCAATGGGCATCGAAAACCTGCTCTCACCGCAAGATATTGCACAGGCAGACAGAGTGCTGATTGTGTCTGACATTGATATTGACCAAGCTGCGCGCTTTGAAGGCTGTAACGCGATTCGTGTTTCTATCGAAGACGTTTTGGTCAATGTTGATAAAGTGTTCCTACTACACTGCCGTTAACGATTCTCTGCCGTAAGCCGTTAACTATGAACGAATATCAAATCACCTTTTTAGTCGAAAGCAGCGAATCAAATGCTCATATCGCCCAACCACTACGTCGCTTAGCCAAGAAGTTCAAAAGTACGATTAAGATCATTAACATCACCCGCAACCGCAGTGCTGACTTAACTAAGGCGGTGGCAATGCTGCAAGTGGGTTTGGTTCAAGGTGATCTGTGCCAAATCACGGCAGTAGGTATGGATGCAGAGCTTGCCTGTTTTGTCCTCAAAGATGTGATTGCCGACCATTACACCCTGATTGGCTCACAGATTAACTATGAGTTTTCCAGCCAGCTTTCTGAGCGCCTGCCTCAGCTGTGTCCAGCGAGTGATACCAAGTGGCACTACGCGAAAGCTCACACCGAACTGACCAAATTTGAGTGCTTGAAGGGGTTGGCGCAGTTGATTCATCCCGGCCATCCTGACGAACTGCTGCTCTCGTTTATTAAACGTGAAGAGCGCTCTTCGACTTGCGTCACTCCGGGCATCGCCCTACCTCATGTGATGTTTGAGAATATCGACCATATTGCCATTGCGGTGATCGCCAGTGACACTCCAATTGATTGGGCTTCACAAATGGGCGATGTACATCTTGCTATAGCACTGGTGATGCCAGCCAAACCGACGCGAGAACAGATCATTGCGGCCACCAACCTCACCCGCAACCTACTGTGCGAGCAGTTGCCTGAACGACTAAAACTCACGCGCAGCAGCGTTGATCTACAAGCGCTTCTGATGTACTCCATGTCTCAGCTACTGTCTTAACCTCGACTCTTTTTTATCTAATCTTTAAGCTGAACCACGATATTCGGTTGGCGTTCTTCCGGTGCGATTTTTAAACACTCGGCAGAAGTAGTTGACGTCTTTAAAGCCACAACGCATCGACACTTCATTGAGCTTAAAGTTGTATTTTTTAAGCATGAATTTGGCGCGGTCTATACGCACCCAAGTAATGTAATCGGCCAGCGTCATATGCCCTTGCTGGCGGAACAGTCGAGAAAGATGATTAGATGAGATACTAAAGCGAGTCGCGATGCTGTCACGGGTGATCTGGCGATGGAAGTTCTCTTGAATGTAGATACAAATACCCTGATAAAGATCCTGAACACGGCTTTGTGACTTCTCGACTGGTGCATCAAGCATGGTTTTGCTGTATTGCAGCAGCGCTTGCAGCAATAACTCGTCCATTGGCTTCTTATTACTTTCTCTCGCCAATGCGCTCAGCGCCTCTAAAATATTATCGATGGCAAAACCTGAACGGGTTTGAATACTGTGCTTTTGAATGTCGTAAAAGCTCGCCTCCCCTTTGCGTTTACTGACCAAGCTTAGCCCTAGCTGCCTACGTCCAAACAACATACTCAGTACCGAGCAGTCGGTATCCCAGTCTGGCTTATTCCAACAGTTAGGCGGGACAAAGATCGCATCGCCCGCTTTGGCAACAATACTGGTCACTTTGCGCTCATGGGTTTCCATTTCATTGATGTATTCCCCATCCAGCACTAGCTCTAAACGCGGAAAGTTAACCTGATAGCTAAACGCCGGAGGGGTATGAAAATCCCCGGCAAACCAGATGTTATGAAAAGGCTCTCGTTCATTCAGTACCGACGAGATTAGGTCATGAAATACCATGTTGAATCATCTCTAACTACAAGCTAAGTCCGCACATTGCAGAGCTAATGGCTTAGATATACTCCTTAGTGAAACATAGCGCTATTGAGCAAAATCACAATTCGAGATCAAGGTTACAAAAATCCAGCCTTAGCAATAAAACTCCAGTTAAAAATTCACATAAGCACCTCATAAAACCAACATGCAAAATCGACGAAACCCATATAAATAAAGGGATGGAAACGTACTCAAATTTGTCAACACCAAGCCCAAAATCGCCTCACAGACGATCAAAATCACACTCTAAAACTGACGCAACAATCCTCCAGTAAATGCATTTTTTCTTCACTACAGAGCGTTGCTGATAGATTTCAGAATACCCCTAACAAAACAAGAAACACATTAGGGGTCCATTATGATCACCAAATTGATCAATGAAAATTTAATTAAGCTTGAACTGCAAGCCACCTCCAAACAAGAAGTATTTGAAGAGCTGATTGAAGTTCTGCACCAACAAGGTCGAATTTCTAATAAGGCAGATTTTTTAGCTGATATCCAAAAGCGCGAAGCAGAAGGAAACACTGGCTTTGAAGATGGCATTGCCATCCCGCACGCAAAAAGTGCCGCTGTGATTGAACCTGCAGTGGTGATTGGTATTCACAAAGCAGGCATTGAATACGGCGCCGATGACGGCCAGCCATCAAAACTATTTTTTATGATTGCCTCTCCTGATGGCGGCGATAACCACCACATTGAAGTGCTCGCAGAACTCTCTTCTAAACTGATTGAAGATGGCTTTGTGGAAAGCTTTATCAACGCGGCTTCTCCTCAGCAAGCGCTTGAGTTACTGCTACAGAAACCACAAGCAGAAGAGTCGCTACCTTTAGAGAACACTAAAGGCTTCATCATCGGCGTGACTGGCTGCCCTGCTGGCGTTGCCCACACCTACCTTGCCGCTGAAGCGTTAGAGAAAGGCGCGCATACTATGGGCTTTGAGGTAAAAGTCGAAACCAACGGCTCTATCGGTGTGAAGAACAGCCCAACAGAAGAAGAAATTGCTCGCGCTGATGCGATTGTTGTCGCCTGTGATAAACAAGTCGATATGGCACGCTTTGCCGGTAAACGAGTAATCAAAACCAACGTAAAAGCGCCAATTCGCGATGCAGAAGGTTTGATTACACAAGCGCTGAATGCTCCGGCTTACCAAGCTGAAACCACCAGCGCGCCACAATCAGTTACCGAAAAAGCGTCTCAAGCACGTTCTGATCTTTACCGTTACCTAATGAACGGCGTATCACACATGATCCCATTCGTGGTGACGGGCGGTCTACTTATCGCTCTTGCTCTAGCAATCGGTGGTGAGCCAACTGAAGCAGGTATGGCGATTCCTGATGGCAGTCTTTGGAACCAAATCTTAGAAGTCGGTGTGGTTGCCTTCACCCTGATGATCCCAATCCTTGCCGGTTACATTGCCTATGCTATTGCTGACCGCCCTGCTCTGACTCCAGGTCTAATCGGTGGCTGGATTGCCAACAACGGCTCATTTTACGGCGCTGACGCAGGTACTGGCTTTATCGGAGCCATCATCGCAGGCCTGTTAGTGGGTTACTTCGTTAAGTGGATCACTTCAATCAACTATCACAAGTTTATTCAGCCACTTGTGCCAATCATGATTGCGCCAATCACCGGCTCTCTGTTTATCGCAGGTCTGTTCATCTTTGTCATCGGTGCGCCTATCGCAAGCCTAATGGACGGTCTAACCGCAATGCTAACCAGCATGAGCACAGGTAACGTGGTTCTACTTGGCATCGTACTTGGTGGCATGGCTGGCTTTGATATGGGCGGTCCATTTAACAAGGTCGCGTTCCTATTCTCTGTCGGCATGATTGCTAGCGGCCAAACTCAATTTATGGGCGCAATGGCATGTGCAATCCCTGTCGCACCGCTAGGCATGGCTCTAGCTACGGCACTTGGTCGCAAATTTGATCTGTTCGAGTCTTCTGAAATTGAAGCAGGTAAAGCCGCGGGCGCAATGGGCTTAGTTGGTATCTCTGAAGGTGCGATTCCATTTGCCGCGCAAGACCCTATGTCGGTGATCCCGGCCAACGTACTGGGCTCTATGGTTGCAGCGGTTATGGCGTTCTCATTCGGCATCACTAACAGCGTTGCTCACGGTGGCCCGGTTGTCGCTCTACTTGGTGCAATGAACTACCCACTGCTAGCTCTTCTATGTATGGCGGCAGGTGCAGGCGTAACCGCACTAACTTGCATCACCTTAAAGAACCTTCGTAAAGCGAAATACACAGCCGCTGCGGCTTAATCCTTTCCTACTGATATTGGCTTGGGCAACGCGTCCAAGCCACTTTTCTCTTTATGGTGATGTCGATGTCTGAACTAACTATCAATACTGAATCGCTGCTTGAGCGCGTTTTTTACCCGATGACCAACGTGATTCAAAACTACGCATGGGGCAGCCCATCTTCGTTTACTCAACTGTTTGGCACTACGAATACAGCAGGTGAACCTCAAGCCGAGATCTGGATGGGCGCTCACCCAAATGGTTGCTCAATGGTCGATACAGGCGCTGAACAGACTAAACTCTCAAGCCTAATCAGCCAGAACCTTAATCTGTTCTTAAGTGACAAGATTGCCAGCCGATTTGGTGAGCTGCCGTACCTGTTTAAAGTACTCGCGGCTGAAAAAGCGCTCTCTATCCAAGTTCACCCGAATAAGCAACAAGCCGAGCTTGGTTTTGAGCACGAAGAGCAGCAAGGGATTCCGCTCTCTGCAAGTAATCGCAACTACAAAGATGCCAACCATAAGCCGGAGCTGGTCTACGCGTTAACCGAGTATACGGCGATGAATGGCTTTAGGCCGATTAGCGAGATCCTTGCCCATTTCAACTACCTTGATATTCCTGAGCTTAACTCACTGGTGAACGACTTATCGGGCGATCAAACTCCTAATGGTTTAGCGAGCTTTTTCGCCGGATTGTTATCACTGCAAGGTGAACAGAAAGAAGTCGCGCTGATGATGCTGATCATGAAAGCCAAGCTCTCGCCGACGCCACTGTTTAACCTGATTACAGAGCTAGAAGAGCAATACCCTGGCGACGTTGGCTTGTTTGCTCCATTGATTCTTAACGTGATTGCCTTAAAACCCGGCCAAGCAATGTACTTAGATGCCGAAACGCCTCATGCGTATATCAAAGGCACTGGGCTTGAGATCATGGCGAACTCTGACAACGTCCTGCGCGCCGGACTCACGCCAAAATACATGGATGTGAAAGAGCTGGTCTCTTGCACTCGTTTTAATGAAAAGCGCATTGATAGCTTGCTGTTAGAGCCGACTAAGGATAATGGCATGTTAGAGTACCCAATTCCGGTCGAAGATTTTAAGTTCGCTATTATTGAATACTCCGAGCAGCGAGAGATTGACACACAAGGCGCTGAAATACTGCTACCACTCGATGAAGCTATGACCCTCACCCACATTTGTGGCGAGCAGTGCGTCATCGAAAAAGGCCAATCGGTGTTTATTCCAGCTTTCGCTCAGCAGTACACCATTGACTGCGCAGGTCGAGTCGCTCGCGCATACAGTTAACAACGTGCTCCTGCCTTCCCCCAAGGTCAGCACTAACACAATGCCCTGCTTATGCAGGGCTTTTTTCTATCTAAGCTGTTGATTTAAATTTATTTTGTGAGCCTTCGCACAGGTTAAAAATGACGTTTATCACACTTAAAATTAGCGGATACAAAAGTCTAGTAGTTGGATTTTTTTTACTATTTCCGAGTTTGGCGGCAAGGATTAAATTGACTCCATTGCATAAGCACTAATGAGTCAAAAACAATGATTACTGAACTAACAAACGTCAATTTAATTACTGGCAACCTTCAAGCAAATAATAAAAAAGAAGTGTTTGAAGAGCTTGCTCAAATGCTGCTAGATAATGAGCGCATTAATAATAAATCCGCGTTCTTAGATGATATTGAAACGCGCGAATCCTTAAGCATTACCTCAATGGATGGCATTGCTTACCCACATGCGAAAAGCCAAGCCGTCACCAACCCTGCTATCGCTGTTGGCGTTAAACGTCAAGGCATCGAATACGGTGATGAAGACGGCATCAAACCCACTCTATTTTTTATGATCGCCTCACCAGATAACGGCGCCGATCATCATATTTATGTCCTTCAAGAACTGTTCGGGAAATTCAGCGAAGAGTTTATTGAAGAGATCCAAAACGCGAAAGACGAACAACAAATCCTTAATATTTTAATCAATTCATAAGGCGTAGTAATTATGAGTACCCTAACAGCTCAAGCTACTAACAATAGCGATTTTAAAAAACTACTCAGCACCATGAAAGGACACCTTTTATTCGGTACTTCTCATATGCTTCCATTTATTGTTGCGGGTGGTGTACTTCTGGCATTGGCGGTAATGGCATCAGGTAAAGGTGCGGTTCCGGCTGACGGCTTACTGGCGGATATTTCCAATATCGGTATTAAAGGTCTAGTGCTATTCCCTATCATCCTTGGCGGCTTCATTGGCTACTCTATCGCAGACAAACCAGCGCTTGCACCAGCAATGATCTCTTCTGGCATCATGGCGGATATGGGCGGCGGCTTCTTAGGTTGTATCGTGGCAGGTTTCATTGCCGGTGGCGTGGTATTCCAACTTAAGAAGATCCCACTTTCTGCCAACATGACGGCACTTGGCGCTTACTTCATCTACCCGCTTATCGGTACACTGGTGTCTGCTGGTATCGTTCTTTGGGGTATCGGTGAGCCAATCAAACTGTTCATGGCGTCGATGAACGAGTTCTTAGCTTCAATGGCTGGCGCTTCTAAAGTGGTTCTAGGCGCCATTCTTGGCGGTATGACAGCGTTCGATATGGGCGGCCCTATCAACAAAGTCGCAACGCTATTTGCTCAAACTCAAGTAGACACTCAACCATGGCTAATGGGCGGTGTAGGCATCGCAATCTGTACACCACCTCTAGGTATGGCGCTAGCAACCTTCCTATTCAAGAAGAAGTTCACTAAGCAAGAACAAGAAGCAGGTAAGGCGGCAGCAATTATGGGCTCTATCGGTATCTCTGAAGGTGCGATTCCATTTGCAGCGAATGACCCAATGCGCGTGCTTCCTTCAATCGTAGCGGGTGGTATCGTAGGTTGTGTATTCGGCTTCCTAACTGACGTACTACTACACGCTCCATGGGGCGGTCTAATCACGGCGCCTGTATCAAGCAACATTCCAATGTACGTGGTTGGTATTGCACTAGGCTCGCTAACGACTGCACTTATCGTTGGCTTCTGGAAACCAGTCGCTGAAGAATCAGAAGAAGAAATCGAACAAGCAGCACCAGTACAAGCTCAAGCGGCTCCAGCAGCTGGTGAAGGCGAGTATGACGTAGTAGCCGTCACTTGTTGCCCATCAGGCGTAGCGCACACCTTTATGGCAGCGAAAGCGCTAGAGAAAGCAGGCGCAGCAGCAGGCATTAAGATTAAAGTTGAAACACAAGGTCAAAACGGCATTCAGAACCGCATTACCGACCTAGATGTAGCCAACGCGAAATTGGTTATCTTGGCTCACGACATTCAAGTAAAAGATGCACAGCGCTTTGCTAACGCGAACGTGGTTGAGTGTTCAACCAAAGAAGCAATGAAAAAAGCGGCTGAGTTAATTCAAGCTTAAATTTAGCTATACAAACTAAGCCCGAGCAAATAGATGCTCGGGCTTTTCTCTCCAACCATTTCCACCCATTGGCAACCTTCTTGCCTAAAAAACCTAGAGTGCTTCCAAGAGCTCATTCTGAAATCGTGCCTTTTCGTTGGCGATAGATACGATGGGAATTCAGCCTATATCTATCAATCCAAAATAATAAAAGGACGTCTCATGGCAAAACCAACACAGGATGAAATCACTCGCCTAAACCGCTACTTCGCTATCGAAAGTAATAATGAGTTTTGGAGCTTGTCTGAAAAAGTCAGTACAGCGCAAGAGCAGCAGCGGTTGCTCGCGGTTGCCTTTACTTCGCTCTATCATTGGTCAAGCGTCGGTACGGCAGACAACATACATCTTGCTGAACTCGCAGTTGCAAGAGCGCTTTGTATCAGTGGATCGGAGCTAAGCCTATCATTTGCTCAAAGCGCGTTTGAACATTTTGACGGTGAAGGGGCAGACTGGATTCAAGCATTCACTAACGCGGTATTAAGCCACGCCTTATCTATATCAGAGCAAAAAGCGCAGGCGGCTGAGTTCTACCAACAAGCGCTTAGTTATCAGGCTAAGTTGTCAGAAGGCGATAGAAGCGTATTTGACGCGACCTTCAATACCATTCCGACACCTTAACCTTAGCTTCATTTACCCGACTTTCGCGATGACCTTTTGGCAAATGTATTCACCGATCGGCATCGCTGAAGTCGCGGCAGGAGATGGAGCGTTGCAAACATGCAAACTACGTGGGCTTTCAGCAAACAAGAAATCATGGACGAGTGTGCCGTCATTCATGACCGCTTGTGCACGAATCCCAGCCGGATAAGGCTTTAAATCTGCAAGTTCTATCTCAGGGCAATATTTGTTAACCAACTTCAAGTACCCGGGCTTCCACCACGAATTTTTGAACTCAATTAACCCCGTTTTAAGGTGTTTCGCCGTCACTTTCCAAAAGCCACTGAAACGCAGCATCTGCACAGTATCTTTAAGGCTAAAGTTAACTGCCCCATAGCCTTCCCGCTTCCAACCCTGAACGGCATTAGGACCCACGGTAACCGAACCGTCAATCATCCTAGTGAGGTGCACCCCTAAGAATGGTAGGTCCGGATCGGGAATTGGATATATAAGATGGTTTACTATGCCATTATGCTTTGAATCAAGTCGATAATACTCCCCACGATAAGGCACGATTTGAAAATCTGTGTCGATGGACAGCATTTTAGTCATTCTATCGGCCATCAGCCCTGAACAAGTCACAACAAATTTGCTCACAACGACTGAGCTTTGTCCTTGTTGCTCGCAGGTAAGATATATATCATCACTCGTTTCCTGCGCAGCAACAACTTGCGAACCTAACTTAACCTCTCCGCCCAATTCAATAAACTGCTGAGCCATTTTTTCAGTGACTTGCTTATAATCGACGATACTGGTCGATTTCACATAAATGGCCCCTAGCCCAGTGATATTTGGCTCGGCGAGTTTCAATTGCGCGGCATCAAGCAACTCAACATCAATATCATTGTCATGACAGCGTTGATAAAGCGCATTCATACGCTCAAGCTCTTTGCTGTTAGTTGCCACCAACAACTTGCCGCAGTTTTCGACGGCTATGTGATGTTCATGGCAAAAGCTTAATGTTCTCTCCACTCCGCGCTTACAGAAACCTGCTTTCAAACTGCCAGGTTGGTAATACACACCCGCATGAATGACGCCGCTGTTGTGGCCGGTTTGATGCTTGGCAAACCCCGATTCTTTCTCGATGAGCAAGATAGATTTGTCAGGCTCTGCTTGTTTGAGTTGCCAAGCCGTTGATACGCCAACAATACCACCACCAACAACGATGTAGTCGTACACTTTTTCCATCGTCATCTTAACTTGCCACCTTATTGGTTGGTGTCGCTACACTTGCCAATTGGTTTCGGCGGCCGCTGTAGATGAAGATAGCAATAAATGCCGCGCTGCACGCAAGGCGAATCCAAATGGAAACATCAGGCCACACAAGCGCAATCCCGATCGCAACCAAAGCAATACGAAGTAACACATTGAGTTTTCCTTCTAGATACCCTTCAATCGCACCGATAAATGCGTAAGTACCGATGATGGCAAATAAACCCGTCACGAGAACCGAACTCACGTCCCAACTTACCAAGCCAGTATACGCAATCAGCAATGGGACAAGATACAATCCCTTGGCAATTTTCCATGCCATCAAGCCTGTTCGCATTGGAGGTGTTTTGGCAATCGTCGCCGCAGCAAATGCGGTCAAACAAACAGGTGGCGTGACATTACTGTCTTGAGAAAGCCAGAAAATAATTAAGTGAGCCGACAATAGTGCTAAGCCAACCGCTTCTAAACCCAAACTCTGCTCTAACAGGGTTTCCATAAAGTCAGCAGGTACCACTGCAACCATCTCTTTTGCCATCTCTAGGCTCATTGGAGCATTTAGCAATGCGAGCTTATCTGGTGCTGCTAGCATAAAGATCGCTTTTGCTTGTTCAGGTAATTGCCCTGCCACCAGTAAATCGAGGAGTTGGTTTTCGGCCAGAAGTTTATAGAGCGCAGGCGCTGACAATGTGCCTAAAACAATATACGCCGCCGTAACCGGTAAGCCCATTCCTAAGACAAGTGATGCCAAGGCAATCAAAACGATCATGATGAACAGATCACCATTAGCCCAACCGTCGATCATTAATGAAAATGTATTGCCGATACCCGTTGTGCTGATTACGTTAATGACAAGGCCAATACCTACAAGCAACACAGCGGTCGTCGCCATGTTTTTCGCCCCTTGAGATAATGCTTCAATGATCGCTTTCGGCCCCATCTTATGATTTTTTGAAAACCAAGACGCCACCACAACGGAAATGATCGATAAGCCTGCTGCGTATGTCGGAGTAAAACCTTGAACGAGTAAGGTAACAAGCACCGCAAGAGGTATCAGGTTGTGCCAACCAGACAACAAAACCTTCAGCAAAGATTCGCTACTGGTCGTGACTTTTTGTACACCACTGCGCTTAGCTTCTATGCGAACAAAAAAAGCAACTGACAAGAAATATATCAAAGCGGGAACAAAGGAGACGGCGATAATATCGACATAAGGAATCTGGGTATATGAAGCCATAATAAAGGCACCCGCTCCCATTACAGGAGGCATTAACTGACCCCCAGTCGACGCGGCTGCTTCAACACCTGCGGCAAATCTTGGTGGGAACCCAGCCTTTTGCATCAACGGAATGCTGATCACCCCTGTCGATACCGTATTTGCCACACTTGACCCAGAAACAGATCCCATTAAACCTGAGCCTATAACGGCGATAAATCCAGGCCCACCGATGATTTTGCCTGCTGCTGCTCTCGCCACATCAATGATGTAGTCCCCTACGCCAGAGCGTACTAAGAATGCACCAAACAAGATAAACATGAAGACAAACGTCCAGCTGATACGAGAGATCGAGCCAAACATGCCTTCTGAAGAATAAAAACTGCGGTATAAAAGGGTTTCAAGGCTTAAGCCAGGAAAATGGAAAATGCCGCTTGCCCATTGGCCCCATAGAACCACATAGCTTAAACAAACCAAGATAAGCATAGGGATAAACCAGCCCATGGTTCGTCTGATCAATTCAATCACGATTGCAATGGCGAGTATCGCGAAAAACCAATCACTGGCAATAAACTTTACTCCTCGCTCATATAAAGCGTCTTCCGCAAAAGGGATATAAACCAAGCACGCTAAGGCCGCGACGGCAATCATCACATCGACTGCGAGCGCTAGCTTACTTTTCTTGAGAGAAATATGGGCGGGATACCACAAAGCACAAATAACAGCAAAACCTGCAAAGTGAGTTGCTGAGATCCATAACTCAGGCAATGTTGATAAGGTATTAAACCAAATATGTAGTAGCGAAAGCACAACGCCAAACACGGTGATCGCTTTACCCACCCACGGAAAGTCCGTTCGGGTAGGCAGTTCAAATTTCTGCAATTCTTCTTGGATTGAATCGCTCATATTCCACTCCAACGCACTCCAACTTTTCAGTAGAGCCAAAACAGTAAAATCAATAGATGCGCGCACTACTTATGCAGTGCGCGTAAGGCAGGTGATTAGTTCACAATCAGTTCTGAAGGGATTTCTACACCCACTTCTTTGTAGTAACGCGCTGCACCAGGGTGAAGTGGTACAGGTAAACCAGCAATCGCTTTTTCAATCGCCATTGCTTTCGTTGCCTTGTGAATACCTTGAAGGAATGGCAGGTTTTCGTAGATAGTTTTGGTCAGCTGATAAACATCATCATCTGAAATGTCCTGACGTACTGCGAGGAAGTTTGGCTGGGCGATCGTTGTGATCGGCTTGTCCACACCGGGGTAAGTATTTGCTGGAATTTCATACTTGGTCCAAAGGTTGTATTTGCCATTTGCCATCTTAATTTGCTGGTCAGTAAAAGATAGGATTTGAATATCATTACCAAGCGCCGCAAATGCCTGTGTTACGGCTCCAACAGGCACACCTGCTGGTGTATTCATACCATCAATAGTGCCGTTTTGTAACGCGCTAGCACTACCACCGTATCCCATATACGCTAGGTTAAATTGATCAGGGTTAACTGCAAGCCCTTTCATGATTTGACGGCCAGAGTTTTCTGTTCCCGAATTCTTTTTACCAATCGAGAATTTCTTACCATCCAAGTTTTTCAGGTCGCTTACCGTACCGCTATCAACCAAATCAGAGCGAACAATAAAGTGCTCTACGTTTTGCCAAAGCATAGAGACAGAGCGTAAGTCTTCTTGACGCCCTGTTTTCTCATAAGGCCCCTGACCTGACCAAGCCCACGCACCATAGAGACCTTGAAGAATCGCAAATTGAGCTTCATTCTCGTTAAGCAGTTTTACGTTTTCACCCGATCCGGCAGAGCTGATTGCTGATAAAGAAAAGTGATGTTTTGGTGTCAGCTTAACTTTACTCAATGTCGCCAGAGCCACGCCTACTGGGTAGTACGTCCCCCCTGTCGACGCTGTCGCTAGAATATAGCTTCTCTCTTCAGCGATCGCGTTAGATGCAAGACCAATTGAAGCCATTGCAACGACTAAAGTTTTGACTAACTTGTTGTATTTCATCTTTACTCTCCATGTAGAGTTGTTCACGTTATTATTTTGTTAAATCAAATCTACTATGGCAAAAGTGATGCCAGAAATTAAGTTACTGATTTTATTGAATTAGGCTTCTATAGCTAGCCAAAATGAGCAAATTTATGCTCATTCAGCTCTGCCACAATGAGCAGAATCTTGCTCATTACTGCCCCCTACAATGGCGCTTTTCTCCAGTTCTGGTTAACAAAAGTTAAATAAATGTGATCAAGTTACCAAGCTCAGCCCAATTACCTATGAGCAATATTTTGCCTATTGGTCTCTAACAAGTTAGCTTTTTACATAATCAGAGCGATTGAGTGCATAGCGCGCCATCTTCTGATTGAGGGTCCGACGCGGTAAATCTAGCTCTTGCATCACTTCTGTAATTTTCCCATTGTGACGAACTAATGCATCGTGAATGACTTTGCGTTCAAAACTTTGTACCTGGATCGCTAAAGGAATCCCGACATGGGATGATTCATTAAGGGTATTGGGCCTTGTCGAAAGGATTTCACCAACTGTGACCGAATCGTCGAGGGCAAAACGGATTGCAACGTTTCTCAGTTCTCGCACATTACCCGGCCAAGAGTACGTGAGCAACGCTTGTCGATCGGCTTCGCTTGCTGTCCGAGTTTCTTGATTAGCTTTACGAGTAAAGTGTTCAAACAGCAATAAAGCGTCCTCTTCTCTTTCACACAGTGGAGGAAGGTGAAGTTGGGCAACGTTCAATCGATAAAACAGATCTTGGCGAAAATCTGGATGATTCATCAAATCATGTTTGGCCGCAGCGACAACTCGCAGATCGATTGAGATAGGCTGATTGCCTCCAACCCGCTCTACAATGTGATCTTGTAGAGAGCGCAATACTTTTACCTGCATCGCTAATGGCATGCTCTCGATTTCATCGAAAAACAGTGTTCCTTTATTGGCAAACTCTAGTTTACCGATGCGACGCTTCATTGCTCCCGTAAAAGCCCCCGCTTCATGACCAAACAGCTCGCTCTCAAATAGATTTTCAGGAATCGCACCGCAGTTGAGTGGCACAAATGGATGACGTTTCCGGCGGCTCAACTCATGTAAGCAGTTAGCAACTAACTCCTTACCACACCCCGTATCACCATAGATGATCACATTGGTATCAATAGCAGCGACTTTAGCAATCTGCTCCCTCAAATCGCACATTACCTGGCTGCGACCAATGATGATCTCTTCTATGCCAGCTAAACTATCGAGATAACTGCGTCGGTCTTCCCTTTCCTTACCTTTCTGATATTTTGTTGCAGCGGCCAGTACCGTGTGAGAAAGTCGCTCTGGATCAAATGGCTTCTCAATAAAATCGTACGCTCCAATTTGAAGAGCTTTGACGGCCATATCGACATCACCGTGCCCGGTGATCAAAATGACAGGAATCGTTGGAAAACGTTGCTTGAGATTGTTAAGAAGCTCAACGCCATCAATCCCTGGCAATCGAACGTCGCTAACTATCGCGTCAAACTCGCCGTCTTCAAATTCATCAAGCAATTGCTCTCCGTCATCAAAAGGGCGAACTTCAAAACCAGCAAGTTGTAACCACTGGCTGGTCGCCTGACGAACAATCGCATCATCTTCCACTAAGGCTACGCGTGCTTCCATTACTTCTTCCATACAACAGGTACCTTCCATAGTTAGCCACGTTAAGAAAAAAAGCGCCTAACGAAAAGGAGCTAGCTCCCACTTTTCATCTACAACTTCTTAACAATAAAAGAGGAATTTGCTAGCGTGAGGCTGATTTAACATGGATTTGTTGCCAAATCTCGGCCACTTAAATTAGGAAAAGCCAGTGGGTAAATTCAATCGTTTTTGGCTTTTGACCCTCGCCATTTTGGTCATTGCCAGCATTCAGGTCATTAGCCGAGAAGTGGCAACACAGTGGAACCTGAGTTCCATACAGCTTCAAACCCAACAGCGATTATTGAATTACATTGGCGATGCTCGACGCTCTTTGCTTCGCTTCTATCACCTTCCATACCTAGTGACCAACGATGAGCAGAGCCTTCAATACCTAGAAGGACGCCAAGACATTCAAACAGAGATTGAGAGTCAACTTGCCAAGTTAGACAAAGCGTCCAATACGCGAGGTTGGTATATTCTTTCCGCCAGTGGAGACATTCTGGCTTCAAGTTCAAAAAGCTACAGCATCGATAGCGTGGATATCGACTCCATTGTTGATCAAATCCACAAGCAACGAGAAGGTGTCACGGTCGTGACTAAAAACAAAGGAGCCATAGCAGAATACTTCTTGGCGGCACCTATGTACCTAGGCTTCGATATCTCAGGCATTGTTGTCGTGCAAGTCGACTTAAGCATGCTAACCGAGCAATGGTTAGCGAGTGAAGAAATCATCTTAGTTAAGAATGCGAGCAATCACTATTTCCTTTCCAGCAGTAAGCACTATAACGCGGATTGGTTTAATGACAGTTTCGATCCTACAAAAATGAGTACATCTAAAACACTGTTTGACGACACTCGTTTTTCTATTTGGCAGCTCGATAAAAACCGCTATTTATCCCAATCCGTCGTACTGGACGATCTACAATGGCAGCTCACTTACCTTTCTCCCATTAGTCCGATGGAGAAAAACGTTGCTTGGCTAAGTTGGAGCATGGTGGTGGCCTGTATCTTCATTTGTCTTTTACTCATCATTCGTTACCAAAGGCATCAAAAACAGTTAAGCCAAGAGAGAATCCAAAAGCTCCTAGTTGAATCGGAACAACGCCTCAACGCCATGATCAATAAAACCCACGTAGGGATCCTGCTACTCGATAAACATGGCATGATTACCGACATAAACTCAATGGCTAAGCGTTATTTCAACCTCGCAGACTCTATGATTGGATCGGTAGAAGCTTGGCAGCTATTTGATACTGGCAATCCCTATTCCACCACGTTGAGACTATTAAAAGATCTTCCTCAACATCGTGAATTAGCAGAGCTGAGCAGTGTCGAAACCTTTGCAAGACGCAGCGATGGCAGTCATTTTCCAGTCCTATTTTCCATTAGCCAGTTTCCATGGCACAGTCACTCTTTCTATTTGTGTACCATCATGGACATAAGCAAACGTAAAAAAGCGGAAATTGCCTTAGAATCTGCCAACCAACAGCTACAGCAGCGAGTAGAAGAGAGGACCAAAGCTCTTGAAGAAGCGCAGCAAGAGTTGATAGAAACCAGTAAACTCGCCGCATTGGGTCGCATGTCGAGCGCAATTACCCACGAACTGAATCAACCGTTAACTGGCCTTCGTACCTTACTCTCTAGTAATCAATTACTCATAGAGCGAGGAGAAACCAAACTCGCACAAGCCAATCTCGATCTGGTGAACACCTTGATTGACCGAATGGCAAACATGACGTCGCAGCTTAAATCTTTCGCTTTCAAACGTCTCGATAAGCCTAAGCCAGTCTCTTTAACTCTTGCTCTAGAGGAAGTGCTTAGAATCGAACAACAAGCCTTAGCGGCGATCGATGTGCGCGTGCGAATCGCTCAAGATATTAATATGGTCTTGGGAGAAGAAGTACGCCTGCGCCAAGTGTTAGGGAATCTAATTCGAAATGCGATTGATGCGACTCGGGGCGTTCCAACGCCAAAGATCGCCATTAATGTCCATCAAAACAAAGGCAAGGTTTTGGTCGAAGTAGTCGATAACGGATGCGGAATTGAAGTTCAGCAACTCGATTCCATTTTCGAACCTTTTCATACCAGTAAAAAGATAGGAGAAGGGCTTGGCTTGGGGCTCGCTATTTCTGCTAACAGCGTAAAAGACATGCAAGGTAGCATCAAAGCAACCATCAACTCTGATGCTGGAATGACTTTCACGCTCTCCCTGCAACGAAGCAGTTAAACGATTATTCGAGGGCAAATACCACCCGCTCTGACTTTTTGTAGTCTTCTATATTGAGGATTACTCCTTGGTAATCGTCTAAGCTCAGCGCCTCTCCAATCGCTTCTGATTGCTCATCATTCAAACGACGTAAAAAGGGAGCGGAGATGAGTTTAGCGAGAACAAGCGGAATTCGTATTGTCCCTTCGAGTTCCTCGTTTATGTAGGTCGTTATCGTTAGCTTACGCATTGTTTTCCCTCAAATATGCATTCTGTAGCCACGCTAAACAAACCATCTTGGATAAGAATTGACCATTATCAATAAGAGAGAGAAAACTAACTGTACGAAGTTAAATTGCGAGGCAGATAATGCATAAGCAAACAGGCTAGAATCACCGTTACAGTCCTTTAAACAGCTCAGCGCGGTGGTATGCTAAACGAAATAAACCGAGATCAAACGCTTTAGCGAGTAAGCGCTGCCTTTCTCTGCTTCTACACACGGCTGATGCTTTTACTTAGTACTACTGTTTGCCAAGTCAATCCTGTCCGAGATAACCCATCTTCTGTATCTTCAACATGACAAACCACTAACCCTATTCGCTGCGCAATCTGTTCTAATTCCGCAAGAGAGACACCATAGCTTGTGCGCCCATCACCGAAGGCACCATGCCGTAGAGTAATCACAATTCTGCCACCTTCAGCTAACCGCGCCACTAATGAGCAAAGAGACTGATAGCGCTTTGTCACCGGAATATGCATCCACACCGCTGAAACAAGGATAAGATCGAAACTATGAGGTAAAGCGTTTATAGAGCTGAGATCTGGGAGTTGGGCGTCAACCCAATGAACTTCCGTCGAGGTACGCTGTTTTCCTAATTGACGAAAACCTTTCGAAGGCTCAATAGCAACGACCTTACAGCCTTGTGAATCAAACCACTGAGCGTCTCTGCCCGAGCCTGCACCAACATCCAATACTCGGCTACCCGACAGAGGCCAGTGTGAACGCCAACTGCTGTGTACAGATTCAAAATTTACAGAATCATACTGCTCAGCCAGTTGTTCTGCATTTTCATTGTAAAAAGAGAGGTTTACATCCATGGCAAATACCCAAAATTTTCCCTAAAGGCATAATAACCATCTTGATTACATAAGGCGATTAAGTATTAGGAAAGAATGAGGGATTGAGATAAGTATCCGACCTGATAACGCAAAATGCGAAAAGCCCCAGCATTTCTGCTAGGGCTTTAGAATGTGGCGGGAGTGAGACAGCAGACTTAAACACGCAACCATTTAATTTAATTGAATATACAAACAAAACGAAAGCAAAAGTATTACCATGGGTATTACTTAAGGAAAGCCATTACATTTAAATGAATCTCCACTTTTTCTTATCCTAATATCCAAAGCTCCTCTAGCAATGTCTATAATCTTAGCATTGCTAATGCACCTTATAAGAAGTGAGCAATTTTCATGGATGATACCGATTTAGACAAAAAACTAAAATCCGTCGGCAAAGCCGCATTCGTATCTCACTATGAGCTTTTCCGAGATTTCACTAATGGCAGAATTTCACGAGCAGATGCAATCGAAACTCTAGTGACGAAAAAAGTGAGTAACGAAGCCGGGGCCGCAATTAGGGTTGGTAACGCAAAGCTGATCTTTGAAAACAGCAGAGAACAAGATGCACTTGATTTGATACTTCAATCTAATCGAGTTGATAATAAGATACGCGATTTAGCACGAAAGCTCAGGAGATGATAACTTTCCTGAACATTCAACACCCAATAGTTCACATTCATCATCCACGAGATCATAAGGGATAACCTTCACCGCTAGATTTTCATCAAATCTAAATGATGGCAGAGACTCTTTAAAGTGCTCGTAAGCCGGGTAGATAAGATAGACCACGCCTGAACCACCTAAATAATTTTGGCCATACGCAAACATCTGATACATATCAGATTGACTAATACCGTACTTCTGCTTTGCTGTGGCTTGCTTCTCGTCAATTCGTTTCCACTTAGTATCAGCCACATAAAGCGGCTCATGCGAAGTCTTATCACTAACTACAATATCGGGTTTGAGCCTAAACCACTCTTGAGACTTTCCGCTAAGGGGCTTATGGGTCACTAGGGCACAACTGTTTGCTTGAGTTTTCAATTTAAGAGAAGGTTGTAGTGACTTTCCTAGCCTTATCGCAACATATCGCTCAAAGAGATTTTCCATCGGGAAAAGCATCGAAAGACCATTGTGCAACCCTGATAATGATACTGGTGAGCAGTAACTTAAAATCAGCTCACACCAAGGTTTTACAGAGTAATAGTGAACCAGAGAACGATCCTTGGACCACTGACGAAAATCCAATACATAATTTTTAGAGCAAGGGATATCATCAAGTGCAAATTGTAATTCACTACCTAAACGCAAGTTATCGCTATTTTTAGACCACTTCATTACTTGATTAAGCGCAGAGCGTATCAATCTATTTTCCGCTCTATCCGGTGAAAACTCATCGTAAGAAATGTGGAAGCTATTGAGACAACCCGGCCTTTGGTTGATTTGCTTTGAAGTTTGTAACTGACCTTTTAAGTAAGGCTTACGAGCTTGAACTCTAGTATATTGGCAACGAATCCCTTTCTTAATGACACCAGAGACCTCATTTAAGAAGTAACCAATCAATACTTCGAATAGAGGCCTGTTTAATGTTTGCAGGGAAGCACTTTCAAACCTATGCAGGTTAAGTTTATAGACTGTTGAAAGCATCTTAAGAAGCACTTTCGTTGCTGATTGACTGTCTTCCTGTTCTGATATCTTAGGAAGAATCTCAATGCGGGTACCGCAAGGGGTTTCTAACACCCCAACATAGTTGATAACTTGCAAAGCAATCGAACTGCCATGCTTTTTTACCTTTATAAGATCAACGGACTCCTCGTTGTTACTCTGCCCATTGACCAACAACCACTCAAACGCTTTACTTGGAACTGAGTGACAGTCGATACTCGACTCATTACCACCATTGAGTAACAAGCCGAATTCACGAACGGCAATCACGGAGTCATGATTCCTACTAAACATTAAGAATAGATACCAATATACGCTGCAGCGACTTTAAAGGCGTGATCGTTTCTAACATAAGGCTGTATGCCCACTTGGTCCCAATCATCTCCCATCAACTGAGCAATTTCGTTCGCGTCAAATTGTTCAACAACAAAGCGTAAGCTCTCATTTGTTTTAAGATGATCGCCCAATACGATTGCTACTCGTTCCCAGTTTTCAAAGAAATACTCTTCCAGCAATGGAAGGATCTGTAATTCAAAAATTTCAGCCAGATGTTCAATCGAAGGGTTATCTTTTAGTGATAGAAAGAAGCTGTGGCCTATCGTGTGCTCACGGTCGTACAGTAACTCTATTCGCTTATTAATGACCCGAACCATCTGCTCAATATCAATACCATCAATTAATGGAATTTCTGCAAGCAGTTCGTAGTTAGTCATCATTTCTTGAAACTGAAAACGACGACGCAACGCGATATCGATCTGAGCGAGTGACTTATCAGCCGTGTTCATCGTGCCAATAATGTGTAAGTTATCAGGAACTGAAAAAGGCTTTTTTGAATATGGCAATTTAACCGATAGCGCTTCTTTAGCATCCGCCCTCTTACTTGGCTCAATCAAAGTGATTAACTCACCAAAGATATTGGAGATATTACCTCGGTTAATCTCATCAATAATCAGCACTCTCTTATCCGAGGATGCTTGATTCGATAGCGATATTCCTTTGCTAACAATCTCATCAACTAATGGCCCCAATACATTAGGGTAGCCATTTACTAGGTACTTCTCCATCAACGTATCTACTTTGTCAAACACCCTTTTTTGCTTGATATCTTCAATGGAAATATCACCAGATCGAACTAAATCACAAAGCTCGTCAACAATCGATTTGGGCATTGGCAGATCAGAACCATTAGGCTTGCGAATAGTAATCAGCCCATCAGAAATTGATTCAATCTGATACTTACCTAGCGTGCGCCCTGGCGCTACGTTCCCCCTGTCAGCACTACCTTGTAATATAGTTTGGAGTTTTTCAGTATCGATGGTGGAATCGTATAGTCGATACAAAGTCATTTGAGACAAGTTCTTCTTAAACAATTCATCAACTGGCAGTGATGGTTCGTACACTCTGTGCCAAGTAACTTTTCTTGCTTGAGAATAGCTAACATCATCAATAGCTGAGTTATCAAAATAATAATCGCTGGTAATTTCAGCAATAGCACGAAACTTACGGTTACCATCTGAAACGACAATGAGATCACCGATAGCCATCTCATTTTTGAATTTGTTTACTGATGTAACTTGATAGTCATAGCTTTCGTTCTCAATTTCTACGTTATGACTACGGTAGGTTTGAGCCACTTGCTTACGATCAGCAGCCTGGCTAAAGTCGATATCATAACCATAACCTAAAAGAACGTAGCCATTATCAACACATTGCTGATAGATAAAAGCGTCATCACCCGCAATATCACCTAGCGACATCTTCCAGATTTTACGACCTCCAATATCAACATAATCTTGCTCTGCTTTTACTGTTGGTTTGGCACGAGCAGATTCGCACAAGCGTTTAAAAATACCATCTTCGATTTCGTAGTTGACCTGATTGTTTTCTGTCGTCGCTTTCAAGCCTTCCACAAAATCTTCATAACTAAAACTCTGGTGGAAGGTAACAAAACCAATGCGATTGCTTTTTAGAAGCTCATCGAATCGCTTTTTGATAGCGACTCGATCATCGCTATGTGAATAGTAAAACTCAGGATCAACAATCTCTAGAGCTTTATTGATCGTATTGTAGGTTTTACCTGTTCCTGGAGGTCCGTAAAGAATCGTATTAAGCGGTTGAGGTTTATCATTGCTCTTCACATCATACTCCTGCGCTGTATCGTTGACCTCATTGGTGGACGATGGCTTCGGTACCTTCCATTTAGACCGCAACGGCTCGACATAGTAGTCAAGTTCTTTGGTCCCGAACTCCGCTTCAAAAGATTGCCTTAGTGCCAACAGTTTAGCGTCAGCATCTTTTGTATCCATTCGATTATATTGGGCACTCGTGATGTCGTCTAAAGTCGTTAAAATAGACTTTCTGTCCGTGTTACCAAAGATGCGCTCATGAGCCTCTGGAAACAGCAGATATAAAAACATATGACGAAACTGTCTCGTGCCATTTTCTGGAATAGACTCCAACCACTGAGGCAAGCGCTCAACATCATTCAAAAGTTCTTTTCTTTCCAGGTCAGAGAGCTTTAGCAAAGCTTCAACCAACCGGATAACATAAACAAGCTCTCGCCAGCGACCTGTATTGTATGCGGTTCCAGCACTGCCAATTCCAGTTAAAGCGCTGTCAGAAAGGAATTTTTGCTTGGGCTCTGGGGTAATCTCGTACCCACTCCAGGAAAATACTCGTTCAATACTATTACGCTTAGACTCTGGTCCCGTATTACTTGGGCAAAGAAACATCAACCACAGCATTTCAGACGCCAGTACTTTGGCTTCTGGGGAAGCATCTGCCAGTTGAGTTTCTAATTTTTCAAAAAAGTCACCGTCACCTTCATCTAAGTTTTCAACGAAGTAATCAATGAGCTCTTGGCACGTTGGTGAATTCCAGACTGTCAGTTCCGTGAAAAGAGAGCGACCTTGAATAAAACAACGCTCTTTGAACTCCGACATATTGTTAAGTAAATGAGTAGAATTTTTGTCACCACAATATACAGCCAATTTTTAGTCCTTATTTATAACGCGTTACGTCTGGGTTCATAGATGTCTTTAATCGCCAGAAGTAGATCTTCGACAACTTCATCGTCTGAACCGGCCAGATGTGAAAAACTTAAAGATTTGTAATAAACCTCTTTCCTAGAAGTCTTTATGAGCTCCAGTCTCTCGGCTTCTCGTTGTAGTTTACCTTTAGCGATATCAACTCGCTCCACATCAGCTAATAACGGAGCTAACCACTCCTCGGTAAATGACTCATCCATCAAATGATTCACACGCCCTAAAACACCAAAAACTCGGTCCCAGGTTTTTCCTTTCTCTTCAAGTGCGCAGCCAGTCTCTATAATTGCCACACGCATTTTATAGAAATCCCCACTTTTCTTCTCATATGAAGCCTGGAGGCGCACTTGCTCTTGAGAATAAGGGATGAAGGATAGAGTACGATCACCCTCTTCACTAAGCGCGTCTTTTTCTTCTTTAAAATCTTCGTTGCATGTATCACAGCAAGGAACAAGATTATTAAAATCCACCGCTAAAAACGGATAATGGGCTTTGGGTAAATAATGGTCATATGAAGCACGTCTCTGCCTTTCTTCTGGAAGATCCGCGCCATCTTCAGGTTCGATTAGTACTTCCGCCGTCATAGGTGACAAGCCACAGAACGAACATATCGCTGTGTTTAACCTTTTAAACTCTTGGTAGTGATCATGCATGTCTGAGAATTCAACCTCATTAAATTTGTCATCCAATGCATTGCTAAAACACTGCAAACCTAATGTCGTTGAATACAAATACCCCCCTAGTTTTTTACATGCATTCCACAAATCTTTGTGTTCTGTTGTACTCGGGGTTTTAACGTTAGGCTTCAATAGCGCGATTTGAACATCAGAATAGACTGGTAGAATTCCTATCTGTTGGTCATATATTTGTCGAAAAGACGCTTTATGCTCAACAGATAACCGATTATATTCCCGATAAACACAGTTGAAATATTCATTTGTTTTCGCACTACCATCAAGAACTGTTCGGAATTCTGCAGGAAAACAATCCTCTACCTCTTCTTCTTGGAACATCAACCGATAGAAGTTTTTATGGACTTCATCAAGCCAGTACAAACTTGATTGAGGTGGTTTCACTACAGGCCAGAGCATTATTCTTCATCTCCCAGCTCATCCAACTCTCGTCGAATTTTGTTCCGTCTGTAATTTAATTCGAATGATTGGCCAAATTTCTCTAGTTGTTCAAGAGCTGTTGTACCAGTAAGGTCCCCATTATCATATTGCGATAGTACTTCTCGTATCTCATCTAGAGGCCTTTTTGAAATAAGAACCTCTAACCCGAAAACAGACGAGAGTAATGAGTCAAAAGAAGATCCATAGGTTTCTTTGTCACGAATAGAATTAATCGCTACACAGCCCTCAGGATTTTTCTTGAAATGAAGCACGCGCTCAGATTTACATGCTGAAAGGACAAAAGGGGAATGTGTGGAGATAATCAACTCTAGGTTTGATAAACCAACGTAATTGTTAATGATATCGACAAACTCGATACGCCACTCTGGGTTGAAATGACTTTCTGGCTCGTCAAGGATAAACAAGGACTGCTGGTCACCGAATAATATTAAGGAACCGATAATTTGAATTAGTTGATGTTCACCATCACTGAGACGGTCATATAGCGTCACGGTATTTGGGTTAATTAACCTAACCTTTGTATTAACGAAGCGAATTGGCGCTAATCCACCAGCGATGTTAGGTACATTTCGCTCGTAGCAACTCGTTTTCAAGGTTCGCTTTTCGTCTCTGCTCCAGCGTTTAGCCACCATTTGGCTGATGAACATCAAGTTATCTAGAAACATTGAACGCTCAAGATATAGGGTTTCTATTCTCTCGAAGAAGTCTTGGTTAACTTCAAACTTCAGAACACCGTTGAGCGTGTCTTCATTGAACTTCGAACTATCACAACTAAGGTTCTGCAGTCGTATGGCTTCATCTTTAATAAAATCTAAATCTCGATACTCTGAAAGCCGTAAATCAATCTCAAATGACTTCAATGTTTCGATATTCGTGTAATCGTTTAGGAATCGCTTAAAATCGTCACTTTCATTGACCATTAGCGAAATGAAGAACAACTGATTGGCGGTGTGATCTGTAAATATACCGATAGGTCGTTGTGCTTTGATTGATGGTAGAGGTACATCAATGTCGACTTCGTCATCAAACACTAATGGCGGCTCAAACAAAGGCTTGTTGCGCTCATAACTGGTTTCAATATAATCACGCAGCTCAATCACTTGATTCTCATCAAACCCATCTTCTCTAGTAATTAGGTTATCAAAACGTTTAGCATACTCTCGGTGAAACACGCCCTGTTTCCGTACAACGTCATAAAAACTAAGCTGAGCTTTAGCAAAGACTGAACTCAACCCTTGATTGTTTCCCGAAGAGTACGCAATGACATTGGTGGGTAGCATTTCATGAAAATCGCTTTGAACTTCATTGAAAATACCCAACAGTTCGACCATCTGGTCTAATTGGTAATTCTCTAGCTCATTGGTGCCATAGCTGAATGGTCTTTCACCCTCAATATAAAGCATCTTCAGTTTCGAATCGGTACATTTGAGCAACACGGTCCTTAGGGCAGAGGCTCCCGTAATTTGATACTCAATTTCAAAATCATAGGTAAGGTCTTCTGTACATTCATACTGCGGGTTGAAATACCTATCAGCATAGCCAAAGATATCGGCGATTAGTTCGATGAAATTTGATTTGCCAGAACCATTTAAGCCAACTAAGCATATAGGCGAATACCCCTCGCTATTTGGCTTAAAGGTGTAAATGAAAGGTTGCTGTTCTGTTCCTACGATCGATTTGTATCGACCAACTAACTTAAGCCTATTTAGTCTCATTTTTGTTCTTATTATTTAATGATGAAAATTTCTATTCGATTGGTCTACCCAGCATTCGCCCTAGCACTTCTTTCATTGACTCCTGAAAATCCGTCATCGACTTCATATCGGTAATTTGAGCCAAATCTATTTGACCTTCGTCTACGAGCTCATTGAGCGTTACACGAGTTGCTGGCTCACCAAGATGTGCTTCTAACTCAGCTTTTAAAGATTTTGGCGAGTCGTCGTTACCAGAGCGCTCTTCAAGGGGGCCACAATGTTGATAACCATATTTTAATGCGCAGATTAGCCAAGCTTCTGATTTTGGTTGAGCAACAAACGGCACGCCATTTTGATACTCTTGAGCTTCAAAGCCATTAATCATAGATTGGCGCTTAGATTGATAATCTGGCCATTTATTACTGTCTGAGTCGTGGAATAACACCGCTAAGCTTGGTTGCCTTTCAGGATTAGAGGCTACATGAGCTAATGCTCTCGCCGCACGATAGAACTCTCTAGTTTCTAGACCTTGTTTTTTACCGCGCCTCGAAAGATTTTTGATAATCGTTGTATCTTTAGATATCCGAGTAATTTCAGACTCATGAACCACTTCAAGCAGATCCGCATCGAGAAGTGAGAAGCCCGAATATGGCTCAATAAACTTGTCTATTAGCTTACTCAGAGGACCGATAGCATCATTGCTTTTACCGATGTCGGTTTCACCTTCACCGCTGACAACTAAATACATGCGTTCTGCCCTCTTTAGTTGCTAATCAGTTGAACTGTCGCGGCTTCTGGCGCTAGATTTTCAAGTATCGTATCTTCGTAGGCCTCACCTGGCCCCATGAACTTCAGCTTGCGTTGCATTGAAGGAAGGTCAAACAGGCGAATGGCTTGGGTTGCACCCGCCTTATTCTTATACAAGTAAACTACGCCTTTTTTAGCGACGTCATCTTCCATGTAGTTAAGTATCATTGGGCTGTGAGTGGTGACAATCACTTGGGTATTGGCTTCAACTAAGCTGTCGACTAGCTTTTCGATAAGCTCTGGGTTAACACCGTTTTCAATCTCATCGAGTAATAGTGCGCTTTGTTTTTTGGTCAACTGAGCAAAAATTGCCATAAAACGCAGTAAGCCATCGTTGATGTGTCTGGCTTCGGTTTTGATGCTTTTCTCACCAAACTTTTCTTCAATTTCTAGCCTAACGGTGCCAGCCGACTTTTGAACTGTTGCATCAACTTTGATCAAGCTTGGGTATAGCTCTTTCAACGTAGCCACTAGGTTCGCTTTCTCTTCTTTGGTCATATTACTGATAAAGCTTGAAAGCATCTTACCGCCAGCGCCCAGTGTTTTACCGCTGATGTGTTGATCACGAAGCATTTCAGGAGAAAGCATGTCTAATGCATTTAGCTCATTAAAGAAGGTTTTAAACGCCACTAGCTCCTTTGGCAATTGATTCTCTCTTAATTGGGATAGAATCGAACCTTGGTAATCAAAAGTGATCGGCGCCTGTAGCCCCTCTGTAGGCAATGAAAACTTACCATCAGCAACATTGAGTAAGACCTTTCCACCCCATGTAATTTTCTCTGCGGTACAGTACAACTCTGTTCTGTTGAAACTGCCTTCCCAAATAACGGGGTTATCAGAATAAGAAAGCTCAACCGTGAAGGTAATATTCGATTTTGGCGTTAGTGTTGAATTTAGATCTCTTGCGTTCCACTGACGGCTTTCAAGCCATTCATCGATATCTCCACTTACCTGTTGCGAAAGGAAATCAATAAACTGTAATACGGTTGATTTACCTGAACCGTTTAACCCCACTAAACAGTTAAATTTACTAAACGGCAGTGAAAAGTCCACCAACGACTTAAAGTTGTTGGCTTTGATGTTGACTAAAGAGAGTGATTGATTCATTTCGTTCATTATTCCTTCTCTGCCGCTTTTGCTTTGGTGGCGCGTTTGCGAGTGGTCTTTTTCGGCTTACTCTGCTCTTTTTCAGCAACAATACGTTCTAACAGTTTCTCTGCTGGTTCATCATTTGGGTCTTGCGGTACTAACTCGCCTCGGAAAGCTTTGGCTAGTATTGATTGAGTTAAGCGGTCCAAGCGAGCTTTAGCGTCTAGGTATTGTTTTTCAATTTTATTCGCACGAGAAAAAAGCCGCTCTATACGAGACACAATTTCTGATTGCTCTTCTCCACATGGCAAATTAATCGGAAGTTTTTCAAAAACACCCTTTCCTAAGGTTGGAACACCTGTATTTGAGTTCATTTCTTTCACAAGCCATTCCAGCGACTGCTCATCTCTCAGGTACCACAATAAGTAATCAGATTTCACTTTCTCAGAAGCTCGAACGATAAACACTGTATGACTAAAAACGAATTCCATGTTGGTAGGTGCAAACCGAGCTAAACCAAGTCGCCCCTTTCGAGCAAAAATGATGTCATTCTTAAAAAAACCAGTTTTCTCTTTTCGTTCTTCATAGAACTCACGATTAACCAATTTCGCTTTATCGGTTGTCCAACCAGATTCACCCACAAATTGTTGAGTAGATAAAATGGGCACTCCGGAACTATCGGATTTCGGATAACGATGAGATGGGTTTGGATCCAGAGAGGTCGCTACTTCTGCCAATTTCGTCTGGGCCCACTCTTCGAAGCCTATTCCTTTGATAGATCGCCACTCTTTAGTCAACTCCCCAGACGTTGCAGCAGCCAATACGGATTGACGGAAACGTTTTAGGATGGCAGGAATCTTGTCTAAACGAGCTTGGGCTTTGTCGACCTTAGCAAGGATAGAATCTAACTTATTGGCAATGCGGATTTGTTCGTTTAGAGGCGCAATTAAAAGCTGTAATTTGGCCAAGCCTTCTTGTGTAATTTGAGGTTGTGCGGAACCTGAAATTACATTTTTAAAATCATTCGATTTTAGAAAATAATATAAAAATTTAATGCTCACACTTTCAGATAAGTCATCAAGTGCCATTGCATTCCCGTTTATATAAGATTTAGGTTTCGATACATGAACGTTGCCACAAGTAGCACCACGACAAGTGATCATCAAAGTCGGATTTTCATGGGTATATTCGGTAAATTTACCTATGATGCCATTTGCTCCATAAACATTGTAACCCTCGTCAGTTAAAAGCTTCTTAGGTATAGTCTTCCACTGCTTAGGGGAAGCAATATCAAAAATAGAACTAGTACTCCAACCATTAGGTAACTCACTCACAGAGCCACCTCATCACTTTCCGCTGAATCCAAATCCGCCAAAATCGCTTTTAGCTCTTCCATTGCCCCTGCCATTTCAACCAGCGCTTCATTGACCAGTACATCTGGCGCAGGCAGCTTGGAAGCGTCTTCGTTGTTTTCATCACGAATCCAGCTTAGGTCTAATGACTCATCTTTAGTTTTAATTTCATCACGGCTAAAGCAGCGCAGACGGCAACCATCAATGTCATTTTCATGCTTGCTCAGGAAGTCTTGGCGAGCTTTTTCATTTACCTGAGTCAGATCGCTACCGACTGCTTCATAAAATTCATCAAAGTGCTTTTTAGTCAGTACAGTACGCTTACCAAACTTAGGCATGTTAGAGCGCAAGTCATACACCCATACGTTTTGGGTTTGACCTTTATCTTGGGTCACGTCTTCTGGTTTAGAGAAGAACAAGACGTTGGTTTTTACCCCAGCGGCGTAGAAGATACCAGTTGGCAGGCGCAAGATGGTGTGAAGGTGACACTTCTCCATTAGGTCTTTACGAATCGTTTGGCCTGTTGAGCCTTCAAACAATACGTTATCAGGAAGCACAACTGCTGCTCGGCCACCTGGTTTGAGCATTTTGTGGTACATCAAATGCAAAAATGCCAGTTGTTTGTTGCTGGTGTAATGAACCAAATCGTCACGTGTCGGTACGCCACCGCCCTGCTTAGTACCAAATGGCGGGTTAGCAAGAATTAAGCTCGCTGGTGGTAGTGCTTTACCCTCGTTAGACAAGGTATCACCAAATAGAATGCCAGAGTTTTTATCGTTTACGGCAAGATCATGCAGCATTAGGTTCATCATGCCTAAACGGTGCGTGTCTTGAACCAACTCCATGCCAAAGAAGGTTTTATGCTGGTATCTATCGTAAGGTGCTGGCTCTAACGCTTGAATATCGTTGTGTTCTTCCAAGTAGTTGTGCGCACTGATCAAGAAACCACCTGTACCTGCGGTCGGGTCGACAATGACATCATCTAATGTTGGTTTCATTAGTTCTACCATCACATCGATAAGCACACGCGGTGTAAAGTACTGACCAGCACCCGATTTTTTCTCACCTGCGTTGATCTCTAACAGACCCTCATACATATCACCCAAACCCTCGGTTTTGGCGCTGTACCAATCAAGCTTGTCGATTTCTACCACGAGCTTATTTAGAGTTGCTGGTTTGCGGATAACAGTGCTGGCATTTTTGAAGATCGCTTGAGTGATGCGAGAGCCATTGTAGCCTAGGTGTGTTAACAGCTTTTGATACTCTTCTAGGCGAGTCGCTGAGTTGTAGGCTTCTAGATTTTCCCAACGATAGTTCTCTGGCAGTAGTTCCTCTTGGCCCGTTTCTTCAACCATTTTAAGGAATATAAGGTAAGTGAGCTCGTTGAGGTACTCATGGTAAGTCACACCGTCATCACGGAGTAAGTTACATAAATTCCAAAGTTTGGCGACGAGATCTTGAGTACTCATTAAATTTACTACCTATTGTATTGACCAGCTTAAGCTGATTGTTGTTGTGGCTGTGATTTGGTTGTCTCATCAGGTGAGGTTTGATCAACTGATTGCCACAATTCTTGATTAAATAATGCTTTGTTAAATTGTAAGAGAACATCCTCTACAGGCTGTTCAAAAAGTTTGTTAGCGCGTTTTAGCCCGCCTTGCTGTTGCTTGAAGATGCCTTGATCCAACGCTGGCAAGTCGACAATAGTGGTGGCTTTCATCTGTTTAGCGATAAGCTCTAGCCATTTCTTTTGTGGTGTTTTCCAATCTTGACTCGCTAACATGGTTTCAAGCGCTTTTTCTACTCGCTGCTCAAAAGGAATAAGAGGCTCGCCGAGCGCAGCTTGACGAATAAAGCCGATGATTCGAGCGGCGATTTCTTCGTTTTTTACTTCGTTCCACGCAACTTGCAGATCTTGTTCTCTAAAGCGGTTCTTTTCAAGCTCAATCGCCAGCTCTTTTAGGCTTTTTCTTGTTAATTCCCAAGGTTTTTGCACAACTGTTTGAATTGCGATCAAACGGTTACTATTGGCGTTAACAAAATCGCTAAATGCTTGCAGATAATCAGATGGTTTTTGCCCATCACCGTAACCTGTAGTGACATTGGTCACCTCGTCGTCATGATCAGAAATTATCACCGGAGGGCGGTTACCGCCTCCGGTCACTTTACTATCTAACAGCTCGCCTAAGCCCGGATGCTTGGTAAACCACTCTGCAACTTCATCAACTGGTCGACTCTTCATATCTTGAATAAAGTCTTCAGGGGATTGGCCGACAATGGTTTCAAAATCTTCTCGCTGAGAGTCAGTTAAATGACGACGTTTAACCTGAAGCTTGGCGATAAACTGATTTTTTGCCAACGTTTGCAGTTCTTCCTCATCGACCTGAATCATTTCATTCTCGAGCTCGCTGAACGTGATATTCACGTTGGTCACAACGGGCTTCATACTGTTCACATCTTCAAGCTGAGTGTAAATATCGACCGCGTCAAAGATTCTAAATGGCCCCTTGGCGATCTCATCACATAAACGGGTTGCTCGGCCTAACATCTGTTCAAACAAGATTCGGCTATTCACACGACGCAGGAAGACCAGATTACAAATCTTGGGAACATCCACCCCTGTGGTTAATAGATCCACCGTCACCGCAATATTGGGTAAACGATCGTTCTTAAACAGACGGATTTTTTCTAATGGCTTATCCGATGCTCCGGTGATTTTTTGGATGGCGTCGTCTTCTACCTCACCATGATAGTGTTCACACGCTTCCTTTAGGGCTTCAACGACTTGATCAGCGTGTTTATCTGTCACACAGAATATGAGCGTTTTCGCTTCTGAGTAAGGGTTAATGGCATCACTTTCTATGAGCCATTTAGTCACGACTTTGGTGAAGTTTGGGCTCACCACCTTCTTGTTAAACTGCGATACATCGAAATCGAGTTCATCTGGTGTACGATATTTTTCAATCGTATTGTCTTCTACGTTGTAAGCCTGAACTTCTTCGTTGATGTCGTAATGAATGCCCTGCTCTGCAAGCTTGGTGTGAATTCTTATCGGTGGTAGGTGATCGTTAAGATAGCCATCAATGACTGCTTCGGTATAGGTGTAACTAAAGATAGGTTCACCAAAGATATCTACCGTATGCAGCGCTGGCGTGGCAGTTAAGCCAATTTTGAAGGCATCAAAGTAATCCAAAACTGCTCGGTACTTGGATTGGTAATCTTTTTGATCGCGAAACTCTAGTTCCGTCTCACTCTGAATTCGGTCAAGCAGATAGCCGCGGTGACATTCATCAACCACAATGCAGTCGTATTGACCAACGCCTGGTTTGGTATCACCATCATTCGGGTACAAAATACGTTTCACTAGGCCTTGTACAGTAGCGACATGGACTTTGGTATCGTCTTCAGGCTTAGCGACTGGTGGTTTGTCTGCTTCCATACCAATAACATCGAATGTATCGGCAAAGGTATTTAAGTTCTCTAAGCGAACTTCACCAAAGTCGGTGGTTGCCTGAACGCCAAGTGCAGAGCGATCAACCAAAAATAGAATACGGCGAAAACGTTCCGCTTTGAGCAAGCGATACACTAAAGCAATACAGGTTTTGGTTTTACCGGTTCCGGTTGCCATTGCTACCAGCGCATTCGTCTTACCTTGTTTAATCGCCTGCTCTACCGACTGAATTGCCTTAACCTGATAGTCACGCAGTTTTAGATCGTAATCAAACCCCATCTGGTCAAGTTCTTGATCTGCTTGTTGTGGCGTTTGACGAAGGTAAGCTTTAATTTCACTAGGCGAGTACCAACCTTTCAGGGCTCTTCGGCGATTAGTCGTATCTCGAACATCCAAAAACCAAATACCACTCTCTTGCTCTAGTTGTTCTAAGTAAGGTCGACCATTAGTCGCAAACACGACTGGCACTTTAAACTCACCGTAAGTGGTTTCAATAACAATCCCACCTTTATTGGTTAAGCCTTTAGCGTAGCGCTTTGCTTGGTCAATGGCACCATAGACGTTCTTGGCACTTTTCTTTGCTTCTACTACTGCTACAGGGGTTAAGCCCATAAATAAAACGTAATCAGCAGGACCGGAGTTCGTCGGCCATTCTGCTATCGCACGGTTCTCATTGGCTACGGGTCTTGCACCTTTTGAATATTTAAGGTTTACGCTGTCTGCTTTCCATTTCGCATCATTAAGTTGCTCGTCAATCAGTACACGAGTTTCTTCTTCATTTAGCTCCAAACGTGACTTTTCAATCTTACCAATAAGCTTGGCTTGCTCATCTGAACTCTGCTTATTAAAACCAGCCAAATAAAGAACGTTAGCATCATCCATCTTCTTGCGATATTGAGACAGTGTCGCTTCATGTTCAGTTGCAACCTCTTCCCATAACTGGCTTTCTGCCTGCATCTGCTCAGCTCGCATTTTCTGCGCGTGAGCTTTTTCAGCTTCAACTTGTTTGAGTTCTTCAGCGACTTTTAATCGTTCTGAGGTTCTCTGTTGCGCAATTTCTAACGCTTGCAGTTTTTCTTCGAGCTGCCTTACATGTTCAGATGGGTCTTGAGGTTTTATGAATGGCTCAGGCCTAAAGCCTTTTGCGTGATAGCCTCCAAACAGAGTATGGTACCAAGCACTAAGGGCATGCCCTAGCACCAAAGCTTTTAACGCATCTCTGTGACTAGAAGAGGTGAAATCGTGGTTAGCAGTGTTACCAAGCTTTCTGATTGTGTGGAAAGAATCACTAATACGCGCATCGAGGGTCAGTTTGTACTCAAGGTTCCGTAAGAGATCGACTTGTCTGATATCTCTCCCTTCATCATCTTTACCATACTGTACGCCAACACGCGCAGCTACATTCTGCGCTAATGCTTCCCCTAGCTGACGAATCTTTACCAAAGTAGTATTAGGGTCAGGAACAAAACATTGCTCTGCTCGATTCGCTAATTGAAACAGCAATTCATCATGATGCTTTAAAAACTCAAAATTACTTTTTTCCACGCAAAGTTCCTTTCACCACATCCAACAGGCTTTAACTGCAACTAGATTAGCATTTTACTATGTTTAAGACTGTTAGTTAATTCAGAGATTTAGCTAACCAACATCAAGCCTAGCTGACATCATAGATAACGCTAAAGCCTACCTAATCTTGCTCTTGAGAGTACTTTTCGACATGGAGATTAAGGAAGTGCATACCTGCTGAGCTCAAAATGTAATGCTTATCGCCACATTGATAGAGAAAGTTTCTGTCTGCAAGGTAGTTTAAGGCCTTGTCCCATGTTTCTATTCCGAGTGCTTGACGAATATCATCATAAATCGTCTGTTCAGCAATTTCTTCTAGTGCCGTGCGCCCTAGCCCAATGACTGGCGTCATTAAATCATCGAGGTCAAAACCTTTGTCTACCCAATAGCGGGCGATAATCAACAACATTGCCTGGATTTTGGTGGCATTTGTGTCGGCGTCCTCTTCCGCTTCACTACGGCTAATATAGAAAAACTCGCCCTCGACATTGAAGTTAAGCGTATAGCCTATATGAAGGTAGAGCTGAGTAAAGTGATCTAAATTGTTGTAAAGCTCGGTATAGAGTGGGCTCTCTAGAAAGCTCTGCTGATAAAGGTCATAAACCTGCTTGGTGATCACCTTACCATTAACGAAGGTGGCGTATATCTGCTGGCTTTTCGCCATGTTGATTTGAGAAAAGGGGCTCATTACTGAATTACTCGCTCTGTTCGGATTTTGCGGTATAAATAAATATTGTCGCCTTGGGCGAGACGCTGACGAAAGTTGGTCATTTTGAGTGTATGTCCATCAAGCATTGCCTCACTTCGCAATATGAAGTTGAGCCCCTCCAATAGATCAACAAAGTGATAGTCAGAGAAATAATCTTTAAGGCGACGATGAAGTGAGAGTGTAAGATCCTGATACTCTGCCATTTTCATATCTTTAACTAACTCAAATATCTGCTCTGCACGCGCAAGCCTTTGTTCCGTAGAATCATCTTTTACGCTGACTAAATCCACATAACGGCTCTGCTCTAGCAAACTCCTGTCCACAATTCGCGCTTCAATATCACTCACTACGTTGTTTAGGTAGGCTTCTGAACTACTGATGCGCAGAACTTTGGGTCTAGCTTGCTGCATTAATCCCATAAAACTTCCGTTATAACGAGCAAATTGTCCATCAATCTGGCTGCGCTTGAGGTTTTGTTTTGTGGCATCTAATTCATTCAATAACTCATTAAACGCGCCTTCAATTGCATTAAACTGTTGAAGGCGTTTTTTGGAACGCGCCAAAAACTGATCCACCGATTGAGAAACTTTGCTTATCTGTTTATGAAAGCTGTTAAAACTCACCTCATACCTTAGCATCGCATTAGCCCGCTGATGGTCTTGATGGTGATCGAACTGACTGCGTAAGCTTTGTAAACATTCAAACAAGTTCGGACCATCTTTCAAACGGCTTTTTTCATCCAAAAACTGCCTAGTTGGCAATATGTGGCGAGAAAGCAATAAAGATATTTTTTCTATCGACTCTTGCTGAAGAGCAGAAAACACTTGTGGGTTATGAGACTTCGCGGCAAGTTCACTCGCATCGCTGAGCTCTTGGTTGATGGTCTGCATTTTGACCAAGTTCAAGCGGATGCTGTTAAGCAACTCACTCAATTGATGAAATAACTCATCAATTAGCTCCTTGAAATCTAGGTCACTATCGCTATACAGCATCGAACTCGATTGAAGCTTTTCTAGGAGTAACCGTATGCCCCCAAGCTGGATCTTAAGTGCCACATCGGTAAGGTCTTGAAATAAGCTGCGGTCAAACAGACGGAATACCCCTATCACCGCACGATCAAAGATCAAGCGACTCTCGCTCCCGAACTCATCTTTATCCACCAAAATATGGGAAGCTAATAAGTTATCGGTAGAAAAGGCCGTACGTAATTGTTTCTGCTTCTCTTTGCTTTGACCTTGTATGTAACGGTGCAATCTAGAGATAAAGGACGCTTCTCTCACATAAGGCTCACCGCTCTCATCCATTGTACGGATCACATCTCTCATGATGGTGTGATGTTCAAGCATTATGGCAAATGTAGGGATGGTTAGAAGTCGTTGATCACTCATATGCCTCTCCAAACATATCAAGCTGCTCTCTATCCAACATACTTCCTTTTGTCACAAAACTTTCTGGCATGCCTGTAAAAGCAATGGTTCTTGCTTTGCTATAAGGTGTTGCTGTGCGCATGGCATCTAATCGAAAATGCTGCCCAAACTTGAAGATGATCTCACTGGATGCAGAGTTAGTCGATGCGCTTAATACTCTAAACCCTGCTTGTTTCATATTGGGCAACAGCCAGTCAAATTGAGAGCTATCAACCGAAGCACCTTCGTCAATAACCAACGGAAACTGAGTAGAACAAGCGCTGTTTCTCAATCTACCAAGTAAAATTTCAACCAGTTTGATGTTAATAAGCATAATGGTCGAAGTAGATTGTGATTTACTCTCCCAGCCTTCTTGTCCCTGTTTTTTTACTCGGTATGAAATACCAGACACTATCTGCTCCATCGTTAACAATGCAGCTTTGCCTTCTGGGAAGAACTTTTTACTAAAGGCCTTGAGACGTTCAATAAATTGTTCAGAGGCTTTTTGATCAGAATGCGTATCAAAAAACTCTATTTCATTCACCAAATCATCAAATCGAGCTTCCACTTTGATTTTGGCTGCTACCTCCGACAAGTCATTAATCACTAATCCCTCAAACGCGCGATTAATACTTTGCTCAAATTGGCGAACCATTTCTCGATTGTTTTTTAGCTCATTGATAATGGCGTGAACAGAGTGCTTATGTTCAATAAAGTGTTTACGCAGAATATCAAACTCCTCATCTAGACCTTGATAGCGCGTTTGAAGCTGGTGAAATGCATGTTCTAGAAGCTCGTCATCGAGGTGAGACAGCATCAACTTATCGTCATTTTCTAGCACTTGCTCTCTAACGAAATCTTGAAGCCTCTCTGTAATATCTGTCTTGGCTTTACGCTTACTGTTTAGACTCTCAATTCGCTTGTGTAGTGTTTCTTCCGACAAGTCCACTGTTTGGTCAGGTAAGACTGAAAAATCGCTTACTGGAAGATGATGCGCCTGAAGTTCCGCTTTGACCCTCACGCTGTATCTGGTTAATTTTTCTAGCTGTTGTTTTTTCTCGGTTAGTTTGTCAGTTTGCGCGTCAAACGAGTGCTTCTCTTGTAACAACAGAGTATTTTGTGCATCAAACTGTTTTTCTAACGAGTCACGAGCTTGTTCAGCTTCAGCGAGCTCTTTATTAATCTCTGTAAGCTGATGAGTGTCATTGGTGTACGCAAGCAACAAGCTGATTTCGTTTTGTGTACGTTTAATTTCAGTTTTCAACGCCGTAATTTCTTTAATACGCTCAATGCGGGATTGATTTCCCATCGCACTGAGTTCTGCGACTCGTATGCGTTTTTGCTCTAAGGTCTCTTGTACTTTAGATAACCGCGTTTGATCGGACTCTCGATTTGTGGGCAGGATAAACTCTAATGTTAAATCCCAAAGTGCGTAGTGCTGCTGTTTTTCTTCTAATAAATCGGTAAATGACTCAATTGCCTGCCGCTCAGATGAGGATAACACTCTTGCAGGATTAGACTCCGCCAACTCCTCATTGACCGCTGCTAACTTCATCCAAACACTTTCAGGTAACTGGTTAAACAGCTTGTATTGTTGTGCGTTGACCGAGGCTTGATAGCGAGCTTCCGCCTCTTCAAGGTTGGAAATTTCCTGCTTGAGCGTTTCCAATTCAGTTTGTAGAGCCTCTGCATCTTCCTTTAATCTTAACGCTTCCTTTCTATCATCTAGGTGTTCACGGTGGCCTGAAACTATGTCGTCTATCGTCTCACTTTCATCGTATATATTGATGATAAGCTCCGTCTCTTGCACAACCTCAACAAGCTTTTTCTGTCGACGAGACAGTACGTTAATTTCACCTTGCAGTGTTTTTTGTTTATCAAGAGTGTCATTACTCGCTTTCTTAGCAGAGCGTACCTTTTCTTTTTGTAACGTTAGCTGCACCTCTTCTTGCTCAAGAGCCTGATTTTCTTGATTGATTCGGCTGCCTAGCATCATCGCGTACTGCATCAACGCATCTTCAGCATCTTTATTGCTCACTAATTGTTGATGACTGAGAGCTAGCTTTTCGAATTCAGGTCTTAGGCTTTCTATCTTTTTGAGTACCAGCTCACGACGTGACAACATCTCGTTATGATTAATAAAGGCATCAATATCGAAATTAAGCTCGTCTTTTCGCTCCTTCTTTCTAGATTCAATGATGTTGGCGACAGCCAAGCGAACCGTGTCCGAACCGGTCTTCATATCGAATAACAAACGAACGAGTGCTCGAAAAGCATCGACATCCGCATCTTTAGTTGAACTAAGAGGGAACAAGCAGAAACGCATCGCATCAATATCGAGTAGTTGATTAGCGTATATCACCTCTTTAATCGCAGATGAACGCACCAATGACTTAAAATGCTTGTCCTCACGCTTGAGAAAAGCCTGTACTTTGCTCAGCGTTAGATCATCTACTCGACCACCAATACCATCGTATCCGGCGTTGTCATCCCAAAAAAGGTGGCGTATTTGCTCATATCTTAGCGAGGTAAACATACGGCGATAATCGAGTTTTTCTGAACTACCACGATAAAGTATCTGACAGTGAGGGATAGGTCCGCCTAAATAGTTATCGCACTCTAAAATCAAAAAGCTGGTGCTACTCGGAAAGTAGTGCTCAAAACACTCATCATTAGAGTAAAAATTGCCTTCTTTATCTGAAAAGCCGAACTTGTTTTTTGAGTCTTTGAAGTTTTCTTCTGGTAATAAAAATAATCGGATCGCATTGAGGATCGACGTTTTACCAATATTCCCGCCACCAATTAAGATACCGCCCTCTCTGAGGTCGATCTCTGCGATAGCCACTCCCGCCGAATCAATAGCAATTAAACGCGAAATACTAATAAGTAAATTGTCTATGGCATTCTTTAGCATAAATTAATCCTGTTCAAGTACAGGAAGGAAGGCTTCCTGTTCCATAAAATGACGAGTTTGGTTCATTAGATCGGCCTCAGTATTAAGATCTAACTCTCTGGCAAGCTTGATAGCTTTAGCTAGATGGTTACTGTTCTTAGGCTTTAACTGAAAGCTACCTCTGAAAGCTTCCCAATCAGCGGGAGCTAACCACTTACACTGCGGCAACGCATTTTTTAGTGACTTAAATGTAGTAAGCCCGCCAAGCTCAATATCTTGAGCACAATAAATATCTTCATAACTCGATAGAAACGAAATATTTAGGTGATGACATATTTGATTCCCAGAACCAAAAATAACATCACTACTTTCTACCAATCCTGAGTGACCAAGAGCCTCTAAAAACTCCTGATATCTGTAAAAATTTTCAATATTCTCAATCAGGACAGCTCGCTTGCCTACAAGCTTCCCCCCAGCTCTGAACCCATTAACATCACACACAACGACGAAGGGAATTTGAGAGTCATTGATACGATTTAACACTAATAGATGAGAGAAGCTCGTTTGAAAGTCATGAGATCGACCTAACTTAGAGGCACCAACTCGATTACTCGGCTTCTTCAAATACAATTTGTTGTGCGCTTCAATATCATCAATGGTTAACAAGTAGCCATCGTGCGCGCGAACAAAACTGTAAATTTTTCTCCATTTGTCATCATCAGAAAATGGTAGACATCGTCGAAAATGCTCGAGATTAATTGGTTTTCCTTGTTCTATCTTTCTTAAGTAATGATTTAGTTTCATTTGCTCGACCCCAAGTAATATAGCGAGTAGCGGGAAAATTATACCAAGCTCGCATAGACAGAAATGCGATCCCAGTAGATTAGAGCCAGTTGTTCTCGGTTAATGATTGACTGAATTTATCGCTAAAAATAATATGACGTCATCAGCGACAGGTAAACACTGATTACATATACACGTAGCATAATTAGACAGGAGTTCACAAAT
The DNA here is from genome assembly GCF_984391705.1 of Vibrio sp. NCBI lineage: Bacteria > Pseudomonadati > Pseudomonadota > Gammaproteobacteria > Vibrionales > Vibrionaceae > Vibrio > Vibrio sp. The sequence goes on along the minus strand of NZ_CFHWOM010000003.1, from coordinate 55,177 downwards.
GAGTAAGTGGCCACTTAGGTGGGATCTTTTAGCTCGATACAGAATGATCGAGATCGTTGCACTCTGGGAAGGGCGGTTAAACACCGGCCATCTAATGCAGAGTTTTGGGATAGGCCGACAACAAGCTTCAAAGGATATTAATACCTACTTAGCCGATGTGGCACCCGACAACCTTATTTATGACAAGCAACTAAAAGGCTACAAACCCAGTGATAGCTTTATCCCACAATTGACGAGCGGTCATGCTGATGAATATTTGCACATTCTTGCAAGGAGTGAAGATATTACTGTTACATTTGATGAGCTTGATATGGGCTTTGAGAATGTCACTATGGTTCGCCCTGTTACACGTAATATCTCGCCGCAAGTATTGCGTCCTCTCGTTCAGGCAATCCGAGAGAAAAAACGTGTCGATATTTGCTACACACCTTTAAAGGATGGCGAGGAAGTTGAGAGAATAATTTCTCCTCACACTCTAGTATGTACACCTATACGTTGGCATGTGAGAGCCTACTGTGAGTATGCCAGAGACTATCGAGATTTCGTATTAAGTCGCATTCAAGGGATACCTGATTTAAACGATAGTGCTAGCTTCAAAAAGCAAAGTGACCCTTTGTGGAATAAGAACGTTAATGTTGAATTGGTGGCAGACAAGAGGTTTAGTGAAAAGCAGAAAGCAGTTATCGAGAAAGACTATGCGATGAGCGATGGCGTTTTACAGATCCCTACCAATGCATCTTTGGTTAGATATGTGCTCGACGCCTACAATATTGATATTCATACACAAAAGTCTAATCCACGTGGCCAACAAATCGTTCTTGGAAACGCAGATGAATTAATGAAGTATTTGTAAATACACTAAGGTAGAAGATTATCAGAAACGAAAAAACCCTAGCATTTCTGCTAGGGTTTAGAATTTGGCGGTGAGTGAGAGATTCGAACTCTCGATACGTTGCCGTATACACACTTTCCAGGCGTGCTCCTTCAGCCACTCGGACAACTCACCGAATCAAATTATGGTTGGTATCGTTAACCAACGAGGCGCTAATTTAATGATTCTATTGGGTTAGGTCAAGCCTATTCCCTAAAAAAAGCGCCCTATTGTGTCTGTTTGGTTATTAACTGGCTAATTCGTTGATGAATCAATCAGCTTACGCTTCCTGATAGTAGCCAGGTACGCGGAACCACTTCCGGCACATATCTAAGAAGTAACCGTAAAGTACCCCCATACCACAAGAGACAACCGCGTTAGAGGTGACCGCTGTGATAATTTGATCGGTAGAAGCCCCAACAGTAAACAGAATCGCTGCGTAAACTGGTGATTGGAATAATACGTACGCCACTAGATCAGAGAGGTTTTTCATGAAACCGCTATCTGAAATACGTGCTCCCTGACGAAGAACATAATCTCGGAATAACCCATAAGGCCACGCAATGGCAATATTCACGGGAATAGAAAGCGTGCGCGACGCGAGCGATTGCTCAAAGGTCATGCCAGAGATCAAGATTTCAATCAACATGCCTGAGATAAAACAAAATACAACCATAGCGAACGTATCAGCCGCTGCGTTACGAATACAGAATGGGCCTCGAGACTTCATCTTCTTACCAAAACGAAAAACTAAATAATTAAATTAAAACCAGTGAATAAAACTGCCATTAAGAATCATAAGCAGCCAATAACACTATTAAACCACTGTTTAATTAGTTTTTGGTTTTGAATATTGAAAAGTTTAGTAAATAAACTACCAATTCATTAGGAAAACTTGGCGCAAATCACTACCTTTTATCGAAATGTTTACTTTTTACTCAAAATCATGAAATTCAGTTACAAAACTCAGTCGCCTGAACTGCGAGCATATCGAGATCCTGCTGCGAGGGTTGTTGCCCTAATTGTAGGCTGTCGTCAATGCGTTGTAGACAAGATTCAAGAGTCGAACCTCCTTGATAGCTAAGAACATGCTCAAGTTTCTTAACCGCTTGTTGCGCTTCAGAATACTCATTATTCTCTATAGCCATAAAGCACGTCAGCAATAATGCCTCGACACCTTCCGCTTCTTGCTCGCTTTGCGATTTAAGTAAACGAGGCTTATATTGATAGAGCTTTTCTGCGTATGAAAACAGTGCATCATCAAGATCACTTTCATCAATAGGTTTTGATACGATGTAGTCGACCCCGACGCTCAGCATTCGTTCACGAGTATCTTTAAATACATCTGCAGTACAACCAAATATTAGAATGTTAGCTTTGCTGTCATGTAGTGCTCGAATTGCCGTTGTGGCCTCAACACCATCCATCACTGGCATGTGGTTATCCATCAAAATAAGATCGTACTCACCTGTTACAATGGCGTGAACGGCGAGTTCACCATTCTCAACACAATCACAGGCAAACCCTTTATTGGTCATGAATGTCGTTAGAATAATGGCGTTAGTTCGATTATCTTCAACAATGAGAACTTTGAGCCCTTGGTAACTGAGTTTCTTATGTTGCTTCACATCGACTAAGACGGGCTCACACGTCGCCATCCTAATTTGTACTTCAAAACTCGAACCGATTCCCAGTTCACTGGTTAGATGAATATCACCATCCATCAGTTCACATAGCTGTTTGACAATAGCTAGCCCAAGCCCAGTCCCCCCAAATCTTCTCGTTGTAGATGACTCAGCTTGCTCAAACGGGTTGAAGATCTTATCTTGCGATTCTTTGGCAATACCAATACCAGTATCTCTTACCCGAATATGTAAATACTCCAACCCATCAATGCTTTTCTCAGAGAAGTAAACTTCAACATAACCACGGGAAGTAAACTTGACCGCATTATTAAGCAAATTAAATAAAATCTGGCGCAGTCTCGCTTTATCAGAGAGATACCAACGCCCTTTCGGGACATCTGAAATCACTTTGAATTGAAGCCCTTTTTCACTACATAAAGTAAAGTAAACGCTATTGATACTGCCGATAATGGAATCTAGTGGGAATGGGTGTTTTTCAAGCTCCAGGTGCCCTTGTTCAATTTTAGAAAAGTCTAGGATCTCATTCAGTAAGGTCATCATATGGTCGCCAGACTCGTACAATGTTCGTAGATGCTTACGCTGTTCATCGGAGAGTTCCGTCTTTAGTAGGATTTGCGCAGTACCAAGCACGCCATTCATTGGAGTACGTATCTCATGGGACAATGTCGCTAGAAAAGCACTTTTGGCTTTAGTAGACGCCTGAGCTTTCACTTTTTCTGCTTCGAGGAAAACCGTTTTTTGATTAAACTTATCTATAAGGTGGCGTATCTCATCATTACTGTCGTAAGTAATGTCGATAATCCCACCTCTTTTCGAATCATCAACTTTTTGAGCAATCAAAATGATTGGCGAAATTAGGAAGCGGTTAATCAACAAGTAACCGAGCATAACGCACGCCAACATGATAGGAATGATGCCAGATTCCACCTTGAGCACGACGTCATAGACCTGCTCAGCAACCAGCCTTTTAGCATTGACAACATCAACACTCCAGCCAAAGTCGCCGAAGCTGTGTTGGCTAATATAAATACCTTCAACGATTTGAAAGTTGTGCTCGGTAATGACTTCACCATAAGAGTCTCTGAGAACAACACCAAGATCGTATTCTTCCGCATGGCTATGAACAAAATCAACCAGATCCTCTAACGAAAGATCAACGGTAGCAACACCTGAAAATTGGCCTTGGATATAGTACGGAGAAGAAGCCGTAATCATCTGAACTTGGGTAAAAGGATCAATGTAAACTTGCGACCAAATCACCGAGCCAACTGGCGCATTAACGACGGCGGTGTACCAAGACTCTTTGTCGTATCCTCCTGACTCGGGGTTATCCCACGAGTAAACACGATCGACAAGTCCATCATTAGCTCGATTAAAGAAAATGCTCGAATACGCGATGTCTTTATCTATTGAGTAAGGCGTTGGCCATAGCCCCCCACTTACCGTAACACCATTAATTAGAGAAAAGAGGTTATTCAGCAATTCAGCTTGATGCTGTTGGCTATCATTATTGCTACCGATGCTAACAATACTTTGGAGAATACCCAGAGAGCTATTAATGGGTTCTTTTATCTGCTCGGAAATAAGCTCTGTGCGCAGATCTAGGTTCTTTTCTAACTGCACTCGCGTTGGCGTTTCGACAACACGATAGCTAATCGTACCGATAAGTGTGACCACCACGGCTAGGTAGAATGCCAGTGCGTAAATGCTTTTCCGTTTGAGCGAAGAACTTATATCCATAACCAATTGAATTTTTGTCGTTTACCAAAAATTATAGTGAATATTTAAACCCTTCAACCTTTTTATCAGATACTCCGCCTGTTAACATGACGCAATCACAACTCAATCACATTTATGGTATCTACATTGAGCTTACAAAACCTTCTTGCTATACCTGAGCTTCAAGACAAATTGATCAATGAAGCGAAAACTCATGGCTTTGTTACTGCGATGGCAACCGCTCCACATATTCTTCCACCAGAAGAGTGGCTTCCATTCTTATGGGGAGGTGAAGAAGTTGCACCTTTTTCAGATGGTGAGCAACTTGAAACCTATGTTGAATTGATTATTGCTCTATGGAATGAGTATCGCCCTGCATTGCTCGATAACCAATGGCAATGGCCGCAGGAGTGCGCACTAGACGAAGAAGATATCGTAAATGAAGCGACCCGTGACTTCTGTGAAGGATTACTTCAAGGCTGGCAACTAGCTCGTGATGACTGGGAAACGATCATGCCTGAAGACAGTGAAGACAGTGCGTTACTGGGTGGGGTTTTGCTCTCGCTGAGTATGCTCTATGACCCAGAGACTTCCGTTGCAACGCTTGCAGAACAAGGCATGGAAGGTTTAGAGCAGTTTGAAGAGATTTTTAATTCAGTTCCGATGATGCTGTGCGGCCTTACAATGCGCGGTGCTGCGCTCGCCGAAACGCACTAAACGAGCAAAAGATATTTAAAAGGGCCTCAACAGCCCTTTTAAATGATTACGTGTGGTATATACCTTGCCATATCTTGGGTCACAAGGGAGCTATCTTCCCGGATCGATATACCAGCGGCCCTATCATTAACTAACCAACTTCCCACTAAGGTATAACTGTCGCCAAACTTTGGTAACGGTGCATACTGCTGAACAATCGACAATTCTGATTGATAAGGTCCATCGGTTTTGAGCATCGATTTACCGCTGCGGACAATTTCAATGTTTGCCCCTTCACGAGAAAACAACGGTTTAACCACGTAATCAGTTAACGAACTAGCTTTGCTGTCATCACTAAAGTACGCGGGTAATAAGTTAGGGTGCCCTTCAAATTCTTGCCATAACAATGGCAGCAGCGCCTTATTCGAAAGGACTGATTTCCACATCGGCTCAAGCCAGTTTACCTTAGCGGAGGCAAGGTGAATTGAATAAGGATCCTCAAACATACATTCCCAAGGATAGAGTTTAAACATCCAGCGAATTTCGCGATCATCACTATCAAGAAAATGACCTTCTTGATTAACGCCAATTTCCTCGACGTAGACAAACGCAGTCTGAAGCCCTGCTTCTTTGGCACAATCTTCTAGGTACTGGACTGTGCCTTTGTCCTCTTCTGTGTACTTACAGCAACTAAAATGCAGTATCTGGCCGGGCTGTAGCGTTGCAATCTCTCTAAATCGTTCAATAAGGTAGTCTTGTAAGATATTAAACTGGTCGGCATTACGGGCCATAGCCCCTTGGTTCACAACATCTTCCAACCATAGCCATTGCCAAAACGCGGTTTCAAATAAGCTGGTTGGTGTATCCGCATTGTTCTCATACAACTTAGCAGGACCAGTGCCGTTGTAAGCAAAATCTAAGCGCGAATAAAGTGACGGCTCTTTTCGCATCCAGGAAATACGTACTTGCTCCCACATCGCTTCAGGAATAGCGCAACGCTTTAATAATTGCTCGTCGCGCACCACCTTATCGACAATAGAAAGGCACATTTGATGTATTTCTTCGGTTGGTGTTTCCAGATCTTGCTCGATTTGCTCCAAATTGAACTGATAAAACGCAGACTCATCCCAATAAGGTTTGCCATACATGGAATGAAAACCGAAACCATACCTTTGAGCTAAAGCCTTCCAGTTAGCTCTCTCTTTGATATCACGACGTAACATTCCTAGCCGCCACGACTTGAAGATACAGCTTTGCCAAATCCACCACGAGACATTGCACTACCAATTGTTCCGCTCCCCTTACGCAGGCTGTTGCTTGCCAATGTGACTGGTCGAACGCGATGAGAGCCAAAGTACTGACCAGAACCAGAATAGTAGCCTTTTTTGAACCGATACATTGGCTGCGAATAGTAGCGTTTCTTGTAGCCATCAAAATCGTCAAGATCGGTTGAGTAATAATACCCGCCCATACGCGGCATATACGCGAAGTAGCGAGAGCTGTAGTAACAGTCGTCCTCTCGAAAATCGTACTCACACTCACGTTCTGTTTGATATTTTGGCGCGCTACGTTCGGCTTCCGCAACAGCGTCCTGATAAGCGAGTTCGCACTCCTCTGCTTGCTCAGGGTTGTTACTTTTACATTCGTTGCTATCAAGATAGATGGCACCCTCTGTCTTGGACTCATACTGAGAAAAGATCATAAAGCCGCCAAACATAACAAATGGAAAAGCTTTTCCGAGTGCTTTCTCCATCGAGGGGCGTTGAACATTAGAACTGCGTTTCATTCTGCCCCCTAGTACGACATACACGCAGCATTTAGAACGCCGATCGACACAGAAACCGTGGCCAAAATAATGCCTGCAGGTAATTCGTCATTCTCGACTCGCTCGGCAATTTTAGGTACCAGAACGAAGCGTACAATACCAAACGCAATGATTTGCGCGAACATAGCCACTAGGCCCCAAACTGCAAAATCAACAATGCTTACTGAGTTTTTAGCCGCACCCGCAATTGCTAAGCAGTAGCCCAGAAATGCACCGCTAAGCGCAACCGCCGCTGTGGTGTTTTGCTGATCTTTGATCAGCGTCCATTCGTCATAGGGTGTCAATCGGATGTAGATATACTTGAACGCTAATACGAATAGGATTGATAAGCCAAAATACAGCACAAAATTTGGGAAGCCTGACAGCAGGCCTGCTAACATTTCCATTATTTTTCCTTATGCATGGAAGCCCAGTTAAAAGATTCAATACGCTCATCAGCAATGTAGAACAACTTACTTCCAGCGGGAACGGAACGCTCAAGATCTGGATTGAGTTCTATGCCCTGACCAACATCAAAGGCAATTAAGGTTGCTTGATAGTGCTTTTTGATAAAAGTGAAGATCGTTTCAACGGTTGTCGAAGACATATCACGAGGGTAGATCGTTGAATACTGAGTCATACCTCGGGTAGAGGCTAATAGCTCTTGATGAAGTGCGCTAGAGCCGGGATCAACCGCCGCTTTAGCTAACATTTCTGCACCCACCGCAGGAATACACTCCGCCTTCGGGCAATGCTGGCTTAGCAAGTGCCCCAGAGCTTCATCTTTGAAGTAGGCAAGGAGATGCGCCTCTGAATTGATGTTCGCGCAATAAAGGGAAGCTGATAACGTAATATCATCTTCTAAGTTATCGACAATAATACAACTTGCGCCTTTTACATTGGCTAACTTCATTTGCTGACTGTCGGTATAACTTGTTACTTTAACAAATTGAATTTCTCCCGGCAGCGGGTTTTCAATATCAGACCGACTACAAAGAACAATAGGACGTTTCCCTTCTTCTTCATGCTGAAGCATACGAATAAGATGTGTGGTACGAGAACCGTTCCAACCTAACAACAAAATATGATTTTCCACGCGAACTCTCCGTTTACCTAAAATACCTGCGCGCCAATACTCAATAGCACCACTGGCTATCCGTCCTAACATAGCGGCAAAAAGACTCAAACCACCGGGAATAACAAATAGAACAACAACCCATTTACCGTAATCGCTAACAGGTGAGTGGTCGCCATAGCCCACCGTTGATGCTGTTACCATGAGGTAATAGATGAATGTTGAAAAGTCATCAGTAAGTGCGCGCTCACCAGCACTTTTCAGCATCAACCAGGAGAGCGCGACATATAGCAGGCTCAGTATTAATAAATTGCGATTGCTCAAGCGGAATACATGTGACTTAAACCACTTCTTCATAAATAACCAAACGGCCATAATCACACCATCTCTAACCATTAGGTGAGTGAATATAAATTAAAAAGCGGATACAAAAAAACCAGCTAATTTAGCTGGCTTTTAAATTGTGACATTAATCACTTAATTAAGCGTTACCCTTCACTTGCATGTTCAATTGCTCAGCAAAGTCTAGCATTCGGTTTAATGGAATCAATGACTTAACACGTAACTCTTCGTCAACAAAGATTTCGTGCTCTTCGCCACCGTCACGCAAAGCTGCTTCTATCGCTTTCAATCCATTCATCGCCATCCAAGGGCAATGCGCACAACTGCGGCAAGTCGCACCGGCACCTGCAGTAGGGGCTTCGATTAGCTCTTTCTCAGGAACCAATTGCTGCATTTTGAAGAAGATGCCTTTATCAGTAGCCACAATCATCTGTTGATGAGGCAATTCTTTCGCCGCTTTAATCAGCTGGCTAGTTGAGCCTACTGCGTCTGCAAGTTCTACAACGCTCGCTGGTGATTCTGGGTGAACAAGAATTGCCGCATTTGGGTAGACAGACTTCATCTTACGTAAAGCGTCAGCTGAAAACTCATCGTGAACGATACATTCGCCTTGCCACAGCAACATGTCTGCGCCAGTTTTGTTTGAAATGTATGAACCTAAGTGACGGTCTGGTCCCCAAATAATTGGTTTATCTTCCGCATCTAAGTGCTCAACAATTTCAAGAGCAATACTTGATGTTACCACCCAATCAGCACGTGCTTTCACTGCCGCAGAAGTGTTCGCATACACGACCACAGTGTGGTCTGGGTGCGCGTCACAGAATTCGGTAAACTTATCTGCAGGACAACCGAGATCCAAAGAACATTCAGCTTCTAACGTTGGCATCAGAATGCGTTTTTCTGGCGTAAGAATCTTTGCCGATTCTCCCATAAAACGCACACCACCAATGATAAGAGTGCTTGCTGGATGGCGATTACCAAACTTAGCCATTTCAAGAGAGTCACCAACGAAACCACCTGTCTCTTCAGCTAGAGCTTGAATCTCAGGGTCCGTGTAGTAGTGGGCGATCAAAACCGCGTCTTTCTCTTTCAGAAGCTTTTTAATATTTGCAATATATGCTTGTTTTTCGTCATCTGTTAGAGGAACTGGTTTTGGAGGGAATGGGTATACAGTATCGATTTTGTCTAAAATGTGGCTCATTGCTCTTGCTCTACGCAACTTCCAGTAATCCGAGTATTGTAACCTTAACCGATTCCAAGATGCCAGTACCGACCGGAATTACTTATGGCGCAAAAAGCAAAAAAGGAGTGTCTAACACTCCTTTTTTGCTAAGTTCTATGAACCTAGTTTTTTATGCGCTCTTTCGCGAGCTTAGCCGAGGCGCTGCTTGGGTACTCATCCAATACTTGTTGGTAGTACTTATTTGCTTGCGCAGCGTTATTATTACGACCAGCAATGTCACCTAGTTTAACTAAAGCATCGGCGCGCTTGTTTGAATCTTTGTAAGAGATCACGGCAGCAAAACTCTTCACCGCCTCTTTATCTTGCTTTTTAGCAAAATAAAGCTGACCTAGCCAGTAATGGGAATTCGGTGTAAACGAAGAGTCTGGGTAATCTTTTTGAAACTGTTGGAATGCAGCAATCGCGCCAGTGTAATCACGTTTTTTCAAGATTAGATCAACTGCATTTTGATAAGCTGTCTGCTCATCAGCATTTGAACTGAACGTGCCACCAGAGGCTGCTTTTGTATCGCTACCAGTGCTGTCTGCTACGACTGGCGCTACACTTACTTGACCACGAACTTTATCTAATTCGATGAATAACTCTCGCTGACGCTGCAACATTTGCTGCATGTCATAGCTATTTTTTTCCAGTTGACCACGTAAATCACTAATTTCTAGTGCCATCTCATCCAGCTGTTGCTGCATTTGTAGTTGGACGCGGTTACGGTTTTCTAACAAGCGTTCAAGACGTTGAACATCGGTCTCGTTAGAACGAACAGAAGAAGTCGATGTAGCAGAGTTACTGCCATTAAGATCGGATACTGGAGCTGGTGCAGCGAACACAGAGCCCGCTGCACTTGCCAGTAACGTAAGCGTAACAACGCGCTTTAAGTTACTGAACATAAGGATAATCCTTGATTAGTATACTAGAACAGCACGACGGTTCTTAGCGTATACATCTTCAGATTGACCTAGTAGAAGAGGTTTCTCTTCACCGTAGCTCACGATAGAGATTTGATCCGCTTGAACACCTAGTGCTTGAAGGTACTTAGCAACTGCAGTCGCACGACGCTCACCTAGTGCGATGTTGTACTCAGGAGTACCACGCTCATCAGCATGGCCTTCTACAGTCACTTTAAGTGCAGGGTTTTTGCTTAGGTAAGCTGCGTGAGCTGCTAGCATTTCTTCGTAATCGCCTGCAATTGTTGCGTTGTCGAATGCAAAGTAAATAGTTTGCGTTTCACGAAGCGCTTGCTCTTTAAGCTCCTGCTCTGTTAGTAGACCGTTCTGATCGATTGGAGAAACCACTGTACCGTCAGTTGTCTGAGATTGGTTAGTTTCTGTAGAACCAGAAGCGTTTGCCGCATCATCACTTGAGCTACAAGCTGTCATAGCTAGAACAGGTAGCGCAATCAGTAGCCCTTTAAGAACTTTGTTTAGTCGCATTGTTATATTTTCCTTACTTATTGATACTTACTTGCTACAAAAACGGTGACCATGCAGGAGCACGAACTCGTCCATTTGTTGCCGGTAATCGAGCTTTAAAGCGTCCATCTATAGAAACCATCGACAATACGTTAGTCTTGTTATAGATAGAGCTATAAATAACCATTCCACCATTTGGTGCAATGCTTGGAGACTCATCAAGTAGAGTCTTCGTTAAAATCTGTACCGCGCCTGTTTCTAAATCTTGCTTCGCTAGATTGAAACCTGAATTGCTGCGGTTAACCATTACAAGGAATCGACCGTCTGGCGTAATTTGACCACCAAGGTTTTGACTGCCTTGCCAAGTCAATCGGTTAGTCGCTTTGCTCGCTAGATCGACTTGGTAGATTTGTGGGCGTCCGCCACGATCCGACGTAAAGATAAGGGATTTACCATCTGGATGCCAATAAGGTTCAGTATTATTTGAACGACCACGAGTAATTTGAGTCAACTTGCGCGTTTTTAGGTCTAGTGTATAGACCTGTAGACTACCAGTTTTAGATAGAACAAGCGCTAAAGTGTTGCCATCAGGAGAGAATCTTGGCGCACCATTATGACGCGGGTATGACGTTACTTTCTCACGCTCGCCAGTGTAGATGTTCATGATGAAGATTTCAGCTTGACCATTTTGGAAGCTCACATACGCCAATTTCTGACCATCCGGAGACCACGCTGGAGACATTAACGGCTGCTTAGAGCGCAGTACTAGTCGTTCGTTGTAACCGTCGTAATCTGCAACTCGCAACTGGTACGGGAACTTGGTGTCTTTATCATTGACGACAACGTAGGCGATACGAGTCAAGAATGCACCGCGCTCACCAGTTAGCTCTTGATAGACTAAATCCGAAATACGATGCGCATACTCGCGTAAACGATCACCCGGTACCGTCGCACGCTTGTTAAACAGAACATGATCTTTCGACAAAACAAGCTGGCCATCTGCGCTCAATGCTTTACTTTGTCCTTGAGTCAATTGACCACGTACTACATCAACCAATTGATAGTTAATTACGTAGTTGCCTTCGGCATCTTGGGTAATTGAACCCGTCAATAAAGCATCTACTCCTAATCCAGTCCAAGCATCGAAGTTCACCTCTGCTTCACTGTATGGAGTTTGTGGCATTCTATTCGTGGCCACTGGGCTAAATTTACCGCTACGTTGTAAGTCCGACGCAATCACTGCGGACACGTCTTGCGGCAGTTTCGCTGCCCCTTCCCATTTAAACGGAACAATAGCGATTGGACGCGCCGAATCGATACCATCTGTAATGACAAGTTCAAGCGCCGCATTGGCTACCTGAAACGCCCCCATTACGGTAAGCATACATCCTAAAATTAGTCGCTTTAACACAAGCTTTTCCTTATTACTCAGGTACTACGGTTAAATTGATATTCTTTAACTTGTTAATCACATCTTGATCTTTTGGTAATGGAAAACTACCAACTTGCGCTACCGCTCGTTTAGAAGCTGAGCACAATCGGCTATCACCATCCAAAATACTAAGATCACCAACAATTGCACCCGATCCGGTTGGGATCAAGCGCAAATTAACTCGACAGGACTTTCCCCGAAAGCTGTCCTCCAGAAGCAGATTTTGTTGGATCAGCTGGGTATAAATCGCGCCATAACGTTGAGCTTCATCTGCAACAAACTTGCCTCGTGCTGAGCTGTTTTGCTCAGACTCGGTCTCTAACCCAGCAAAAATGTCATTTAATGCTGCTTCTTGCAGCTTTCGCTCTCGTTCGAGCTGCTCTAAACGCTCTTTTTCTTTACGAGCTTTTTCAGCCGCTTCTTCCGCCGCTTTTTCTTTCGCTATACGTTCTTTTTCCGCTTTATCTGCTGCTTCTCGCTCTTTGCGAGCTTTTTCTTCAGCTTCTTTAGCAGCCTTCTCACGTTCTATACGTTCTTGTTCTGCCTTTGCGATGGCCGCTTCTTTCGCTAATCGCTCTTGTTCAGCCTTTTTGACCGCTTGCTCTTTGGCTTTGCGTTCCGCTTCCAATTTGGCAACACGCTCTTTTTCTTTTTTAGCACGCTGCTCTTCAGCTTTACGCTCTTTCTCTTTAGCAAGGCGATGTTTTTCAGCTTCACGAGCGGCTTTCGCTTCTTTGGCTTGCTGCTCTTTTAGCTTACGAATTCTTTCTTCTTCAGCTTTACGATTCTTCTCAAGCTGTTCGCTTTCACGACGCAGTTTATCGAGACGATCTTGCTCTTTCTTCGCCGCTTCTTGGCGCTGGCTACGAATTTGCTGAGCTTGCTCACGCACCATAGCTGGATCAATCACAACAGCTTGAACCAATTGCCCTGTAGGTTCAGGCTTGGACATAGTGAAATCTGCTCCCCAGATGAGTGCAACAATCAGTAGAGCATGCAACGAAGCCGATATCGCTATCGGCTTTTTGTAATCACTTTTTTTCTTAGGCTTAATCTCTTTCATACACTAAGGGCGCTTATTCCTTAATATCCGTAAGCAAACCCACTTTAGGGATACCTGCACGGCCTAGTTCATCCAACACCAATACAACTTCTGCATACGGCGTCGCCGCATCTCCGCCAACCGCCACTGGAGAGTCAGGCTTAAGTGATAGCTCAGCTTTGACACGAACAATAATGTCCTGTAGTGACAGACCGCGCGTAACCTCTTCATCATTCACGCTAAGGCCTAAATTACCATCTCGGTCGATTTCAACGATGATAAAGCTTGCGTCGCTATCGCCAGCTAACTCAGAAGCAGGTTTCGCAGTCGCCGTTTTCGGAAGTTCAACATCCACCCCTTGGGTAACAAACGGCGATGTCACCATAAAGATGATTAACAGAACCAACATAACGTCGATATAAGGTACAACGTTAATCTCGGCCGTCATCTTTCTTTTTTTGCGTTGGTAGCCCGCCATTTCCGTTATTCCTTGTGCGCGCTATCGCGGCCCGCCATAGCTTGGCGATGCAAGATGCTGTGGAACTCTTCAGAGAAGGTAGCGTAGTTGTGCTCTAGTTTACCCACCTTGTTGCTTAGGCGGTTGTAAGCCATAACTGCCGGTATGGCTGCAAATAGGCCCATTGCCGTCGCAACCAGAGCTTCAGCGATACCAGGCGCAACCATCGCAAGAGTGGCCTGCTTCACTTCTCCTAACGCGATAAACGCATGCATGATACCCCAAACAGTACCAAATAGGCCGATATAAGGGCTGATCGAGCCTACCGTAGCAAGGAAAGGAAGGTTGGTTTCAAGCTCATCGACTTCTCGCGCTACCGCGACACGCATGGAACGGCCAGTCCCTTCCATGATGAAGTCTGGTGAATCACTGTTGGATTTACGTAAACGTGCAAACTCAGTAAAGCCTGAGTAGAAGATCTCTTCAGTGCCGGAAAGTTCGTCCTTTCGCTTTTTAGCATTTTGATAAAGGATCGAAAGATCGGTGCCTGACCAAAACTTGTCTTCAAAAGATTCCGCATCTTTAGAAGCTTGCGACAAGACCTTGCTGCGTTTAATTATCATCGCCCATGAAGCAATAGACATTCCGAGCAGGGTTAACATCACCATTTTTACTAACAGGCTTGCTTGTAAAAACAGGTCAAGCATTGAAATATCAGCGGTCACTATGAGTAAACTCCATAACTATTGATTGAGGGATCGCTATTGGCCTCATTTTCTCATTATCGATACATGCTACCTTAACCATTGCCTTACACAATGTTTTGCCATCAGGATTGACGATCTCCTGACAGAAAGTAAGCGAAGCCTTTTTAAGTTCTGCAACGTGTGTCTTAACTGTCAATTGATCGTCAAGACGCGCTCCTTGCAGAAAATCGATGTCCATGTGTCGGACTACGAAACCGATGTTTTGTTCCAAAAGAGTATGTTGCGAGACACCAACATTGCGAAGCAGCTCAGTCCGAGCTCTTTCAAAGAACTTGAGATAGTTTGAGTGGTAGACCACCCCGCCTGCATCTGTATCTTCGTAATATACAGTCACTGGCCATTCGAATATTGCTTGGGCAGGTTGCACCGCTCACCCCTTTTAACTCATTGAAGGGCTTTACTATAACGCAACTCAAGGCAGTTTATGCAAGGGATAATGGAGGTTTTCAAGGATTGAAACAAAAAAATAGCACCAACTATCATTTAGTGGTGCTATTTCGATAGAAATACGAATAAATTTTAATCACACTGAATTAGAGCAGTCTAATCACCGTAAGATAGCTCAAAATTGACAGGGAGAAGTAAGGGCTAAACAAGATTTGCCAGTACCAATTGCGAGGCTTGAAGCTCAAACCATATACCATGCTTGAGCAAATTGCCCAAATCAGGAGCGGTGAAATTACAGCATTGAATCCACCTATTGATTCAGAGTACACCTCTGGGTCCCACATCACCATCGCGACATGATAAAAACCTAATACGAGTGATAAGACCCTAAACAGGGTCTTATCTAATGGTGCATGCAGCTTAGCTACCTGCGCAGCGAGATTACTCACTGTCTTTATCCATCATTTCTGAATGCTCTAACCAAAGAGCGTTAATGATGCCAAATGCACAAGCGAGTAGTACACCTAGAATCCATGCGAAATACCACATAGTTAAACTCCTTAGTAAGCTGAAACGTCGTTGTCTTCAATGTGTTTCTTATCTAGACGACCGAACATCTTGTAGTATGTCCAAGTCGTGTAAGCAAGAATCACAGGAACCATCACTGCCGCTACTGCTGTCATCAGACCAAGTGTCAATTCACTTGCTGTCGAATCCCACATAGTTAGGCTGTGGTTTGGTACTAGGCTTGAAGGCATTACGAATGGGAACATTGCGAATCCTGCCGTCAAAATAACACCTGCGTTTGCTAGGCTTGAGAATAGGAAAGCAAAGCCACCACGCTCAAAGCGAGAAGCGATCACAGCAAGCAGAGGCATTAGTACACCTAGAACTGGCGCCGCCCACATTGCAGGATACGTTTCGAAGTTAGCCATCCAAGCACCAGCTTGCTGAACAACTTCTTTGTTCAGTGGGTTTGAGTCCGCTAGCGTATCGATTGTGCTCGTAATAACGTAACCATCGATAGATTGAACCCAGAAACCGCCAACAACGAACAACGCCACTGCAATTAGACCTGCAATTTGAGCAACATTGCGTGCACGAACATGCAGCGCTTCTGTTGTTTTCATTTGCAGCCAAGTTGCACCCTGCAGTACAAACAGCATCAAGCTTAATACACCACATAGAAGTGCAAATGGGTTAAGCAGCGCAAAGAACGTACCTTTGTACTCTGACATAAGTAGGCTGTTGAGTTCGAACGGTACACCTTGAAGTAGGTTACCAAACGCAACACCAAAGATTACCGGTGGCACTGTACCACTAAAGCAAAGTGCGTAGTCCCAAGCTTTACGCCATTTAGGATTTTCGATTTTCGAACGGTAATCTAGAGCAAGTGGACGCAGCCAAAGCGCAGCTAGAGTCACATACATTGCTAGGTAGAAACCAGAGAACGACGTCGCGTATACAAGTGGCCACGCAGCAAATAGCGCACCACCAGCTGTGATTAACCAAACTTGGTTGCCATCCCAGTGAGGAGCAATCGTGTTTAGCATAATACGACGTTCAGTGTCCGTTTTACCGATGACAGGTGAAAGCGACGCAACACCCATATCAAAACCATCAGTTACAGCGAATCCAACCAGTAGGACACCAATTAGAACCCACCAAATCAGTCGTAAGATTTCGTAATCAAACATTTTCTGTCTCCTTCCCTTACGCTTCTACTTGGCGACTAACTTTGTCTTCAACAGAGTCAGCGTTTTGTTCGAAGTGGTAACGGCCTGTTTTAAGGCTGCTTGGTCCTTTGCGAGCGAATTTCACCATTAGGTAAACTTCTGCAATTAGGAACACTGTGTACAGTGCAATAATTGCGAATAGTGAAGTCCAAAGTTCGCCTAGTGTTAGTGCAGAAGCGGCAACGTGTGTTGGCAGAATCTCACCTACAGCCCAAGGCTGACGACCATATTCTGCGACAAACCAGCCCGCCTCAATGGCGATCCAAGGCAATGGAATACTGAATAGAGCTGCTTTTAGAATCCAAGGTTTTTGCTCGATCTTTTGACGACACGTTTGAACAAATGCCGCACCAAACACGAATAGCATGATGAAACCACAGCCAACCATGATACGGAATGACCAGAATAGTGGCCAAACAGTTGGGATAGAGTCATCTGCCGCAGCTTGGATCTGCTCTTCTGTCGCATCAACAACATTGTCAGTGTAACGCTTAAGAAGCAATCCGTAACCTAAGTCACCCTTCACTTCATCAAATGCAGCCATGTTCTCTTCTGACTTATCACCTGCACGCAACTTTTCTAATAGTTCGTACGCATACATACCTGTACGAATACGCTCAACGTGCTCGTCACGAAGATCACGTAGACCTGTTACTTGCTCGTCAAAAGAACGTGTCGCGATAATACCCATTACGTAAGGGATCTTAATCGCATAGTCAGTGTGCATTGTCTCTTGGTTAGGTATACCAAACAAAGTAAACGCAGCTGGCGCAGGCTCTGTGTGCCACTCTGCTTCTACCGCAGCTAGCTTAACCTTTTGGACTTCACCTAGTTCATAACCAGATTCGTCGCCAAGAACGATTACAGATAGGATTGCAGCCATACCAAATGATGCCGCAATAGCAAATGAACGACGAGCGAATGCGATGTCACGACCTTTAAGTAGGTAGTAAGAACTGATGCCTAGAATGAACATTGCGCCTGTCGTGTAACCAGATGCGACTGTGTGTACGAATTTAACCTGTGCAACTGGGTTTAGAACAACCTCAGCGAAGCTCACCATTTCCATACGCATGGTTTCGAAGTTAAATTCTGCGCCAACCGGGTTTTGCATCCAGCCGTTAGCCACAAGGATCCAAAGTGCAGAGAAGTTAGAGCCAAGTGCTACTAACCATGTAACTACAAGGTGTTGACGTTTTGACAAGCGATCCCAGCCAAAGAAGAATAGACCAACAAAGGTGGATTCTAAGAAGAAGGCTACGAGGGCTTCGATCGCGAGAGGTGCACCAAAGATATCACCAACGTAATGCGAATAGTACGACCAGTTAGTACCGAACTGGAATTCCATGGTAAGGCCGGTTGCCACACCAAGTGCGAAGTTAATACCGAAAAGCTTACCCCAGAACTTCGTCATGTCCTTATAGATTTGCTTGTTCGTCATTACGTACATTGATTCCATGATAGCCAGAAGGAAGGCCATACCTAGAGTCAATGGTACGAATAGGAAGTGATACATCGCAGTCAGTGCAAACTGCAACCGCGATAGATCAACAACATCGATCATGATTACTCCTATGTGTCGGCTGAAGACACTTTATTACATCAATGCCAGCATAAATAATCGTTATTCAAACTTACTAGTTGTTATTAAATAACAGCATACTGTTGCAAAAATGTACCGTAACGGTTAGTTAATTGTTAAGCATCAGCTAATATAGCTAGGCCTAATATTACTGCTAAAAACAGGTTGTTTCAAAAGGTTTATAGGAGAGTTCCGCTTTGATTTGTATCAACTTTTGTTCTGCATTTTTGTTTAAAAAAGCATCATCTTGATCTACATCAAGCGTTTAGACGGGATTATGTTACTTTGCGGTAATAACAGACGCCGATTAAGTATTTATGCAAAACAAATACTTAACATTGAACTCAAAGTTATTACCTAATTAGTGGTAGGCAATATTTTACAAACGTGATCTGAATCACTAATAATAAAAGACCAACCGCGATCGGTTGGTCTGAAAACTTATTTTTCAATTCCGAAATGAAGATAAGCTCGATCGGTCGCTATGCGTCCTCTTGGCGTTCGCTGCAGATAACCTTGCTGAATTAAGTATGGCTCCAAGACATCTTCGATTGTATCTTTCTCCTCACCAATAGCTGCAGCCATGTTATCTAAGCCAACTGGGCCGCCCCCGAACTTCTCCATAATTGCTAACAGAAGCTTTCTATCCATGTAGTCGAAGCCTTGTGCGTCGACATCGAGCATATTGAGCGCTTTGTCGGCAACATCCGCACAGATATGACCATTACCTTTCACTTCGGCGTAATCGCGAACACGACGTAATAGTCGGTTAGCAATTCGAGGTGTCCCTCGAGCTCGCCTTGCTACTTCAAGTGCGCCTTCCGCTTCCATTGATAAGCCCAAGCAATCTGCACTGCGCTGAACAATATTCTGCAGGTCTGGAATTTTGTAGTACTCCAAACGTTGAGTAATACCAAAACGATCACGAAGCGGTGACGTTAATGAGCCTGCTCGGGTAGTTGCGCCTATCAACGTAAAGGGAGGAAGGTCGATTTTAATGGAGCGCGCGGCCGGGCCTTCACCAATCATAATGTCTAACTGGTAGTCTTCCATTGCCGGATAGAGCACCTCTTCAACCATCGGGCTTAAGCGGTGAATTTCATCGATAAACAGCACGTCATTTTCTTCGAGGTTAGTCAGTAGCGCAGCAAGATCGCCAGCTTTTTCTAGAACAGGACCCGAAGTTGTACGAATGTTAACGCCCATTTCATTAGCGACAATGTTAGCCAACGTCGTTTTACCTAACCCTGGAGGGCCAAATATCAGTAAGTGATCCAGAGCTTCTTCACGCAACTGCGCAGCTTTAATGAAGATCTCCATTTGGTCACGAACGTGATCTTGCCCCTTGTAGTCTTCAAGCTTTTTTGGACGAATCGCGCGATCAATCACATCTTCTTCGCGATAGACCGGATTTTCTGGCGCGATCAGTCGATCTGCTTCAATCATGTGTCAATTCCTACCCGTTAAACCATCGACTTCAATGCGTCACGAATCAGCTCTTCACTGCTCATTCCTGGCTTAATGATTTGTGATACAACCTTAGAAGCTTGGGTTGGTTTGTAGCCCAGCGCAAGTAACGCACTAACAGCTTCTTCTTCTGCGCTGTTAGCTGATGCACTTGGTGCCGAGTCAACTGGAGCCGCGTCAGTAAACGGCGTGAATAAATCACCAGCACTCCAACCTTTCAAGCGGTCTTTCATTTCAACCACAAGCCGTTCTGCCGTTTTCTTACCTACACCTGGTAACTTAACCAAAGTAGAAATATCTTCTCGCTCAACTGAAGCAACAAATTGACTGGCAGTCATACCCGATAGAATTCCTAGCCCCAACTTAGGGCCAACACCATTGGCTTTAATCACTTCGCGGAACAACGCACGTTCTTTCACCGTATTAAAGCCATACAGCAATTGAGCATCCTCTCGAACAACAAAGTGAGTATAAATAATGGCTTCTTCGCCAACATTTGGTAGCTCATAGAAACAACTCATCGGCATCTGTACTTCATAGCCAATGCCATTAACTTCAATAAGCAGCTCAGGGGGTTGTTTTTCAATCAGAATGCCGCGCAGACGTCCAATCACGGTAGATACTCTTTGGAAATGAATTTGCGACAGGATAATAAAGAACTGGATAGACATCCAGTTCTTTGTGGCTTGAGATTAGATTTTTGAGACCACTTGATCAAGCTGCGCCGTTAAGCCTCGCATTGCGTCCACTTGAGTCGTCAGCTTTGCACCATTCTGAGCGACAATTTCAGAGATCGTCTTCGTTTGTACAACGCCATTAGCTACTTCACTACTCGCTTGATCCAATTCTCGAAGTGCAAGAGTTTGATTGTCCATGATGGTTGCCAGACCATTGACGTCACCCGATATTGCCGTGACTTGCTCAATCACCGCTTTCATTCTCTCTGCGCTGGACGTCACGACCTCTTGTCCGTGTTTCACTTCTTGCTCACTTCTATCCAACAGATTCCGAATCTCAATCGCGGAATGACTGCTTTTCGCTGATAGCTCTCTTACTTGCTCGGCCACCACAGCAAAACCACGCCCTTGCTCTCCTGCTCTAGCCGCTTCAATCGCGGCATTGAGCGCCAAGAGATTGGTTTGCTCCGCGACAGAAGTTATCAAATCAGCCACTTTCATTATCTCTTCATGACTACCTATGATTTGGCTAATCGCCTGCGTAGAGTCTTCAAGAAGCTGCGAGCTATGCTCCGCCTGCCGATGAACGGCATCACTCCGTTGGCGTAATTCATCGACAAATCGGCTTGAATCATCAATTCCCTCTGCCAGTTGATGAACTTGTTGGCTCATTTGCTCAGCGGCACTAGCCTGTGATTCGCAATTCACATTTAGCTGAGCCACTTGAGTATCTAACGTAGACGATTGGTTTTCTAAAACATGTGAGACATCTTTTAGCTGGCTAGAGTTTTGATTCGCTTGCTCTAACACAGTTGCGAGATGCTTTTCGCCGTTCATGGCATTATCAGCAATCGCTTCGCTATCCGCTTTGGCTCGCTCAGCAATGTCTATCGCTTTATCACGTTGCGACGCCGTAAACGCTTGAGCAATACAAATCACAACAAGAGGTAAAACTGTACCTGACCAAACCTCAACACTTTGAGCTGAAGAAGAAAGTTCCAGTGTCGGAAAGGTTTGTCCCGACAAGTGCATTGCAGTCATGATTGCCGAGATAGCGATGACTAACACACTCCAGATCGTGGCAACCATACGAGTGCCTGATAAAAAAAACGCCACGACCAAAAGTGGGACCCAGTAAGTCTGAGTAGAGTCTACCACTCCGCCACTTTGATAAATGATATTAAGCGCATGAACGGCCATCCCGACAAAACCAAGGTTTAAAGCCATCAAAGGCTGTTTCAACACTTTTAGCGTAGAACCAGCCAAAAGTTCAAAGACGATCAGCAAGACAGAAGTGAAAATAAGACTTTCGTGGCCATGTTTTGACCACTTTATCAGGCTATACAACCCAACGAGAAAAGCGATAAAGGTAAATAGGACAAGCGTGTCCGCTTGGCGTTGTTGATTCTTTGACCATTGCGTATTGGTGGGCATGCATAAGCGACGCCAGAGAGCAGTAGGGTTCATGTTCAATCTTCCTTGATTGATTTCTTGTTAGACCTCTGACCACTATATAAATGTTACATCTTGTTAACAAATCGAAGTTGTTAATTCTGTTTTGGATGTCTCAGTTTTGATGCAATTTGATTTTAACGATACCGACCACGACGAGCACTGGTTGCTTTACCCGCCATCGCGATCAGTGTTTTGTTGGTATTGGCATGACAGATAGCAACACCGAGCGCGTCCGCAGCATCCGCTTGTGGCCTGCCTGGCAACTTTAACATTTGCTGAACCATATGCTGGACTTGCTCTTTATCTGCCCCACCGGTGCCCGTTACTGCCTGTTTGATCAAGCGCGCAGCGTATTCGTAGACAGGAAGATCAGCATTCACAGCGGCAACGATAGCGCTACCTCGCGCTTGGCCTAGCTTAAGCGCTGAATCTGCATTGCGTGCCATGAAGACTTGTTCGATTGCAAACACATCAGGCTGGAACTGAGTGATGATCTCAGAAACCCCTGCATAAATCTGCTTTAGACGCCCAGGAAGCTCTTTTTCAGAAGTTCGGATACAACCACTACCTAAATATTGCAGGTGACGACCGTTTTGTCGTATGACCCCATACCCGGTAATACGCGAGCCAGGGTCAATACCTAAAATGACTGACATTGATACCTAATCGAAATGATTTGTTCAGCACCGTATGTTAAAGCAGACGAACGACTATATCGAGGTAATTATCGCTCGGCTTGATAATCCTGATTCCAAATCCACCTCAATCACTTGCGTGGGTTCTTCCACTAAACGCTCCCCTGTCCAATAGTCATACCAATACACAGGTTGCTCAGCGGTAAGCGTCACCGCTCGTGCGGCTTGCTGATAATTGAACAAACAGTGAAGATCATTTCGCTCTGTCAGCGGCAAAAAAGCGTGATGCAGATTCAAGGCTGTAAAGCGAGCTGTCTCTTGGCAGTGTTTATGGCGCAAAACCAATTTTGATAAGGTTTGCTTAGCAAATGGGGTGATTTCAGATAACGGATCGCCAGATAAAAGTAAACCACCACAGGCCAATAACACATTGCGATGAAACTCATAACAGTGCCGTTCGGCAGCTTGGTTGGGTAACGAAACGAAGGTGGCGCAGTCAGGATCAATTTGCCACAATTTGCGATGCTGCCAGCTACGATAAAACGTTTCTTTTGCGATCTGCTCAAAGCGATGTTCGTTGCGCTCCACGTCATCTGAAACACGCATTGCATCCACTAAGCCAACAGACGGCCACATGGGAGCATTACACCCAAGTAACCAAGCATCTCCTGCCCCTTGTGCGATCGCCTCCATGCCCAGACGATAAGACTCAACCCCGGTCGTACCCGTTTGGCAACGAACCCCTTTCAAAGTCCCCCAGTAGTTTGCATCCAATTTGAAGAGCTCAATCCCCCACTCCTCTCGCATGACTCGAACAACATGGGTTAAGTGCTCTTGCACCTCTGGGTTTGATGTATCCAATATGTACCAAGGCGTACACCGCCAGCCTGCATACGTGACATCTTCTGCTTTTAGCAATGAGCCATCAGCATGCTTTACGAACCAGTCAGGGTGATTTTGGAACAACTCAGATTCGGGTTGCGCGATAAATGGGGCTAACCAGATGGCAGGTTTTTTGCCTCTTGCCTTGATGTTATCGATAACCGCTTTCACACCCGAAGGAAACTTGTCTGAAGGCGTGAGCCAATCTCCCATAAACGCTTGATAACCATCATCGAGCAAAACATAGTCGAGTTGATTAAGTTCATTATGCATAACGTCAAGATTTTCAACGATGTTGTCTTGGGTCACGTCAGCGTAATAGGCATACCAAGAACACCATCCAATTGGAGACTTCTGAGTAACGCCTGCTCGCGGGGCATGATGCTTGGCAATAAGATTCGAGAACTCACTGTAGAGCTGAGACATCGAATCTCCTTGAAGGAAAACAACAGATTCTAATTGTGTACTAGACCAATCTTGAGGGTAGGTCCCTTCTCCGTCGATGTAGGCACTAATTATCCATCGCCCTTGGTGTTCCTGGACTTCAAAATAACCTGCGAATCTGTGACATGAAGTAAAGCCAAACAAGTTGTAGCCCAAAGAGTCTTCAACCATAAGGTAGTTATAGTAACGTGTTGGCTCTTGGCGAGAATATATACGGTAACTCGTTGAGTTATCGGGACAACGACCAATATCAATAGGTTGTTCAATTGTTCCAGAAGTCTGGGCAAGCATTTGAAACCCGTCTCCAAGAACAGTTGCACTACGTTCAAAATTGAATTCACTCTGGCACAGAAGAACCCGATCACCGAATTTGTCGTTACTTAACCCTTGGTAACGAAAGTGAAGCTGATTCCCATTTTGTGTAGCATGAATATCATGGTTTGGGATGACGATAGCTCGACTATTGGCGAGTTCTAAATGCAGTGCCATATCAATACTCTAAAGGAAGATAACAATCCCGCACATTACATCACCGCGTATTTTTATTGTCTATTTAATCAACAAGACAAATAGATACTCTCATCACGTTTTGCAATTTTATTAAATGGCATTTCCTTATTTTCAAAAAGACTAGCAAAATAAGAAAAACGAAAACAATAAAACCTAAGACACTGTTATCAATTATCTTTTTTGATGGTTCAACCTTTGCAACACAGTAGACAAACATCGGCAAAGGGAACGCAACATGGAAGATCTACACAACCCCGTCATTTTCATCAGTCCAGGACGCTCTGGGTCTACAATCATCTCTGAGATGATACTCGCACATAAAGAGTTGGGCGGCCCTTCAAACTATACAGAGTGGTTCCCAAATATTAGCGGAATGGCTTACTTATCACGACTAAGTAACAATGATTATTGGTATCTAGAAGGCGTAAAAGGTCAGTTAATCAAAACTTTACCATTTAACAACTTGATTCCCCGACCAGCCGAAGCTTGGAGCTTTTGGCAGACCGTAACCCGCAGCGATATCGATTTTAGTCGCGACTTTTTGCTCTACAAAAGAGCGGCCGAAACAGAGAGAAAACAGGTGCACCAAGTGTTAAGCAAAATGTTAGCAAAGCAAGGTAAAGCTCGTTTGGGTATAAAGTTAACTGGCCCGGGTAGAGTGGAGTTTTTGCATAGCCTGTTTCCAGACGCACATTTTATCAACATAGTGCGTGAACCAAGCGCTACGGTAAACTCACTGCTTAACATGCCATTTTGGCAACAGCAAGGAGCGAAAAAGTTATGGTGGAAGGGTGCCTACTCCGACAGTGAGCTCGAAACCTACCAAAGTATTCGACATGACCCAATTGCATCAACGGCGTTTCAGCTCAACAAAGTTCTGCGCACGACTCGTGAAGAAATTGAGCGATTAAACCTAAACGCGTTAACAGTAAATTATGAGGACTTTATCGCGAACCCTATCTATACGACAAGGCAGATACTTAGCTTTTGCCATCTGAGCAACGACTCCCGTATCGACCGTAAGCTTAAGCACTGTCACGCGATCAATAGAAATGCACAAAAGCTTCAAAATCCTGAGATTAAGGGGATTGTCGAGCAATGGTGTCCAAACTCTTGATGGCAATAAGTAATAGATATGAAAAAGCCCTCCAACTCCGGAGGGCGAAAAAGGCAGTGGATTATTGCGCTAAAAGCATCCCGCTTTATTTTAAACGGCCTGCATTGCAGGCCGTAAATTTTGAGCCTTAGACTTTATTAGAAGTCGTAAGCAACCTTGAAGAATGCTTCTAGGTCATCGCTGCTGTCGTTGTCAGTTAGGTCAACTTTGAAGTCAACTAGAGCAGATAGCTTGTTAGTGAATTGGTAAGTAGCACCGAAGTTAGTCCACTTAGTATCTTCTAGCTTAGCGTAACCAGCAGCTAGGTATAGCTTGTCGATTGTGTAGCCAGCAGAACCACTGTATAGAGTTGCATCATCACCAGCAAAGCTTTCGTGTTTAGCAACGTTTGCACCTAGCGCGATATCGCCTAGAGTTACAACACCGTTTACTAGCATGATTTGCTCAATGCCATCAGCAGAGTTGTCTTCGTCGTTCTTTTCGTAACCTGCGTTAACTTGGAACTGCTCGTTTTGGAAACCAACGTAACCGTTGAAGCCTTTTTGGCCTGAAGCATCTGTTTCACGGTCACCGTAGTAAGATACACCGTATTTGAAGCCTTCTTTGATGCCTTCAAACTTAACTACTTGGTTAACGTCTGAAGCGTCAGATGCAGAAGCACCGAACTCAACAGTTAGGTCAGCTGCACCGTCAACTGCATCTAGAGCAGAGTCGTTTGCGTAACCGATAGAAGCAACACCGAAACCTGTTTTGTAACCAACCCAAGTATCGATAACTTTGAATTCTGCATCCATTGAAGAGTAGTTGTCCGCTAGGTCGAATTCACCTGCGAATTGGCCTAGTACGTTACCTTTTTGGTAGTTTACGAAAAGGTCGAAACCAGTTACGCCACCGTTGTAAAACTCTTTGTCTTCGCCAGCAACTTCACGGCCTTCTTGGTAGTAACCACCAACAGCAACTTGACCACCTACTGAGAACTCTTCACCAGAAAGGATAAGGTCAATCATAGATTCACGAGCACGCTCAGAAGCGTTTTGGTTAACGTCTGCTGCGATCGCTGAACCAGCAACAAGAGAAAGAGCTACTGCTAATACTGTCTTTTTCATTTTTATTTGTTCCTATAAATTTTTATTTATGAGCGTCATCTACCACCTGCTCGCTCTGGTTGAGCAAACTATTCGCCCACCCAATAATTCACAAATAAAATAATCAAAAGAGTTCTAATCAAAGCACTCGTTTTTTAGCCAAAAACCTAAATCAACATAAAAATCGATTAATAAACAGACTAAAAACGAAACAAAAGGAGAAGCCAATCACAATTATCATCAACAAAACATAAAAAGCGCCCACACTGGCGATTGGTAAAATAAATCATATTCAGGCTGGTAATTTTCTCAACCAATGAGATTTCTGAGGCAAATTCAGTTTAATAAACCTTCATGGACTAAACTGAAATAAGGTATTCGATTGGAGAAATAGCTTGAAAAGGTGGCTTTTTGCTCAGTTAATCTTCAGCTCATTTATTTCATTCAGCACTACTTCTGTCGCAACGCCATTAAAAGTCGCGCAAAGTGAGTGGGCGCCCTACATCATGGACTCCCCAGTGGGAAAAGGAATTGCGCACGATATCGTGACTATGGGGCTCGCCAATGCTGGGTACAAATTTCACTACGAGCAAAAGCCTTGGCCTAGAGTTCTAAAAGAGACCTATTACGGGAAAAATGATGTCATTGTTGCGATATGGAAAAATACCAAGCGTGAGCGTCACTACTACTTTACTGAGCCTTATATGAGCAACAAGCTATCCGTCATATCTCGGGCAGAAGATAAGACCTTCGAGTACATCGACCTAACGAGCTTAACGGATAAAAGAGTCGCATTGATTGAAGATTATGCCTACCCGAGTGAACTTCTGGATCATGACAGTATTATTCCTGTTACATCAGCTAATCTTGAAACAAGTATGAGGCTCTTACTATCTAATAGAGCCGACACCTTAGTCACGGACGAATACGTCGCGCGTTGGATTATTAAAAAAATGGGGCTACCTATGGATAGGTTTAAGTTTCATTCTATCCCCCTAACGACAACACCTTTATACGCCGCAGTAAGAAAAGACCACCCTTTTGCTCAACAGATAATCTATAGCTTGAACTATTACTTTAGAAATATACCGTCAGAGCAAGTTCATCAGCTTCAAATTAAATACGGTTTGGTGAGCCCGCCATTTACTAAGTGACTGAGCTAGTTGTGGAGATTATTTCACTTTCTCTAGGTACAAAAAAACCAGCCCGAGAGCTGGTTTTTATTTCTTCGATAAAGCTTACGCTACTTCGATTGGACCACCAAATGAAGTAACTGGCGGTACTTTGCCTGTGAACTTCTCGAAGTCTACGATACACGTGTTTGCTGAAGTCGCCTGAGCAAGTTCAGAAGAACCGATATCTTGAGTCAGCGTGTTTGGATCGCCGTACGTACAGATAGCGCCTTCTTTCTCGTTCAGAGGACCGTACCATGCACCTTCTTCAATACGGATAACACCACGTGGGTAGCTATCAGTCACCACGGCACCAGCAAGAAGCTGACCACGGTCATTGAATACGCGTACTAGGTCACCGTCTTTAATGCCTTTTGCTTTTGCATCAACTGGGTTGATGTAAACAGGCTCACGGCCTTGAACAGCGTAAGTTGCACGGAACTCTTCTGATTCACACATCTGAGAGTGCAGACGCTTGTCTGGGTGACAAGATTGCAGCCAGTATGGGTGTTTATCAGAGCCAGGACCACCGTGTGAACGTTCTGATTTTTCGAACCACATTGGGTGTTCTTGACAGTGTTCGTAACCGTAACGACCGATCTTACGAGAAGTGATCTCGATGAAGCCAGAAGGTGTACCCAGTGGGTTGATTTCTGGATCTTGACGGAAGTCAGCGTGACGAACCCAAGGCTTACCTTGACCGAAGTCTAGTACGCTCTTCTCCCAGAACTCGTTGAATTCTGGCATTTCGAACTTACCTTTGTTCGCTGCACGACAGTCGTTGTATAGGCTTTCGATCCACTCCATTTCGCTCATACCGCGAGTGTATTCGTCACGACGGCCGAAGCGTTGAGTCAGTTCACTCATGATCTGGAAATCTGGCTTAGATTGGAACAGCGGATCCACTAGGCGGTGCATCGCGATCAAACCTTTGCTTGAGTATGAACCGTATACGTCGATGTCGTTACGTTCCCACTGAGTACATGCTGGAAGAACGATATCAGAGAAACGACACGTTGCAGTCCAAGCGAACTCAACCGTTACCACAGTCTGAAGCTTCTTAAATGCTTTCTTCATGCGGTTACGATCTTGGTGGTGGTGCCACGGGTTGTTGCCCGAGATAACCATCATCTTGAAGTCAGGCAGTTTAACTTTACCGCCGTTGTAACGGATCTCTTTACCTGGTTCTAGTAGACAGTCGATCCAACGCGCAACAGGGATTGTGCGGCTGTAACCGTTAAAGTCGTTATTGTCCCATTTAGGCTTCATACCTTGGTCAAGGTTACGAGGGAAACCACCAGGGCCAGCAAAGCCAGTTGAAGGAACACCGATACTTGAGTAGTGGTGACCGTAAGAGATACCACCGCCAGGTAGACCGATTTGGCCAACCATTGCTGCGATAACTGCAGCTGCCCAGTAAGGCTGCTCACCATGCTCTTGACGCTGAATACACCAACCCATAAGGATCTGTGTACGGCCGTTTACAAGCATACGAGCAAATTCACGGATCTTGTCAGCTTTAACGCCACAGATCTCAGCAGCCCACTCAGGAGTCTTAACAACTTTGTCTTTAGTCTCACCCTGAACGTACTGGATGAACTCATTGAAGCCTAGACAGTAAGTTTCGATGAACTTCTTGTCGTATAGGTCTTCGTTGTACAACACGTGCGCTACAGCAAGCATGAATGCTACGTCTGTTAGCGGGTTGATGTACAAGTGATCGTTTTCTAGGTAACGCTGAGTCTTGTTCTTAACTGGGTCAACAGAAAGAACGTTGATCTCGCCTTTCGCTACTTTCTCTTTTAGTTGAGCTAGGT
This sequence comes from Vibrio sp., assembly GCF_984391705.1. Taxonomy (NCBI): domain Bacteria; kingdom Pseudomonadati; phylum Pseudomonadota; class Gammaproteobacteria; order Vibrionales; family Vibrionaceae; genus Vibrio; species Vibrio sp. The sequence continues at coordinate 25,711 of NZ_CFHWOM010000003.1, read as the reverse complement.
AGTCAAAAGATTCGTGCGTTTCACAGTTCCAACCTACTTGCAGGTTCTTTACTGGGTCGTTTGCCCAAAGAACGATGTTGTCTGCGTTTTCTAGGATTTCAGACCAAGAAGTACCCTGTGCGTATACTTCTGTAGAACCGAGAACGTAAGGCAGGATTGTTTGACCAGCACCAGTTGAGTAGTCACCCACTTTAGTGATGAAGTTACCATGCATACCAACAGCACGCTGCATGTGAGCTGTACAGTTGTTGAATGCACCAGTCTGGTTCCAACCTGTTTGACCCGCGTGAAGAGCCCATGGACCGTAATCTTTTTGAACACGTTCTAGTTCACGGTAGAACAGGTCAAGTGCTTCATCCCAAGTTACACGGATAAAGCGGTTGTCACCGCGTGTATCTGCGCTGTACTTGTGCTTTTTCAGCCAATCTAGACGTACCATAGGGTAACGAACACGTGATGGGCTGTAGATAATGCCTTTAATACCGTTCAACATCTCTGTTGGGTTTTTATCTAGCTCAAGTGCTTTGATCTCTTGAACCTTACCCGCATAGATGTGGGCGCGGAATGCGCCCCAGTGTGAACCTGAAACCTTCCAAGTACCTGTAGACTCAGCTGCACTTGCAGATGCTGATGCCAATAAGCTTGGACCGATTACTGATGCTGCACTTGTCGTCGCAACACCTTTAAGAAAACTTCTTCGTGAAATAGCCATTTAATTTACTCCAATCCGACGCTTATTAGTGGTGGCCTTCAGCATAATCTGAAGAGTGCTTCTGTAGGTACTTCAAGATCAGTGCTTCGCTGTCTGTGTCTAGGTTAACGAATGCAAGCATACCGTCAAACATACCAGGCCATGTGTTCGCATCGAAGTGCGCTTCGTCAGGCTGCGTGTGACACACTGAACAGTTAGTTTTGTATGCTTCAGCTGATTTTTCCCATACAGGCGTAATGTCGTTCAGCATAGATTCTTTCTTGATCCATACTTTCGCCGCCACTTTTTCCCATGGAAGACCTGTTAGCTCATCCACTTTTTTCTCGCCGGTTGTAACAACGTTGCTGTCTGTTGATGCTTCTTTAAGTAGTGAAGCAACCGCAATGTTCTTACCAAAGTCTTCTTGGATTACACGACCAAAGCCTTTCGCTTTACGCCAGCCGTCAATTTCGATTTCAGCGTAATCGCCTTTGTCAGCAATCACTGTTACTGAAGACGCAGGGTTTAGTAGACCTGCTTCAGTCTTACCTTCAGCATCGAAGTAGATAGGTAGGTGACGCACGCTTACTAGCGTTTGACCAACATCGTATTTAGTGTTCGAAGCTAGACCTTCAAGATCGCCAACGATACCACCGATGCTGTCCATGCCAGCAGGAAGTTTGTGTGCGATACCTTTGTGACAGTCAACACAGCTTTGATCTTTCTCAGCCGCTTGCTTCATTTGGATGCGAGCAGTAGGAGACATTTGCTCGAAATCCATCGATTCGTAGTTGTGACAGTTTTTACACTCTAGAGACTTGTTCGCAGAGAAACGATCCCATTCGTGTTTAGCAAGTTCGATACGGCGCTCTTCAAACGCTCCTGGCTCATCGTAATTACCAAATACTTGAGCGAATACTTCTTTAGAAGCCTGCATCTTACGTGCAATTTTGTCTGTCCAGTTATGAGGAACGTGACAGTCTGGACACGTAGCACGTACACCAGAGTGGTTTTTCCAGTGAACGGTTTCTTGTAGTTCAACGTATACGTTGTCACGCATTGTATGACAGCTGATACAGAACTCTTCTGTGTTGGTCGCTTCAAGTGCTGTGTTAAAGCCACCCCAGAAAATAACACCAGCAATAAAGCCGCCCATAGTCAGCACACCAAGGCTGATATGAACTGCAGGACGCGTCATGGTGCGCCACAGCTTGATGATAAATGATTTCATAGTTTGCTCTCTTAAAATCTGTTCAAAAATGTGGGAATGAGCTCACGGCTTACATGCCGTGTGCACCTGGAGGTCCAAAGAAGAATACTTGTAGTGCCCATACAAGGAATCCGTAACCACCAACAAATGCCACACTCAACACAGGGAAGAGAACGACCGCGATGAAGAGGAATGACTTCCACTCCAAAGAGCGTTTTTCACCACTCTCAATTTTATTAACATCACTCATACATTTGCCTATTTTGTATCTAGTGTTATTGGGTAGCTTCTTAAAGCAAGCTTATTTTTTTACAATCTCTAGAAAGAAATGTTAGACCATACTATTAGTAAGGTTCAATGGATTGATCGCCATCACCCCTTGTTATTCAATACTTTTTTGAGCTCATCCAGAGATGTGTTTAATTAACATTTGATATGTCAGATTACACCCGAATATGAAAATTTATTAATAGTGAAAGTTACGTTAAATAAGTTACAACTCAATAACAAGTCATTGAATAAGTGTTAATTTTAAACCAGTTGAAGCACGTTTTTTCCACCCAAAATCACACTATTTGTTGCCAATTCTCAGATTTGGATGTTAATTTTTTGATCTTAGAGGGTAAGGAGCCACTTACATCAGTTTGAGCTGGAGCCACCTTCTTAAGTGGCTGTTATCTGTAAACAAAGCTATCATGAAGCTGCAGATACTGGAGCTCATTATGAACACTGTCGTCGATATTCCCTGGACCCTACTTATCCTCTTTTCCTCTACTCTTCTGCTGCCACTTTTTCTGAACCACTACTACCAATTAGGTATAGCAAAAGATACGCTATTAGGTGTGTTAAGGATGGGACTTCAATTGACACTTGTCGGTGTCTACCTAGAGTATCTGTTTCTTCTCGATAGCATGACAGTCAATCTTCTTTGGCTGTTAGTCATGATGGCAATTGGGGCGAGCTCTATTTTAGACAAAGCGAAACTGCCCAAACGTACACTTTTTATCCCGGTATCAGTTGGCTTGTTTATTGGGCTAACACCATTATTGGCAATGATTTGCTTAGTTATCATTCAACCTACCCCATTATATAATGCGCAATACCTCATCCCATTAGCTGGCATGCTGCTTGGCAACTCTCTTGGCGGGAACATCATCGCGCTGCAAAACTTTTTCTCCGCACTTGAAGAACGAAAAGATGAATATGAAGCCGCTATTTCATTGGGAGCAACCATACGCTATGCAACACTACCTTTCTTGCGAGAGGCGATAAGAAAGTCTTTAGCGCCAACATTAGCCTCTATGGCAACCAGTGGGCTGGTAACACTTCCCGGCATGATGACAGGTCAAATCTTAGGTGGGGCCAACCCTATCGTGGCGATCAAATATCAAATCATGATCATGATTGCGATCTTCGTGATGATGTCGGTGTCCATTTCTATCTGTTTAAATCTGGCTATTCAAAAAGCAATTCATCCCCATGGACGTATTTTGATCAAACCAATACTGGACAAATAAGATCAACGCTATAGCTAGGCAAAATGATCTTATCCACAGAATCTGTGGATAACAATGGTGATACCTTGGTGCGTACTTATGTTGGCTCTCGATAATTTCTCATGGAACAAGAAAACCCTTTGCAAACACACACATATAAATTAATTCAAAACACGTAATAAATCTTTCATTTCCACCAATTAGATTGGCAGTGGGGACAAATGAGGGATATTAAAATGCAAGTGGATAGCACAAATGATCACCTTCTCCAGCCTCTATACGATGCTGAAATGATCAATTGGCTCCTTGATGAGCCAGAATTGTTAGTAAGCCCAGAAGAGTTTGGCTTAGTTGAAGAACACTAATAAAAAACCGGAGAACGCATCGCGAACTCCGGTTTTCTTTAAAACGACATTGATTAATCACGCAGATAAATTAACCAATACCACATTCCAACGAATAGACCGCCACCAATAATGTTACCTAAGGTGACTGGAATCAGGTTGTTCAATAAGAAATCAATCAGATTTAAATCGGCATAGTCTGCGATATTCGCACCTGTCATCTGCCAAAACTCAGCTGGTGCAAAATTCTTTATCCCAATCGCCATCGGCACTTGGAACATGTTAGCAATACAGTGCTCAAAGCCAGCAGAAACGAACATTGCCACTGGTAAAATCATCACTGCAATTTTATCTGTTAGGGTTCGACCACTGAAGGTCATCCATACCGCAATACAAACCAATACATTACACATAATGCCCAGGGCGACCGCTGATACAAAAGTATGGTGTAGCTTATGTTGCGAAATTGCCATCGCGTTTAAACCCACTTGCCCATGATCAAACATGTACTGTTTTGTTAAAAGCATACAAGCGACAAGCAAAAGCGCACCGACCAAGTTCCCACCGTAAACGACTAACCAGTTTTTAAATAAACACTTCCAAGTGATTTTGCCACTAGCGCGAGCCACTAAAGTTAATACAGAACTGGTAAATAGCTCTCCACCAGTGACCACAACCAAAATTAGACCCAAACTAAACGCCAAGCCGCCAAGCAAACGTGAAATACCCCAAGGAATATCGCCAGCACCTGTCGTTACTATTGTGTAAAAAACGAAAGCGATACCAATATGGATACCAGCTGAGATTGCGAGAAGAAACGACTTCATCGGATCTTTTGTTGCTTTATCAACACCGATCTCAGCCGCACGCTCTGCTACTTGTGGCGGTAGCAGCGAATCAAATTGGTTTAGGTTCATCAGATTAACATCTTGAAACATGTGGATAATGGGCGCGGATAATCACTCGAAATGTGATCAATTTCAAGACTTAAATCACGGAGATAGACAAATAGTTTTTAATCTGAAGAAAAGTTTACTTGATGAGACATAATCATAATATAAGAACAGATAAATACGCCAATAACACAGGAGTTATTTATTATTATTTTTCATACACTTAAATAAAAACCATCGCCAAGTAAGTGCTACTCGTTACGTTTTAGTTTAATTGTTCATATAAACACTTCGTTTTATACACTTTTGGTATTATAAGTTTTCATTTTTCTGTACTTACATTTCAGATGGCGGCCTAACCCAAAACCGAACCGTAACTTTGTGTTTGCTCAATCGCTATTCAAATTTATTCAACAAAGTTCTAATTTTATGCCGTAGATAACACTTCTTCGTAAATTGAATTGCCGCGCTATAAGGCTACAACTAAGGTAAGTGTATTGTTTCGTAAAGGTATTAATTATGAAGTACACACAAGAACATATCGCCGAGCTTAACTTACTACTGCAATTCGATTTAAGCAGTGCCGCAACAGGCATCAAAGTACACCAAGATGCGACGGAAGAGATGCAGGCAGCAGTTACCCGTATCTACAATAAAGGTCTTTGTACATTACCTGATGGCGGTTACCTGACTGACGAAGGAATTGAAGTTGCAGAACACGCAGACAAAATCTTAAGAGTCCTATCAAGCTAATCAAGAAGGAAGCGAGCGCTTAATCGCTGGAATGAACCTCTCCTTGCTTCGAAAGACGAGATGCAATCTTTCCAACGTCAACCTGCTCTAACCCTTTATTAAATATGTCACGCCAACTGTGCCCCTCTGGGGTGTTCTTAAACGCAAGATAAAGCTGTTTTATCTCCAACAGTTGGCGATTCATCTCCAGCCTCTCAGCTAATACCGATTTACGCGGATCGCTCTCGATTAAATAACGAAGTACATTCTCATCAATGACGGCTAGATCTAATCGACCTTTCGCCACTTTATAAATATTGCGGCTATCACTTACCGAAGCTTCAACCTCCAACGTCCCCTGTTCCACCAGCTCATCAAACAATTTTGTGTTCACATAGCCCTGAACGATACCAATACGATATCTAGATAAGTCAATCAACGAAGACCAAAGGATTGGCTTTTGCCGGTTTTGAACAAAACCTAGTGGACCACTACCAATAGAATTGGAGAAAACAAACTCGTTAGTTTTAAAGTAATACTCAGGTAAGTAGCCGATGTACTTATCGTTTTTAGAAGCAGTGGTGACCGTTCTTACCCAAGGCTTAAATTCAACAATAAGTTCATACCCCATGATAGCAAACGCTTCTCTGGCAATAGCTATTGAAAGGCCGTTGTCCGCAAGTGTTTCTCCTGAATAAGGTGGCCATTCTAGTGACGTCATATAAACGGGTTGCTTTGCATAAGCACTACCCCATACCAAAACGAGAACCAGCCACCACTTCATACTAATCCCACTTAATGATTAAACGTCCTTTTTAATCATAGGATCTACCTCTCAGTATTCTAGCTCTTCCAAACGATTAAGCGGTAAGGTTGGTATCTATCATACAACCAGTTAAAACCCGTCGCATAGATGAAAAAGAACACTAAAAAGCCCGCTTCTAATAATAGAGCGTCAAAAATTGTGATCCCCAAAAACCATGCAATTGAAGGAACAGTAATGAAGATTAATCCTCCTTCAAACCCCGCCGTATGGCCAATACGTAAGGCCAGTGAACGCTGTTCTCTTCTCGATCCGAAACAGCAATCAAACATTATGTTGTAGTAGTAGTTCCATACCACAGTAAACAAACTCAGACCGATGCCAACCATCGCTAAATCGCTGGTTCCCTTACCGGTAATCAGGGCCGAAACTGGAATCAATATCGACAACGCGATGACCTCAAATAATACAGCATGAAATACTCTTTCTTTCGACTTCATCGTTCTTCTTCTCACAAACTTGATTGGGTTGCACACATTTTCATGCCAAACTAAGATAGAAGATAGTTAGTTACCATCAGTAAAAACGATATGTTTAGTATTGAGCAACTCCAAGCATTTGTGGCAACGGTAGAACATGGATCTTTTTCCGCCGCGGCTCGTTCAATAAACAAAGTACAGTCAGCCATAAGCCAACACATCATCAACCTTGAAATTGATAGTGGATTTGAGTTATTCGATCGTACGGGACGTTACCCAGATCTGACGCTAGAAGGTAAGCAGTTACTTCCCTATGCAAAAGCCACTCTTCAACAACACAACAGACTAAAACAAAGCGCGGCACAAATATTCAATCAAGAATTGACTGACCTCTCCATCGCCATTGATGAAGGGATACCTATGAAGCAGCTCTATTCAGCGATTGAACGGGTCGTTAGCCAATTTCCTGGTGTGAACTTTGAGTTTCTTGCGGCCTCCAGTGTCGATGTAATTGAACTAGTCGAATCAAAACGCGCAACTACAGGAATTCTGTTTTCAGAGATCGATTTACCTGTAGGCATTGATTTCGAATCAGTAGGAAGTATTCAATTCGACGTTTATGTTTCGAGCCTACATCCATTAGCGCAATCAACATCATCAAACCTCGAAAACTTAACATTGCATCGCCAGCTGCTGACACGCTCAAAAACTGCTAAGACAAGCAGCTTTCAAAAAGCCTACAGCCCAAATGTTTGGTATGCTGACAATTACTACATCCTTATGGACTTGATAAGCAAAGGATTTGGTTGGGGAGTGCTGCCCACACATATGGTGCAAACATTACTCGATAGTGGTGATGTGGTCCGCGTACCTGTTGAGTTTAAACAACTGACTTGGCAAGCTAATGTCGATGTAATCCAGCACCCAAGCTTCAGTGCGTTGCCTATCCACCGCATGTTAAGATCGGAAATAAGAGATTTAGTTACAGGGAGTTAATAGTGAAGACAATAACCGTAATTGGAGGTGGCTGGTTGGGACGCCCATTAGCCCACTATTTAGAAAGCATTGGTCATCAGACTTACGTAAGTAAAACCTCTGATAATGGGGTTCAAAAGTTAAAAGAAGAATCCCTTAACGCCTTCAAGTTTGATCTAAATGACTCTGTGAAAGTATTAAGTGCGCCATTACGCGCACAATCGCCGGACATTGTTATTGGCTGCTTCCCTCCAGGTTTTCGTTCCGGCTCTGGCGATCAGTATGCTGAGTATTGGAAAAAACTGGTGGACGTATGTTTAGCGACCAAGGTTACTAAGCTCGTTATGGTGAGCTCTACGACCGTCTATCCTAACGTAGCAGAGCCAATGCTTGAGGAGCAAGCCTCCCTATCGCTCGCACAAAGTCATCAGCTATTCGGTGAAAAAGCAAAAGTCATGTTGCAAGCCGAGCAATTTGTAAAGGATTCTGGTCTAAAATTCGCGATTGTTAGATGCAGTGGCCTAGTCGGTCCCGACCGTCACCCTTCTCGCTTTGCTCCAAGGCTCAAGCAAGTTAGTGACCTAGCCCCTGCAAACATGCTGCATTTAACCGACGCCATCGGTGCTGTTAGTTATGTCGCCAACTTGGATAACAACTGCATCGTCAACGCCACAACTCCAAATACAGTAAGTAAAGCAGAGTTCTACCAAGCTGCGCTTAATAGTGTCGAGTCAACGGAATCTCTCCCACCGATAGTGCATATAGCCGACAAAAGAATTCTAGCTGACACCTTGATTAATCTGGGTTACCGCTTTCACCACCAGCACACACTTGAGTTGGTTTAAAGCATAAGGATAAGCCTTGAAACTCTATCAACATATTGAACATATTTGGTCTTATATGCAGCTAGGTCATGATCTGCATAAGGCCGATTGCATTTTTGTACTAGGTAGCAACGACCTAAGAGTTGCTGAGTATGCAGCCAAGCTCTATCTCGAAGGTTGGGCTAATACTCTCATTTTCTCAGGTGGCGTTGGGAGACTGACAGAAGGGGTATTTGATCAAACCGAGGCTGAAACCTTCGCCGCAATCGCTCGAGATATGGGAGTTCCAAACAAAAGTATAATCATTGAGAACAAAGCGACAAACACTGGTGAAAACGTTAAGTTTACCTCAGAACTACTGGAACAATTGGGGTACGAGTTTAAGTCGTTTATTTTAGTTCAAAAGCCTTACATGGAAAGGCGAACTTACGCAACGTTTCTCAAACAATGGCCAGGGTACATAGAACAACTCTGTGTGACTTCACCCAAAACAGGTTTCAGCGACTACTTCAATGAAGAGATTGAGCTAGACACCACAGTAAGAGCGATGCTTGGCGACCTAGAACGAATCAAAACCTATCCGGCGCTTGGATTTCAAATAGAGCAGGCACTACCTCAATCCGTAGAAGACTCATTCATAGCTCTTCAGCCTCTATTCAGCAACGACTCACTCTAATTAAGAACAACAAAAAAGCCAGAGCAAGTGCTCTGGCTTTCCATTAACGCTTACGCTTTCACCTAGTGAACGGCTGCTTCTTTCTCGCTATGATACTCGAACTTTAGATCTTCATCTTTGAGCTCTACCTTCACCGTACCACCATCGACAAGACTTCCGAACAACAGCTCATTCGCCAAAGGCTTTTTAAGCTTATCTTGAATAACACGTCCCATAGGGCGAGCACCCATCGCTTTATCATAACCTTTGAGCGCTAACCAGTGGCGAGCGTCATCAGATACTTCTAAAGAGACTCCACGGGCATCAAGCTGAGCTTGAAGTTCAACAATAAACTTATCTACGACTTGATGTATTACGTGCTCATCTAAGCTATTGAACCAAATGATGCTATCCAGACGGTTACGGAATTCAGGAGTAAATACCTTCTTGATTTCCGACATCGCATCATGACTATTGTCTTGCTGGATCAAACCAATCGATTTTTTCTCGGTCATCTGAACGCCAGCATTGGTTGTCATCACCAAGATCACATTGCGGAAGTCGGCTTTACGTCCGTTGTTGTCTGTCAATGTGCCGTTATCCATAACCTGAAGCAGCAAGTTAAAGATATCTGGATGCGCTTTTTCAATCTCATCCAATAGCACAACTGCATGCGGATTTTTGATCACTGCGTCGGTCAACAAACCACCTTGATCGTAGCCCACATAACCAGGAGGAGCACCAATCAATCGACTGACAGAATGACGCTCGCCGTACTCAGACATATCAAAGCGTAACAGCTCAATACCCATAAGTTTCGACAATTGAACCGTCACTTCCGTTTTACCTACACCTGTAGGACCGGCAAATAGGAACGAACCAACAGGTTTATTCTCAGCGCCAAGGCCTGCGCGCGAGAGCTTGATTGCTTCACTCAATACATCAATCGCATCGTCTTGGCCAAAGACCAGCATCTTCATTTTTTCGTCAAGATTTTGCAGGATCTCTTTGTCCGAAGAAGAGACTGACTTCTCAGGAATACGGGCCATTTTGGCAACCATAGCTTCAATGTCTGCAACACCCACTGTCTTCTTACGACGACTAGCAGGAGCGAGACGACTGCGAGCACCCGCTTCATCAATAACGTCAATCGCTTTGTCAGGTAAATGACGTTCATTGATGTACTTCGCTGACAGCTCTACTGCCGCACGTAACGCCTTATTGGTATAACGAACCTCATGGTGAGCCTCGTACTTCGGTTTAAGACCGATAAGAATCTTAGTTGTATCATCAACGGAAGGCTCAACGACATCAATTTTCTGGAAACGGCGAGACAACGCGCGCTCCTTTTCGAAAATATTGCTGTACTCTTGATAAGTTGTAGAACCAATACATCGTAGTTTACCGCTACTTAGCAGAGGCTTAATCAAGTTTGCGGCATCAACTTGGCCGCCAGAAGCCGCGCCCGCACCGATAATAGTGTGGATTTCATCGATGAATAAGATAGCGTCATCTTCTTTTTCAAGTTGCTTCAATATTGCCTTGAATCGCTTCTCAAAGTCACCACGATACTTGGTACCAGCTAATAGAGAACCAATATCGAGTGAGTAAATCACGCTGTCTTTGATTATTTCAGGGACCTGGCCTTCAACAATTCTCCAAGCTAAACCTTCCGCAATCGCCGTTTTACCCACACCTGCCTCACCGACTAGTAGAGGGTTATTTTTACGACGACGACACAGCACTTGGATTGTTCGCTCAAGCTCTTTATCACGACCGATAAGCGGATCGATCTGACCTTGTTTCGCGATTTGATTTAAATTGGTCGCAAAGCTCTCTAGGCGCTCTTCGGAGTTAGTTTCTTCTACGCTTTCACTGCTGAATGAATCGGAAGATGATGAATCATCCCCAGCGCTTGAGGCTTTTGTAATGCCATGTGAGATAAAATTAACGATATCAAGACGACTGATATCATTTTTCTTAAGCAGATACGCGGCGTGAGATTCCTGTTCACTGAAGATGGCAACCAAGACATTGGCACCGGTCACTTCACTTCGGCCGGAAGATTGAACATGGAAGACTGCACGCTGTAACACTCGCTGAAAACTCAAGGTCGGCTGAGTTTCACGGGTCTCATCGTTTTCTGGGATAAGAGGCGTTGTTTGGTCAATAAAAATATCTAGCTCGTTTCTCAGAGCTTCGATATCAGCCTGACAAGCTTGCAAAGCTTCTCTAGCAGCATCATTTTCCAGTAATGCTAGCAGGAGGTGCTCGACAGTCATGAATTCATGTCGCTTGTCTCGAGCTCGAGAAAACGCACTGTTTAAACTCGACTCTAATTCTTTATTTAGCATAAGTACCTCCTTCAACAACAACTCAGGTTGTACGAACAAACGTTACGCTTGTTCCATTGTACAAAGCAAAGGATGCTCGTTTTCCTTAGAATACATCGTGACCTGGGCCACTTTGGTTTCAGCAACTTCAGCAGTAAATGTGCCACAAATTGCCTTCCCTTCATAATGCACTTTGAGCATAACCTGGGTTGCTTTGTCCGCGTCCATTGAAAAAAAACGTTCCAGAATCTCAATTACAAAGTCCATCGGGGTGTAGTCATCGTTATTTAACACGACGTTATACATAGATGGTGGTTTAACTTTTGTTTTCTCTAACTCCAGTAAATCTGAATCTGGAGTCACCCATTCAAAATGCTTGCTCATGACTTATCAACGTTGGTGTACGACTTGTTTTAATTTTACCACTTCAGTGAGCAGATGTTTTGAATTTAGCTCTTACATTTGAGGACAAATATCTATAAGAAACTTTTTGCCCTTACTTAGAGACTAATGCAGCAATTGAGCGGCTGCAAATAAAAGATTCTTCTCTTCCAGATTTATCTATCTAATTGATTAAAAAGAAACCAAAAACCATTTGGCGCATAAATAACGACTCAGTGAAGCCCTGTCACATAGTTATAAAAATGTAAATCTCAAAAGTGATTTGTTTGCAAATATGTAGACTCTAAGACCTTTTTCTTATTGACTGTGCTCAATCATTGGCTAAATTGGTCAAATAGTGACTGAAAATTTGGCAGCGGCTGAATGGAAATTCACTTTTTGTTCACATTGGAAAAACTGTGAGCGTTCAAACAACATCAGTAACAAAATGCATGAGGGATGTATAGCATGGCTACAGGTACAGTAAAATGGTTTAACAACGCCAAGGGATTTGGTTTTATCTGTCCAGAAGGTGACGATGGGGATGTGTTTGCGCACTACTCCACAATTCAGATGGATGGTTATCGTACTCTGAAAGCAGGCCAACAAGTCAACTTTGAAGTGGAAGAAGGTCCTAAAGGTTATCACGCAAGTGTCGTGACACCAGTGGAAGCTCAATTAGCTAAATAAACCGCTGCCATAGTTAATAACTATTTTAATCCGATCGCTATGATCAAAAAACCCGCCTTTCGGCGGGTTTGTTTTATCTATCAATCAAGCATGATTAAGCATTGATGATGTCATTTAGCGTAGCACTTGGACGCATTAGTGGCGCTGCTTTTTCAAATACAGGTGCGTAGTAACCACCAAGCTCGCCCGCAACACCTTGAGCATCGTTTAGCTCAGCAACAATCTTCTCTTCATTTGAAGACAGTGCTTCAGCGATTGGTGCAAACTCAGCTGCCAGTTCAGCGTCTGCTGTTTGCGCAGCAAGAGCTTGTGCCCAGTATGTCGCTAGGTAGTAGTGGCTACCGCGGTTGTCTAGCTCACCAACACGACGCGATGGCGACTTGTTGTTGTCTAGGAAATCACCCGTTGCTTTATCTAGTGCATCTGCAAGTACTTGCGCTTTAGCATTACCGGCGACTGTGCTCAGGTGCTCCAGTGATGCTGCTAGTGCAAGGAACTCACCAAGAGAATCCCAACGTAAGTGGTTTTCTTTTTCTACCTGTTGAACGTGCTTAGGAGCAGAACCACCAGCACCCGTTTCAAATAGACCACCACCGTTCATTAGTGGAACGATAGAAAGCATCTTCGCTGATGTGCCTAGTTCTAGGATTGGGAACAAGTCAGTTAGGTAGTCACGAAGTACGTTACCTGTGACTGAGATAGTGTCCTGACCGTCTTTGATGCGAACTAGAGAGAACTGACACGCTTCTAGTGGAGCAAGAATCTTGATTTCTAGGCCAGAAGTGTCGTGCTGTGGAAGGTATGCGTTTACTTTCTTGATCAGCTGAGCATCGTGTGCACGGTTTTCATCTAGCCAGAATACCGCTGGAACACCTGTTGCACGCGCACGTGTTACTGCAAGCTTAACCCAATCTTGGATTGGCGCATCTTTCACCTGACACATACGGAAGATATCGCCTTCCTCTACTGATTGCTCAAGTAATACTGCACCTGATGCGTCAACAACACGTACTGTACCCGCAGCATCTAGGATGAACGTCTTGTCGTGTGAACCGTACTCTTCTGCTTTTTGAGCCATTAGGCCTACGTTTGGTACGCTGCCCATTGTGGTTGGGTCGAATGCACCGTTTTCTTTACAGAAGTCGATCACTGCTTGGTAGATACCCGCGTAGCTACGATCAGGGATCATCGCTTTAGTATCTTTCTGCTTACCATCTGGACCCCACATTTGACCAGAAGAACGCAGCATTGCTGGCATAGAAGCATCAACGATGATATCGCTTGGTACGTGCAGGTTAGTGATACCACGGTCAGAATCAACCATAGCTAGTGGAGGCTGAGTTTCGTAAACCGCTTGTAGAGCCGCTTCGATTTCTTCTTTTTGAGCCACTGGAAGAGCTTGGATCTTAGCGTACACGTCGCCGATACCGTTGTTTACATCAACACCGAGCTTCTCAAATACGTCACCGTATTTTGCGAATACGTCTTTGTAGTAAACCTTAACCGCATGACCAAAGATCACTGGGTCAGACACTTTCATCATGGTTGCTTTCATGTGAAGTGATAGCAGAACGTCTTGCTCTTTCGCTTCAGCGATTTGCGCTTCAAAGAACTCTACTAGCGCTTTCTTGTTCATTACTGAACAGTCGATGATTTCTTTGTCTTGAAGTGGGAAAGCACCTTTCAGCTCTTTCACTGCGCCGTCAGCAGCAACGAATTCAATCTTAACTTCTGTCGCGCCATCTACTGTGTGTGATTTTTCGCTACCGAAGAAGTCGTTACCAGACATGCTAGAAACGTGAGATTTAGACTCTGCAGACCATGCGCCCATTGAATGTGGGTTTTTCTTCGCATAGTTCTTAACAGATAGAGGAGCACGACGGTCAGAGTTACCTTCACGGAGAACTGGGTTTACTGCACTACCTTTAATTTTGTCGTACGTTGCTTTGATCGCTTCTTCTTCGTACGTGCTCGGCTCTTCTGGGTAGTTTGGTAGGTTGTAACCCTTAGCTTGAAGTTCAGCAATCGCGGCTTTTAGCTGAGGAATAGACGCTGAAATGTTTGGCAGTTTGATGATGTTTGCTTCTGGCGTTTTTGCTAGTTCGCCCAGCTCTGCAAGTGCATCACCAATACGTTGCTCTTCTGTTAGGTGTTCTGGGAAGTTAGCAATAATACGCCCAGCAAGAGAGATATCACGCGTATCAACGTTGATACCTGAAGAAGCAGTAAACGATTGAATAATTGGAAGTAGTGAATATGTAGCTAGCGCAGGTGCTTCATCAGTAATTGTGTAAATAATTGTAGGTTTTTCTGTAGGCATGAAATTTCCCTATTGTTCTAACCGGACCGATTTGTCATTGGTCCTATGTGTGTGTTCGCTAACAAGTTATGAATAATCCCCTCACTTGTTGCGCTTTTGCCGTCTCTTTATTTTTTCGTCGCGAGTGCGCGACATCCTTGAGAGCGATTAGTTATAATTAAACAAAATTGAAAGAATAGTCTATTATCTTGTTCGCCAATCCTGTTTTTGGGCGCGCAAATGGTAGCTTATTCCGCATCTCGTTAAAAGTTTTACCCACACTTCATTTACATTTTTGCAAGGTAGTTAACATGTCACCACGCTCACGCCGTGAGTCTAACTCTTCTTCTGCTCGAAACGGTAAATCCGGTTTTAAACGTCCATCTTCAGCATCAGGATTTAATAAACATTCATCCAAGCAGCGTAAGAAAACAAACAGCAGCAAGCCAAGGGTTTCACCACAAGATCGCAAGGTTATCGTGTTTAACAAGCCATTTGATACGCTCAGCCAGTTTACTGATGGAGAAGGTCGAAAAACGCTCGCGGACTTTATTCCAGTCAAAGACGTATATGCAGCAGGTCGCTTAGATAGAGACAGTGAAGGACTTATGGTGCTCACCAACGATGGTATTCTTCAAGCTCGTTTAACTCAACCAAGTTCAAAGTCTCCCAAAACTTACTGGGTACAGGTGGATGGCGCACCTAGCGAAGAAGATCTTGATAAGCTGCGTAAAGGTGTAGAACTTAAAGACGGAATGACACTGCCTGCAAAAGTGGAAGTGATCGATGAACCTTCTGTGTGGGAACGTAATCCACCCGTACGTTTTCGCGCTAATATTCCAACTACATGGTTGGCGATTACGATAATTGAAGGACGTAACCGTCAGGTACGTCGCATGACAGCCAATATCGGCTTCCCTACCCTGCGTTTGATTCGCTATTCGATGGGAGACATCAAGCTAGGTGATTTGCAACCTGGAGCTTGGAAAGAAGTGTCAATCTGACCCTGTGTAATAAGAGTCAAGAGAGCACTTTACCTTGATAGAATGTGCTTCTCTTGCCAGATTTCTTTGCCAGATATAGATCTTTGTCGGCAAGTGAAAGCGTTTTATCTAGCCCCTTTACTTGAAAAAACTGCTCGACACCCGCACTGAAGGTCACCTCTAATTCATGACCTTGGAAATACATCGGCGTTGCCATTACGCTCGCTTGAAGCTGTTTGACCCATCTAGATAAGCCTGTTTGTTCACTACTCATGTTTGGCAACACAATAACAAACTCTTCTCCGCCCATTCGATAGATGTGCTGCTGCCCAGCGACACTTGCCAGCCTCTCCACTACCTGCTTCAAAACGTCATCACCCGCCGCGTGGCCGTAACTGTCATTAATTATTTTGAAGTCATCAATATCTAGGGTTAACAAGAAGCGTCCTTCTAGTTGCTTGGCTCGCTGACCGAATGTGGTAACCAGTGACAACCGATTCTGAGCCCCCGTTAAAGCATCTTGATGGGCAAGCGTGTTAAGACTATCCACCCCTTTGACACGACTGTTTTCATAAACATGAGAAATCGTCCAAACAAACACATATGCAAGAACAAAGTTTAGGTACACAGCGGAGCGTACCTGTGCCGAGTCATCTAAAGCAACATCAAGTGTAGCAAGCTCTAGCAGCAGGCAAACTAAGCTCCAGTAAAAGCCAAGTCGCAACCCCAATGCGAGATAAAACATCGTGGGAAGGGCTACCGCCCACAGATAAATAGAACTTTCTATACGACTCGCATAGGTACCATAGCTGATCAAAAAGGTAAGAACGGCACAATGGAAGATAAGAAACCAACTTGGTTGTTCACGTTTCCAAATATAGAACAACATCGTAAACGAAGTGGCACAGTAGATAAGTTCAACAATGCCTAGTACATTTGCCCTGTCATCAAAATAGAACAGATTAGCGAGACCAAACAGAAAAGCGGCTAACCCTAAAACGATACACATCCCAATCAACACTTTGCGTCTTAATTGCTGCGTGGCGTTACAATGGATTAGATGATGACTCATAAAGATATTTGTACCTGAAAAATGCTTGTCACCTTTTAACACATCAGCAACAAACAGTCATCAACGGATACAAAAAAGCCGCTTCAAATGAAGCGGCTTTTGCTATTCAGCGAAATCATATACTCAAAATAATTGGAGTTTCAGCTAGGCAACAAGTAAGTTCATCCCTATGCGCATAGGTGTTCTATGTAATTAGGGCGGCCGGCGCTCCGGTGAACTTACGCAGTTAACAACGCTGCAACTTCAAATATGAAGAGTAGATTACTCTTCTTCTTTCTTCTCTGCTGCTTTAACAGCAATCGCTAGTTCTTCAAGCGCTGCTGGGTTAGCTAGGCTTGGTGCGTCTGTTAGTAAACAAGAAGCGTTGGTTGTTTTCGGGAACGCGATAACGTCACGGATGTTCTCTGTACCACAAAGTAGCATTACTAAACGGTCAAGACCGAATGCTAGACCTGCGTGTGGCGGTGTACCGAACTTAAGTGCGTCTAGTAGGAAACCAAACTTCGCTTGCTGCTCGTCAGCTTCGATACCTAGGATATCAAATACTGCTGATTGCATTTCTGCGTTGTGGATACGTACAGAACCGCCGCCTACTTCGTAGCCGTTTAGAACCATGTCGTATGCGTTTGAGTTAGCAGATGCTGGGTTCGCTTTTAGCTCTTCCGCAGTCACACCTAGAGGTGATGTGAATGGGTGGTGCATAGCGTGAAGGTTACCTTCGTCGTCTTCTTCAAACATTGGGAAGTCAACAACCCATAGTGGCGCCCATGCAGACTCGTCTGTTAGCTCTAGATCTGTACCTAGTTTCAGACGCAGTGCGCCCATAGCTTCAGATACAGTGTTTGCTTTGTCTGCGCCGAATAGGATGATGTCACCAGATTCAGCTTGAGTGCGATCTAGAATGCCGTTGATGACGTCTTCGCTTAGGAACTTAGCCACTGGAGATTGGATACCTTCCATGCCTGCTGCACGGTCGTTAACCTTCATCCATGCTAGGCCTTTCGCACCGTAGATACCAACGAACTCACCGTAGCTGTCGATTTGCTTACGAGTCAGCTTAGCACCGCCTGGTACACGGATAACTGCTACGCGACCTTTTTCATCGTTAGCTGGGCCTGAGAATACTTTGAACTCCACATCTTTAACTAGGTCAGCAACGTCTACTAGTTCTAGTGGGTTACGTAGATCTGGCTTGTCGCTACCGAAACGACGCATCGCTTCAGAGAATGGCATAACTGGGAACTCGCCTAGGTCAACGTTTAGTAGCTCTTGCCACATATCGCGAACCATTTTTTCAGTCGTTGCACGTACTTCATCAGCCGTCATAAATGACGTTTCGATATCGATCTGAGTGAATTCTGGCTGACGGTCAGCACGTAAGTCTTCATCACGGAAACACTTAACGATTTGGTAGTAACGGTCAAAACCAGACATCATTAGCAGCTGTTTGAATAGCTGTGGAGACTGAGGAAGCGCGTAGAACGAACCTTTGTGAACACGGCTAGGTACTAGGTAGTCACGTGCACCTTCTGGTGTCGCTTTCGTTAGTACTGGTGTTTCGATGTCTAGGAAGCCGTTGTCATCTAGGAAACGACGAACAAAGCTAGACGCTTTAGCACGTAGCTTGATGCGGTCGCTCATTTCAGGACGACGTAGATCTAGGTAACGGTACTTAAGACGCTGCTCTTCTGAGTTCTTCTGGTTGAAGTCAAGAGGTAGCACATCTGAACGGTTGATGATCTCAAGACCTTTCGCAATGATCTCTACTTCACCCGTTGCCATGTCTTTGTTTACTTGGCTGTCAGGACGAACGCGTACTTCACCCGTTAGCTTGAT
This sequence comes from Vibrio sp., assembly GCF_984391705.1. NCBI lineage: Bacteria > Pseudomonadati > Pseudomonadota > Gammaproteobacteria > Vibrionales > Vibrionaceae > Vibrio > Vibrio sp. The sequence goes on along the minus strand of NZ_CFHWOM010000003.1, from coordinate 7,055 downwards.
ACAAAATTCATTACGCAGTGTGTTAGCCACTTCATACGCGTCTGCCATATCTGGATCGACAACAACCTGAACTACGCCTTCACGATCTCGCATATCGATAAAAATAAGACCGCCTAAATCACGACGACGGTTAACCCAGCCGCAAAGTTCTACAGTTTGTCCTGCAAGGGACTTGTTCAGGTGACCACAGTAATGGGTACGCATAATGAATTTCCCAATCTCTTAAAATTTGTTGATTACTATCTATCGATGTTAACGTTATCGATAGAGCAAAGTTCCATTTATACGCTGAAAGTGGGATGAAATCGACCACCTAGCGTACAATTTATTGCGATTTATCATCCATTGATGCTTTTTAAACCAATAAAGGCGTAAAACAGCAGCAATATGAAAAATTTGCTGCAGATTATAGCCTTATTAAAGGCGATTCGGCAAAGCTCTAATCACCTAAGTTTCAATACACAATATTACGAAGACATATGGAAAGTTTACCCCTTCGACTTGGACTAACAATGTGGTCTCACAACAACTGGCAACGCAGCTTTTATGGTAGTGGTACCAAGCCTGCCGAACGCCTAGAGAAATATGCACAGGTCTTTCATACTGTTGAAGGAAATACCACTTTTTATGCCACGCCAAGCTTGACTACGGTGAACAACTGGAAGTCAGCGACCCATGACGACTTCAAATTCACCTTTAAGCTCCCTAAAGCGATAACCCATCAACATATGCTGCAAGGTTGCCACGCGCCGTTAAAGGAGTTTATGCAAGTCATGTCTCCACTTCACGAGCGGATAGGCCAGTGGACGATTCAACTACCTGCGGCATTTGGGCCACAACACCTCGGAACCTTAAAGCAGTTTTGCACTTTGTTCCCGCCGAATTTTCCAATCGCAATCGAGGTTCGTCACCCTGAGTTTTTTGCCAAAGGTGAGGCAGAAAAAACGCTCAACCAATGGCTATTAGAAAATGGTTACGATCGTATCATTATGGATAGCCGCCCTGTCTTTTCTGAATCACTAACACCTGAGCACCCTCATTACGAATCGCTGTTGGATGCCCAGCAAAAAAAACCAAGAGTCCCTGTCCATGCTATTTCAACATCGGACAATCCCATGATTCGTTTTATTGGTCATCCTGTAGACGAGAAGAATGATAGTTTTTTCTCACCTTGGCTAACGAAACTTCCTGAGTGGATAGCGCAGGGAAAACAGCCGTACTTATTCATCCATACATCGGATAACTTGATCGCCCCAGAGTTGGCTCTCAAACTCTATCAACGATTGCAGCAACACTGTCAATTACCCGATTTAACTCGCTTTCCAGCAGACGATGGCAACACTCAAATACAGATGTTCTAAACTGAATGACCGCAAAGCATGACATAGGCGCGAATTTCCCCTAAAATACGCGCCTTTTTAATGTCTGTAGACCGCGCGAGCGAAGCACTTGCGCAGGATGAGAATCGAGTTATGAACCCTAAGAGCAATCCAGATACCATTTTTTCGGCTCCAATCGATAAAATTGGGGATTTCACCTTTGATGAACGTGTTGCGGAAGTCTTTCCTGACATGATTCAACGCTCTGTTCCGGGCTACAGCAATATTATCTCTGCAATTGGCATGCTGGCTGAGCGCTTTGTAAAACCGCACTCAAATATTTATGACCTAGGCTGTTCTTTGGGTGCCGCAACACTTTCAATGCGTCGCCATATCAAACAAGAAGGTTGTCAGATTATTGCTGTCGACAACTCTTCAGCGATGGTAGAGCGTTGTAAGCTTCACGTGAATGCATACCGCAGCGACACGCCAGTCAACGTCGTAGAAGCCGACATTCGCAATATAGATATCGAAAATGCGTCAGTTGTGGTTCTAAACTTCACGTTGCAGTTTCTGTCTCCAGAAGATCGCTACACTCTTTTGGAAAAGATCTACGCTGGCCTGCGCCCTGGCGGTATTTTAATCCTATCTGAAAAGTATGTTTTTGAAGATCAAGTTTCTAACGAACTACTGATTGATCTTCACCACGACTTTAAGCGTGCCAATGGCTACAGCGAACTCGAAATCAGTCAAAAACGCAGTGCGATTGAAAATGTCATGCGTCCAGATTCAAAAAAAGAGCATAAAGAGCGTTTCGCTCAAATTGGCTTTAGCAGCTATGACGTCTGGTTCCAGTGTTTTAACTTTGGTTCTATGTTTGCTATCAAGTAAGCAACGACACCCTAGCTCTACGTTTAATTTTTAACTAATTACTCAGTGAAAAACCTATGTTTAATTTTGCTAATTTTTATCAGTTAATCGCTCAAGACACTCGTCTTCAGCCTTGGCTAAATGTATTACCTCAACAATTAACCGATTGGGCAAATGCGGAACATGGCGATTTTGGACGCTGGGTAAAAGCACTGAATAAGATCCCTGAAGGTTCGCCTGATCAAATCGATATAAAGAATTCAGTGACCATCGCAAACGATGCGCCTTTTCATACTGGTGAGTTGAAAAAGCTAGAGAACCTTTTACGCACGTTTCATCCTTGGCGTAAAGGACCTTACACTGTTCACGGAATTCACATTGATACAGAGTGGCGCAGTGACTGGAAATGGGATCGAGTGCTTCCTCATATCTCGCCTCTCAAGAACCGTAGCGTATTAGATGTCGGCTGTGGTAACGGTTACCACATGTGGCGTATGCTAGGTGAAGGCGCCCGACTAACTGTCGGTATTGACCCTTCTCATCTGTTTCTAGTTCAGTTTGAAGCCATCCGTAAACTTATGGGTGGCGATCAACGCGCGCATTTATTACCACTTGGTATTGAGCAACTACCAAAGCTTGAAGCATTTGATACTGTATTTAGCATGGGTGTTCTTTACCACCGAATCTCGCCACTTGAGCACCTTATCCAATTGAAGAACCAATTGGTAGCTGGCGGTGAGCTTGTACTGGAAACCCTAGTTATCGAAGGCGATGAAAACGCAGTACTTGTCCCTGTCGATCGTTACGCTCAAATGCGTAATGTCTACTTCTTCCCTTCGGCAAAAGCCTTAAAAGTGTGGCTCGAGAACGTTGGTTTTGTAAACGTACGTATCGCCGACGAGAATGTAACTACGACAGGTGAACAACGAACCACTGAATGGATGACACATAACTCTCTACCTGATTACCTAGATCCAAATGATCCAAGTAAAACGGTTGAAGGCCACCCTGCTCCTCGTCGCGCGATTTTAGTGGCAACGAAACCTTAATAGTAAGTTGCTATAACTACCAGTGAATTGACAGAGAGTTAACCAATACCTAAGTATTAACGGTTACTCTTCACGCTCATCAATTATTATCAAGTAAGGGTGCATCGCGCCCTTATTTTTTGCAATCGTTCATTAATCCTTACAGGATGAGAGCTTAGTCTCAACTGTGAGTTGTGACTGATTCTGTAAATACGCTAAACTCTTTATTTATAACTACTTTCAACACTCTCAGGTTTATTCATGCTAACCAGATTGACTCCAGTTGTAGCCATAGTCCTGCTTTCAGGCTGTGCTCTAACTAAAGGCGAGCAGTACCACAACGAAACGCTCGCGGCGATTCAAGCAAATGAATCGAACTTCTCAACAAAGATTGAGGATCTGTCTCTCCAAATTAGTAACCAAAACAATTACATCGAAAGTCTAGAAGCTCAAATTGACACTCTCGATCGCGAACTACTTACATTTAAAAAAGAGATCATGACTGAGGTAAAAATCAAAAATGAGCCAGTTGTGATCCCAGCTCCAGCTCCGGTGCAAACTACACCAAGCCATCAAATTGTATTAGGCGAAGTAGAAAAAGTGACTATCGACGCTATCAAACAATCATTTGATGCTCGCGTAGATACCGGGGCAGCAACCTCATCACTCAATGCTGTCGATATTGAAGAATTCGAACGTAATGGCAAAAACTGGGTGCGTTTCCACCTATCTGATGGTGAAACACCACTAACGGATGAAAACTGGATTGAGTCACCGATTTTACGTTATGTAAAAATCCGCCAATCCACCAACGAAGAAGTTGAAAGACGCGCCGTTATTGAATTGTGGGTAAAGCTTGGAAAAATCCATGAAAAAGCGCAGTTTACCTTGGCAGATCGCTCTCAAATGAGTCATCCTGTTCTTCTAGGTCGTGAGTTCATTCGCGATATTGCAGTGGTTGATGTAAGTAAGAAATACATCCACACGGACGTCCAAAAAAAATAATAAGGTAGCTTATGACATCCAAAGTCCCTTTTTATATATCGGTTGTGCTACTCATTTTAGCCGGTATTGCGTTAAGTATATTCCGCCACCAAACTTATGGGGTCCCTTGGACACCAGGCGAGACTCGCCAAGTTTGGGATATTGAAGCTAGAGTCGAGTTTAATGCTCAAGCTAAGCCGGTAAAAGCCTCTCTGGCAGCTCCGCACACTCAAAATGGCTTTACGCTAATAGACGAGTCATCGTCTTCTCCAGGCTATGGCGTTTCCTACGTAAATTCTGATGCAGGCCGCCGCGCCGAATGGTCAATCCGTCAAGCGACAGGCCCTCAAACCATCTACTACAAAGCAAAATTCCTCGTGGATCCTCAGGCAAAAGTTGATCCAATCCCACCAGCAAGTGAAATTTCCAAACCTACTTTTGATGGCCCGACAGAAGCAGCTGCCATTGCACTGATAGAACGCGCAAATCAACGCTCAGCAGACGATATAACCTTTGCACGTGAACTGATTAAAACCATCAACGACTCAGAAAGCCAAAATGCTTCACTGTTATTAAACAAAATGTCTAAAGTCGAAGCTGTCGATAAGATGCTCGCTTTCGCGCAAATCCCAGGTAAAGTTGTTGGCGTTATTGAGCTTGAGGACGGACGCCGTCGTCAATCAATCCAACATATGAATCAAGTGTGGGACGGCAAACAATGGGTTCTATTTAACCCGAAAAGTGCTGACCAGGTTATCGCTGAGAACATTTTAGTCTGGGATGAATCAAACGTTTCATTGTTAGACTTAATGGGCGGTCAAAATAGCCAAGTTCACTTCTCTATGATTGCTCAAGAGGTTTCCCCTCAACAAGCGACCAACGACAAAGTTTCAGCCGATGGCTTGATAAACTTCTCAATTCACAGCTTACCGCTTGAAGAGCAAGCGATGTTTAAGACCATCATGCTCATTCCAATTGGTGCTCTTATCGTGGTCTTCCTCCGCGTAATCATCGGCCTCAAAACGTCTGGTACCTTTATGCCAGTCCTTATCGCCGTTGCCTTTGTTCAAACTCAACTGGTCACAGGTATTGTTGGTTTCCTACTGATTGTGGGGACTGGCTTGGTCATCCGAAGCTATCTTTCAAGGCTTAACTTGCTACTCGTCGCGCGGATTTCGGCGGTGATCATTACCGTTATCATGATCATTTCTGTCTTTACTGTCGTGGCATTCAAGATCGGCTTAACGGAAGGTCTATCGATTACGTTTTTCCCAATGATCATCTTGTCATGGACTATCGAGCGCATGTCGATTCTATGGGAAGAAGAAGGTGCTAAAGAAGTGGTACTACAAGGCGGTGGCTCACTGCTAACTGCCGTGCTGGTTTATCTAGCAATGACGAATCCATACATTCAGCACTTAACCTTTAACTTCATTGGTCTACAACTGATTGTACTATCGGGTATTTTATTACTTGGTACATACACGGGTTACCGTTTGACAGAGCTACGCCGCTTTAAGCCATTAGCGGAGGATTAAACGATGCTTTCACGTTTTACTTCGCAGTTTACGTCGCCAGGCAAGCTTCGCCATAAAGGTATAATGGGCATGAATCAACGTAACCACAGTTACATTGGTCGCTACAATGATCGCTCTAAATATCCATTGGTTGATGACAAGCTGAAAACAAAAATCATCGCTCAAGCAGCGGGCGCTACCGTGCCTAAGCTGATCGGAGTTATCAACAACCAAGCTGAAGTGAAAACGATCCACAACATGGTTAAAGACTGGCCTGGCTTTGTGATTAAGCCAGCCCAAGGAAGTGGTGGTAAAGGCATTTTGGTTATCACTTCCCATAAAGATGGCGTGTACACCAAGCCTTCTGGCTCTACCATTAACCAAGAGGACGTTGAGCGCCACATCAGTAACGCACTGGCTGGCTTGTTCTCTCTTGGCGGTAAGAATGATGTTGCTGTGGTCGAAAACCTAATTAAGTTTGATGACTGCTTTGATGGCTTTAGTTACGAGGGTGTGCCTGATGTGCGAATCATCGTCTTTAAAGGCTACCCAGTCATGGCCATGATGCGTTGCTCAACTGCTGCATCAGATGGTAAAGCCAACTTGCACCAAGGTGCGGTAGGTGTTGGGCTTGATATCGCAACAGGTAAGGCGATTCGTGCGGTGCAATTTGACCAACCGATAACCCATCATCCCGATACCGGAAAAGACCTGTCCACTCTACAAGTTCCTCACTGGGAACGTCTACTGGTGCTTGCATCAAGTGCTTGGGAAATGACGGGGCTCGGTTATATGGGTACTGACATGGTACTGGATAAAGAAGAAGGTCCAATGGTTCTAGAGCTCAATGCTCGACCAGGGCTTGCAATCCAGATCGCCAATGGTGCAGGTTTACTTCCACGCCTTCACCATATAGAGACCTTAGGTATGCCAGCAAACTATCCAACCGCCGAAGAACGAGTCGCATATGCCGCAAGACAATTTGGTGTACAAGCGCAATTCTAAGTGACAACAGATGAATCAAGCCCTGCATAAACGCAGGGCTTTTTGTTGCCTGTAAATCAGAGCTCTCCCTTCCCTTGAATTGTTAAAGAGGTACAAAAAAGCCTGACCGAAGCCAGGCTTTTATTCAATACGAGATTAGAACTCTTCTATAAGCTCTTGCGCTTCGGTCTTAGGTTTATCCGTTTGACCAAAACCACGCAGACCAACTACGTGTACGTGTTCGTGATCCTTAAACACCTTACGCACCAGTTTGTAGGTCGTACCTTTCTCTGGGCTTATGTTTTCTGGTGCCGCGATAAGAAGCTGCATATCCAGACGGTCACACAATTCGA
>NZ_CFHWOM010000002.1:0-264768 GCF_984391705.1 Vibrio sp. | reverse complement strand
CAAGCTTAAATGGCCTTTTGATGCCACTGCATTTTCCAGAAGATAACTTTCTCATGATGACCTCCTCTCAGTGTTTTGGTCAACATGAAGTTTGGCAGTCAAATTTAGTAGGGTTTAGGAAACTCTGAAACGTCGGGGGACATAAACAATTTAGATTAAGTAATACCATGGTTAATGCATTGCGCACCTGCCAATGTAGAGGCATGACGCGCCGTAACATTGGCCTGGTTTTGCGAATTATTAGAGTCGATAGTTCACGAGTCGTTTCTCGTCATATTCGGCATCTGGCCCAACATACCAGACTTCCCAAAATGGAACGTCTCAAGCTGGGCTCGCGGGGTTGAACTGGACTTGATCGAGCTTGTATGCAGAGCATCATCTTTCGTGCTGGCGGCGTAAAGCTGACCCGAGAATGGGATGCTTGTGTCGTAGTTCTCAAACCACCTCTCCATCGCTTCCGTCAATTCTTTATCTGATTTATCTACATGCGCCAAAAATGCGCTATGGTTTGCAAAGAGTCTTAAGTCATGGACTAAATTCGGGATCTTTTCATCAGGAAATGCAGCGGCCATCAAGATCCCTGGAATTTTTTCATACCATAAATTACATACAGTCTGAAAAGAAGTCCCCAACTCTTTCATCTGACCTGGTTTAACATAGCGCATTGTAAATCCAAATAATGCAGGGCCCTCTTCTCCTCCGCCATCAGCTTTAATAAAACCAGCCATGCTTTTCTTAAAATCGTAACGCACACATGGAATATTCTGAGTCTCAGCAAGTGTATCCTTATCCCAACCACCATACACAATCAGTGTATCAGGATCTTCTGCTGTGCTTTTATAAGTAGCCCATAACGGTTCACTCTCACTTGGTCGACCCCAATCGTTAGCGAAAGCATTTGCACTCTTAACCCAAATAACATGCCAGTAAACCAATGGATCTTCTTTGTCAGGAAATGCAAAGATAGCTTTAACGTCTGGATTGCTCTCGTAGACAGACTTGGAAAACGCTTGATACTGGATCTTAAACTCTTCTAACATGCCATCCTTGATACGACGCTTGCCGTAAATGATTACTGGCGTTGTTTCAGCCGCCCCAGTAGGAGCCTTTGCTTCACCACGCACCTGTGGAGCCGAGTTATCTATCTTTTCATTTTTTGCTAATTTCATATCTGCTCCAAGTAAAGCTTGTCTATTCTGTTCAACTCAGAAAATTTTGATTTTCACTAATTAAATTAGAATTTTAGGTATAAAAAAACCTCTGGCAATTTCGCTCAGAGGTTTTTTTAAAGACGCAAAAAGCTACCCCCCGAAATCTATCGTGGTTGTAGTGGTCGTGTTAATTGCGTTTACATAAATTCGTTTCATATTTTATGAATAACAAATCTTTTATAACACAGCAAGCTTTCTTCAAAAAATTGTACTTTGTTTTTGAGTATGGCGGTGAGTCATAGTGTATGAAGTCTAATGGGACAAAAACTTACGTTTAGCACTTCAAAAGCGTCCATAAAATTGAGCATAGTATTCACTCGATGCCCCATAACTGAAGATCTTTCACTGGCAGGTTTTTTGATGTCTGATACTTCGCAAAGCGATTAGAAAATGTATCACAAGCTTGCATTAACAGCCTGTTAATGAGTTTCAACTCTAAATGACAATGGGGCAAAAATAAGCTAAACGGCCAACATCATTACTTCAATGTTTTAGAATCTACTTGTCACTTTCTGTGCTATTACTTGTAAACACCAACTCCGCAGCGCGTTTGTTGAGATTCCTAGTCTCACTGGAATGACTCAACTGGAATAGCCGAGTGTGGCGGTTCAATCATTTAGGCCAATTTAGTAATCAAACGTATTCATCAAAATCCGAAGGTCGAAAAAAGGCGAACCTTGTGATCCGCCTTTTGTTTAATTGAGGTGTAATGATTCGCTTTAGGCATTTATGAACATCACTGCCCCTTACTCATACCCAAGCATCATAACGACTGAGTATCATGTTTTTAGCAGCCAAACGACCAAACTTTAGGTCCTGACTGCACACTCAACTCACTTTCTTTGATAACCGCGCTCGCTGTTTTGCTGAGTGTCGTAACTGATTTGCTTACCGACGTTCTTTAGTTGGACTCCAACTTGATTAAACGCTTTTTGGATAGCTTTGGAGACATGCTGTTGGCCTTCTCCCGCTAAAAAGTTTGCTCTATCTTGATTCGTTTCAAATACACAGATTATTTCTAAGCTTTGTGGAAAAGAGGAGAATTTGACTGTATGCGTCACCCAAAGAAAGCCATCGTAACCTTTTAACGTGTCTTCACAAACCCCGGTTAAGACGTCTCGAATTTGATTTTCAATCTTCTTGTCTGTTTTACGCATAAAGCGAACTTCCTATTTAACGCCTTGAAAAAAGCTTCCGGTCAACATTGTCTTACCCGATATTGGGCACTTTGACTGTTTCAAATGCAAAGTATTTATAGCGCGACTATAAAAACTGTCTGCGCGAGAACATAGGGGTAGCTGCGCCATAAGAAGCCAGTCGTGTAGCATTCAAGTTTACATCTAGTATTAACTAAATAGAGGAGCATTGGTAAAGAAGCTTGCAAGTAGGCAGAGTCTGCCTAACTCATTCACAGTACTTTCCCTCAGAATCGAGAGCAGTAAAGGCTAAGCCACTTAATATCTTATTGTAAGTGAGGTAAGCCAATGTTCTGGATTTAGTGTTGTATGTGAGTGCGGTAATGGTTCGCGAAGTATTTATCGCGTCATCTAGAAGGATACCAACATAGTCTTTACAGGCAATAACTTTGTCATATTTACGAGCAATTTCGTAAACTTTGAGCTTATTTTCGCGAGTTTTTTCACTATAGTCATGACTCAGAATTTCCTGAGAGTATCTCGCGTTCTGCTTAATCGCATTTCTTTTGGGTTCTGATATCTGCAGCGCATCAATGAAAGCTTCAATATCATCGCGAATACCATCCTCATTTGCGTCGACACCCACTAAAGAGTCGCTGCGATCGAGCAATGGTTCAAACTTGTCATAGAGAATACCTAGCTGGTCATCAATCGTAGGTTGAGATTTTAACTGATCTATCAGCTGAGGCGTCAGCTCTATATCGGCTGTACTGGGCACGACAGGTTCCGATACCCTACTTCCACCTCCATTCAAGCTGTTACACCCAGTAAGAGCAAGCACTAAAAGCAAAGGAAATTTTTTCATTACATGCCGTCGGATTATTCACTTAATATTAACGCGAAAACTATAACCAACAACATGTAATGTCAACGATATCAATGGTTAATGAAACTTTGTCTACAATTTAATAAATCATTGATAGAAATTAAGTTTTATAGACACCATCCTCGTCCCCAAGATCTAACAAGGCGTCCCAACTGGAACGCCTTATGTAAGAAAAACTTAGTGACTCGCCTATCAGCAAAGCCTTACTGCCAGTAAAAGCATTAACTTGCTTTTGAACCTTCGTGCCGCTCTACCATGAACGCAATCACTTCTTCATTTAAGCACGATTGACTGATGTACTGACGCTGTTTACCCAGGTGAAGGATGAAACCTAAATCGGTTTGTTCGAGTTGGTCGATTTCGCTCCAAGCAATTTTTCGGTCGATTTTACCCGTTTTGTAACCCACACCGTTTGCGTTCACTTGAAGCGTCACTTTGCTGCCGCGGCTAGAGCTGATGGTTTGTCGCCATAACCACCACGTTCTTTTGAAGTAAACACTGCACGCTTCAATCACACTCAACACGATAAAGAACCAACCAACGTAACCATTGGGCAGCAGCTCAAACTCTAGTAACGCCACACCAAAAATAAGAAAGAGTATCGCTTTCAGATAGGCTTGTGGGAGCTTAGCTGGCTGACTGGTTTGATCATAACATTCGGCAAAGAAAGGCTTGTCGAGTGTGTATTCTGTGGTGAATTCGAAATCTTTAGACATGTATGGTTACTTTAAGGTTTCTGTGAATGAGTATTCTATGTCGCACTCTCGCAACGCGAGCATTTTAGCGCTTATTGGGGCTTATCTTTAGTCCTTTTGATTCTGTTTTGTAACTCTATGATACCGAGTTATTCCAACAGGAAGCCTCCCACCGTTGACGAAACACCTAATCTGCATCCCAGTCATCAGATTTTTGGACAATGAGATCCACGACGCTAGCAAGCTCTTTACTTTTTGGGGTTAACCCGTAGTTCACTGTAACAGGAATGGTGTCTTGCTGTTTCCGCCATACAAATCCATGCTCGGATAATAACTTCAAACACTCAGTAAGTACTTTGCTGGACACCAACGCTAACTGCTTACGAATTTGACCGAATCTCATCTCTTCTTGTTGCCCTAGCAACCATACGATGTGCGCTGTCCACTTTGTCGATATCAAGGTTAAATATTTATCTACACTACAATAGCCATCTGGTTGTACTTGATGATTCACTTTTGTCGACATCGCACTTCCCTAATTCGTTCTCTGCTACGCCAGTGTAATCAAAGGCTGCATCACAAACCAATAGTTACCTAGGAGTAACTAGTTACTTTTGGGAAGCTAATTTTAAATCGTAACCGACTTATCTATTGTGAAGACACAACAAGGCAGAAGCTCAACTGAGGCCTAAGCCAATATCAAAAGGATGAAGTTATGCGTTACGTTTTACTGTTTATCTATTTTCTCTCCCTTGGTTTACATGCTGAGACTCTGTATCCAAAACCACAAACACCTTCTGAATTACATTCGTTATTTGGCCAGTATTTCGCGAATAAAGATCTGGAAGGACTAGGTACACTTTTTCATCCAGACGCCGTGTTTGTTTTAGATAAAGAAGGTAATCAAGCCAAAGGCAGAGAAGAAATTAAGCTGGTATTGAAGGGATACATGCAAGGTGACGTAAACATACTCACCAAAAGCGTCTCTATCCACATTAACGATAACATTGCCATGGTGCGCTCTGATTGGGAAATAGTGAACGCCTTGCAAGGTCAAAACATCCAAGGAACGGCCTTAGAGGTGATGCATTATGAGGATGGTGGTTGGGTCTATGTGATCGACAATCCCAACGGATACTAACACTGGAATAAAAAAGGCGAGCCATTTGGCTCGCCTTATTAACTATCCATAGCTGTCAATTAGTGAAAAGTGCTACTTCAAGATGATACTTATTTTAGAGGGTCGTCGTCTGGCAACGCACTGTGTATCCATACTGCCAGTCTGTGTTTGATATTGGCACCGTCAAGCTTACTATCAGGTAACGGAGTGATTTGTTTCGCGTCCACCAAGAACAAATAGATCGCTTTGACTCTCACGGGTTGCGGCGATTGCGGAAGTTCGAAGCCTTGCATCTTTGCCATCTTCCCACCAATCTCTAGCGCTTTTTTAACAAGTTTATCTTCATTATGAAGCTTGGAGCTTTTCGACATAGATTAAATCCTCTTCTTCACTTGAGATTAGAATACATCAGTTACTGACATCGGCGTGTTAGCAGACTCGCAGATTGAAAAACCACTTTAGAAAAACAACGTTTAGTGCGGCTATAACTCGGTAAAAGGTAAGTATAAAGTTTTCTGAGTTAGGGCTAACGTGTTCATCATTCGCTTGCGAGAAATGGTTATAACCTTGAGCCCGCAAAAATTCCCAAGCTCAATACATTGAGTGTATCGGCCACACTCTCTAGTGCTGTCAGTACTTGTTTAGTCGGCTCGTTGTTCAATATGATGTCACTGTTGACACCTCTGGCGCCAGGCTCCGGTTGAGCCAACTCCTCTTTTATCTCGACATCGGGCTGATTCAAGACATTTTCCGAGTCTTTTTGTTCACTCTGACTAGCACATCCCACCAGAGAAATAAGTAAGCCAAATGATACAAAGCGTTTTCTATAATTCATAATACTACACAACAATAAAACACCGTTCGATTATAGAGTAATAACGTATGCTTGACCACCCCGCTATTTACTTAGAAGAACAATCGGTGACGGCTATGAAATTTGTCGCAAACATTGTGCTAACTATATCGATACGTTAAAGCATGCGATTCATTTCACGAAATATAACTCGACATCATGTGAGAGGGATAAAAATATCTAACGAGAAACTAATTCATAGTTAAGTAATATAAATATTAATTCCCATCCAAAAATAAAGAACTCAAAATGCAATAATGAAATTCATTATCAATTAGAAGATTGATAATAAACAGCAATTAATTACATGCATGAGTCTAAATATAAAACCTGCGGATTAAGACCCCTCCACGCCCCAGAAAAACCATATTATTTATAGGCACTTATGCCGTTGTATTAAATGCAATTCTGATAGAAACCTCACACAAATATAAAACCAGACACATAAAAGACCACAATTTTTCTATGAAACAAGATCTATACGCTTAATATATTTCAGGTTATTAACACATGTTTCATTTCGTTATCTTGTATATTTCCCATATGACTTTGTGATCAAGGTTCCATTAATTAATACTTTTCACAATTAAATTTAAAAACATTTTTACAAAGAATAATTAGTATATATTTTATTCATGTGTCAAAAATTTGTTCATCTGCAAAAATTTGTCGCAAATATAAGAAACGCAAACCTTCATCACAAGAATAATAGGTAACAACATGAGTAAAATCGTTAAAGTCGCAGCACTTTCTCTATTCGCTTTTTCAGCAAATAACGCATTAGCAGCAACTGATTCATTCAATGCAACATTAGAAGTAAAACAAGCGGTAACAGTAACAAATAGTACTGATTTAGATTTCGGTATTATTACGACTGATTCAGGTACAGACATTGTTATCGCGCAAGCTGACAGTGGCGCTGCAACCTTTGCCATTACGGGTTCAACCGGCTCTCAAGTAAGTGTCGCAATCTCAAATACTAACCTTGTTAACGGCGCTAACACGATTGCAGCGGAGTTTGATTTTAACCCAACTCTAACGCTTAACGCGGGTACTGCAGAACTTAAAGTTGGTGGTACGGCGCGTGTTGCAAGTGCAACTCTAGCACCGGGTACATACTCTGCAACAGTTCCTGTAGAAGTTACTTACCAGTAATCTTCCAATATGGCGGCTAAGTGCCGCCATAATTACGAATTTGATATGTCGCTGACTCGTATTTTTTGTTTGATCGCACTGTTAATTGCTCCTTGTTACAGTCACGCGCTCAATATTGTCTCTGAAAATCTGGAGCTTGAGTTTCCAGGTACTTTCCTTGCCGGCACAAGTCAAATAGCGACCTCTAACCCTGAACAAACTCAGATACACGTCGTACGCTTCTACGTTGAAGGGGATCCTGGCAGACGTATCAACGTATCCGTTTCCAACGGTCAATATCTGTATCACTCGACAAGTTCTCGCAGCCTTAAAATAGGCAAGGTTTTTTACGGTTGTGGCCTATCAGTCCGAGGTAGAGCAACCATATCTAGAAGTGGAAAGAGTGATTTATTGTGTATCGGAGCTCAAGTTCGTATTAATCACAACGATCCTGCGGGAATCTACTCCGCAACTATTCCTTTTGAGGTTAACTATTAATGAGCCGTACTTTTTTCCTCATTTTGGCTACTCTACTAACGTTGCCTGCCTATGCTCAACTGCTGATTGCGCCTACTCGCTTTGTTTTGGATGCTGATCGATCAATCACCGAAAAAATCGTTGTAGAAAATACGTCAGATAAACCTATCCGTCTTGAAATCAAACCAACGTATCGCCCTATCGCGCTTAAAGAAGTAAATAGACTAAACGCTTCCGTCGAGCAAACTGAAAATATCGCTGATTGGCTACAAGTCTCTCCCCCAGTAATAAGAGAACTTAAGCCCAATCAACGCAGAACAATTCGCCTTAGATTCAATGCACTGCCACAAGATAAAGAACAAGGTGAATATCGCGCCTATTTGCATTTCTCGCCTATCGCCTTGGGCGAGCAGGCCACTGACGCTAAGCAACAATCTCAGCCTTCCTTTCAGCTTGATTTCCGCGTGAATAGCTATGTGCCGATATATGTACAAAGAGGCGCAGTAAAGGATGAAGTTGTCTATCAATGTGACAACCACGCACTGCGAGTTACTAATAACGGGAAATACCAATTTAATGCCCTAATTAATGCAGATGGACAAGAATCAAAACTCGTTCTTTTACGCGAGTCAGAAATGATTAAGCCCCTGCCAGGTGTCAAAAAGGTTTCGTTATTGCAAGACGATAAATCACTGCACGAGTGTGTCTTCTAAACTTCAGGGTCTAAAACGCATTGCAGTTATTTATGCGCTTTAAACAAGCTGTTCTCTTCGCGCTATTCATTTCGACAGGTTTAATGGCGCGAGCAAATGAACATAACGAAGAGCTGTTTTCCGCCCATATTGAAGTTCGGATCGGTAATATAGGTGACGGATTCTATCGAGTCTTTATGGACGAGAACGAGTCGCCTTTTCTGCCACTCGAAAACAGCTTGTTTTATTTGCTCGAAATGACAGGGGAATGTGATCAAAAGGAATGTCAGGTATACCTTCCTCAAGATTCCGCTCGTGAGTCTCCTCCTTTTGTCTTTGATCTTATCAATGGTCGCTGCTCTCGATCAGATTCTCCAAAACAATTTGTCGATTTGATTAAGTACCAAGAAGAGTGGGTAATTCATTGGCAAAGCTTAGCGCTATGTTTGCCTGTTGAAACAAGCTGGTCCATTGATGATTACCAACTCTCAATATCGCGCGGTTTCAAATCTAAATCAGACTTAGAGCAGGATATTCAGAAGCTCAAAAGAGAGTCTCGTGAAAAAGCCCTACAACTTGAAAAGCAGCGTCAACAGCAAGCGATTTCACCGACAGAACAGCCTGGTTTGTCCACTCGTTTATCAGCATCAGTCTCCTACGACAGTGAAACTCAGCGCAGTGAACATATTATCTCCGACACTCTACTAAGTACGGAAAATTCCCTATCTCGAGTATCAATAGATTCCAGAGAGGAAGAGCCAGTTGTGTATTACAACATTTCCGTCGATACAAACGATACGGGTGGCTTCTTCGAAGTTGGCCATGTACTTCTCGACGGCGGCATTTATGCGAGCCCTTCAAGCTTGGAGCATGGGGTGCATTACTCCAATCGAGAGCGAAAAAATGAATTCGGTACACTGCAGTTAGAAAGAACCACAAAACCTAATATCAATATTGACGTACTAGTAAATGGCATTTACCGAAATTCATATCGCTCTGATGATTTCGGTTATTTCCTTGTTGAGGAAAACAACGTCGCGCCGGGCGATAGCATTACCTTTCGTTACTACCTAGCAAAAGGGGTATGGCAGGAAGAAGAGATCAGCGTCGCCAGTCTGCAAGACTCTTTCCTTCCAAAAGGTGAATGGCACACAGAGCTGATTGCCAAGCTCGAACATGAGCGAATTGGTTCGACGACGCTAGAATATGGTCTAGGGGACTACTTCACGTTAGGTTCAACTTTCTTGGCAACCGAAGATGAGAGTTTAGCCGCTATCCATATTCGGCATTTACCTACTCACTGGCTAGCACTACAAATCGGCTGGGTCCCTCTTCTTGATCGTTATCCAATGGAGTTCGATGCAATAATTGGTGACTCGCAGTCATTTACGTTAGAACTTGGAAAAGCCAATAAATTCTCTGCGGATGCCGAGCTCTTTGATGCCCTCAACTACAACTACTCTGCGACCCATTTTAATACCAGCCTAACGCTGCGTCGTGAGAAAGATAAGTATCGCGCAACACCCAAGATAAGAACAAAAGTTGCGAATAATCTCTTTCTATCATTGGAAACCGATTACAACCAAAATCGACAATCAGGGGTGAGAGAATACCTCCATAGAATAGAGTTAGCCCAAAGTGGCTTTTCAGATACGTCATGGAAACTCAGGGGCAGCTGGAACAATGACGCGCAGCTCGAGCAAGCTCATGCATCTTTGCGTAATATCTGTCGCGACTGCTGGCTAAATGTGGGGCAGTTGTTCGAGGAAATTACATCTGACCTATCTGCAAGTTATAGCAACGAGGATGTCGATTTATCAGCGTCAATTGAAGCGAGACTCAACACCCACTTAAGAATGAAACTGTATGGTTCTCTCGATGACTACGGAATGGAGCTGACCGGAGAACTCGGAGCAAGAAGCCACTTTGATGACGACGTTGGAGATTTACTCGATTGGAGCAAATACAGCTTTGCCAAGCTAACCGGGAAAGTGGTCGACCAACAAGGAAACCCGATTAAAGGCGCAAGTTTACAAGTGTTAGACCAATACGCAGAGACTGATGAAAATGGCGAGTTTGTGTTTAACCAAGTGCCTGCTAGGGATCGGCTGTCCGTGCATATCGATGAGGGGGCACTGAGCCTCAACTTAACGCCAAAACAAAACCCTATTTTGGTGAACACGCGTGAAGCAGGGCTAACGCGAATGTCCGTTGTCCTTGTTTCCTCTTTCGGCGCAGATGGCATTATTGAGGGCGATGTTAACCCCAACAGCTACATTCACTTCAAGCACATCGGCAAAGGTCTTGAATACTCTAGCCTTATTGAGAGTGACGGTTTTTTCATGGTTGAAGGGCTGATGGAAGGTGCTTATATCATTACACTCGAGCAAGAAGGTAAGAAGCTACTCAAGCAAGATTACCTAACGAGCGATTTTTGGATCAGCGACCTTCGCTACCACGTTGAAGACTTCAATTAAACACAAAAGAAAAGCAACTCGCTAGAGCAAAAATATCAGTTCCACCAGCGCTATGACGATCGCGACTTGAGCGAGTACCTTCCAAAAAAGTACCGGATTTCGAGTCAAAATTGGCGACTGCTGAAACTCGCTCTGCAGAGTTCGGTTAGGCGTATACAAGTCAGTGATAAACTCACTCATAGCGATATAACGCTGCTTGGGGTTAAAGTGCGTTGCTTTCTTGAACGTCCAGTCTATCCAATCTGGCAGATCACGTCGATGGCTATGTATCGAGCGATAGTCCCACTTTATGTGTCTCGCTTGAGCAATATCTTGTCCCCTCACCTGTTTGTAAGGCATCTCTCCTGTTAGCATCTCGTAGCCAATCACAGCAATGGAAAATAGGTCAGACTGAGTTGTGGTATCACTGTTTTGAATATACTCAGGCGCGATGTAATGTAATGCACCAAGCGGGATTTTGTCGCGAACGTTGCCTGTTATCTCTTCTAGTCCCTCAGATTTAACAGCCCCAAAATCAATAACCTTAAGTTTGCCTTCTGGCGTAATCATAATGTTCTCAGGCTTTAGATCTTGATGAACCATACCTGCACGCTGAAAGACACGAGCAGCTTTCACAAGCTCATTTAAAAGTTCACGTACCTTTTCTAGGCTTGGGTTTGGGTTGTCATACATCCACTGCCTAAGCGTTATTCCCTCCACCCACTCACATAACAAGTAAGCAAAATAGGATTGCTTCGGACCCGCATAGACTTTCATCACTCGCTCGCTATTTAACTGAGAGCCCACCCAAGATTCATTGGCAAAGTGAATAAGTTGTTCCCGATCTTCGGCTAATTGTTGAGACGGCGCCTTCAACACCAGTTGTTGATTGGTATTGACGTCATAAACCAAATACACGTGGCTACGAGTCCCTTCATAAAGCACCTTATCAACCCGATATTGGTCAAGGGTATTGCCCTCCTTTAAGGCAGGAGGAAGCGCTCGGGACAAAACCTTATTTTGATGCTCGAGTACGGATTGGTTGGGGAGGCCGGTAACTTCAACAAGAACACTTGATAAGTTATCTTCACTACCATTTTGAAGCGCTTGAGCGCAGAGGTTGTCCGTCAAGTTTTGCAAAGAGACAGAAGACCCAGTTTGCAAAACCTTCGCTAATTCCCCTTCACTAAGATAATCATGAACGCCATCTGTGCTTAGTAGAAACCTATCACCTTCTTCCAACACAGCGGTTTGATAGTCAACCTCCAATACGTTGTCCATTCCCAGCGCTCGGGTTAGGTATGCCCCTTTACCAAAATTGATTCTTTGATGGTCTTTGGTTAACAAAGCCAGTTTATTAGCTCTTATCCGATAAACACGGGAGTCCCCGACATGGAAGATGTGCGCGGTATTCGATTTAAACACAACGGCACTGAACGTTGTCACCAGTCCATGATCAGCCAGCGATCCTTGTTTAACCCCTTCTTCATAAAGCCAAGCGTTTAAAGAGGTGAGAATTTGGCTAGCAGAGTGTTTAACGCTCCAGCTATCAGGTGTTGAAAAATAATCTGTAATAAACTGAACGACAGCGGTATGGCTCGCTTTTTGGCTTTGCGCACTGCAACTTACGCCATCGGCGATACAAGCCACAATGCCCTTGTGAATCAATTCGTTCGCTGATTCAGGCTGTTTAACCAGCATCGCATCTTGATTCTGCTCTCTTTTACCCGTTAGCGATGTTCCGCTATGCCTTAAGGTTAACCGTTGCTGCTTATTTTCTTGACGCGAATACATACTTCCTCACATCTTTGCTGGCAGAACAAAAGCTTAACCTAGTGATTACTTGGCTAAGCCTTTGAACATATTACAGCTTGTGCTGGCTGTAATATTTCCCGATTTTGTTAGGGGTACGTTTAGCGAGAGACATCAATAAGAGTCACACTACCGTCATCATTCACTTCCGCAATCTTGCCATTAGGTTCTTCCATAAACAGTAAAGCGACAAATCCTAATACCGCAGTACCGGCAATCACAAAGAAGAATGTTTGGTAATCAACGAAGGACAAAATGGTCAAGTAGGTCACCGCGCCAACGTTACCATATGCTCCAGTCATACCGGCAATCTGTCCTGTCATTCGGCGCTTAATTAAAGGAACCGTTGCAAAAACCGCTCCTTCACCAGCCTGGACAAAAAACGAACATATCATTGCTGCTACAACGGCTAACCAAATCGGCCACTCACTACCCACTTGCCCCATCATAAAGTACCCCAAGGCTAAGCCAGCGGTTAAGAGCAGCAACGTGGGCTTACGACCGAAACGGTCCGAAATCCAGCCTCCTCCAGGTCGAGACATCAAGTTCATGAAAGCATACGCCGATGCGACCATGCCTGCTAACACCGGTGACAGTTCAAATGTCTCCGAGAAAAACAACGGCAACATAGAGACGACAGCCAACTCTGATCCAAAGGTTGCAAAATACAATACGTTGAGCACCGCAACTTGCTTAAACTTGTATTGGTGTATTTCTTCTACTGGCTGAGAAAATATCGACTTGTTTACCTTCCAGACTTGGCTAGCTTCAACCAAATACAATGCAATAAGCCCGATGTAGATATACTCCACGACGGCTTGAGACAGCATACCGATTCCACTAGGCGATAACTTCCAAGCCAATAGCGCAAGCACTGCATACATGGGTATTTTCATGCCGAGTAGAAAGAAAAAGTCCCCTTTCGATGTTACTTCCATCGCGGTTAGATGCTTTGGCTTAAAGTAAGTCGAGCCTTTAGGCGTATCCGTTACGCCACGGTAGAAGACGACAGAGAAAATAAGACTCATCAAGCCTGTCGTCGCTATCGCGTATCTCCAGCCATCTTCTCCACCAAACACCAAAGCTAATGTTGGCAAAGTGAAGGCTGCTGCCGCAGAACCAAAATTACCCCATCCACCATAAATACCTTCGGCAGTGCCAAGTTCGTGGTGAGGAAACCATTCAGATACTAAACGAATACCAATAACGAAACCGGCACCAATAAAACCGAGTAAGAAACGAGCGATGGCTGCCTGAAGAAAAGAGTCCGCAAACGCAAACATGAAACAGGGGATAGAACAGATAGCCAGCAATGCTGAATATACTAAACGTGGCCCATACTTGTCGGTTAGCATCCCAATAACCACACGGGCGGGAATGGTTAAGGCGACATTAAGGATCAAGAGCGTTTTCACCTCTTGAGTCGTTAGCCCCAAGGTTTCTTTTACCATCTGTAGTAATGGAGCAAAATTAAACCAAACGACAAAGGTGATGAAAAAAGCCACCCAGCTCATATGTAAGATTTTCATCTTTCCTTTGAAGGACAATATTGAAAATTTAGTGTTTTCCATGTTTCTCAACCTTTCACTAAGAATCTAATTGTATGCTCTCGACGCCTCAGTTAGAAGAACCAAGGTGCCATAGAACGATGTATTATGTGGGAGCGCTATGCCGCTAACGCATGCTTAACCAGCACTTGAACAAATCCTTTATGCTCACGTACCTGATGAGTCTCAATGGTGATTTCTGGCTCTTCCAAACATTGGCCAGTCAGGAGATTAAAGTGCTGTTTATACAAAGGAGAGGCCACATAAGGCTGCTCTTCAATCGAACCAATGATTCCACGAGACAGGATATTGGCGTGGCCAATTGGGTCATAATTTGAAACCCCGTATAAAGACTGGGACCGCGTACAACGAAATATCGCGATTTGATCCCCATCTACCAACACGCATCCCCCCATATTGGGCGCAATATCCTCTAACCGACAGACGGTTTGCCAATTTTCCATTTTCGATCTCCTACCTTAGATTGTGTTTTTCTTTATCAATGTTGTTAAGAGACTTCGACGACCTCGATGTTCTGCTCAGATTGCGGCTTAGGAAAGCGTTGTTGCCTAATAGAAGTGAAAGCTAAGCCCTCATCTCGCTGGTCACTATTAATAAAGTGACTAAATCGTTTGAGTTTCTCAGGTGACTCCAATGTTGTTTTCCACTCACATTGGTACTTATCAATGTTGGCCTGCATTTCTTTTTCTAACTCAGCACACACGCTAAGCTTATCTTCAATGACCACTTGCTTAAGATATTCCAAACCACCTTCGAGATTTTCCATCCACACTGAAGTACGTTGCAGACGATCAGCGGTGCGAATGTAGAACATTAAAATTCGGTCGATGTATTGAATTAACGTGGTTTCGTCAAGATCACTGGCAAACAAGTCGGCATGCCTTGGACGCATACCACCGTTACCACACACATATAAATTCCACCCGTTTTCTGTAGCGATTACACCGATATCTTTAGACTGCGCTTCAGCACACTCGCGGGTACAGCCTGAAACAGCAAACTTGAGTTTGTGCGGCGAGCGCAGACCTTTGTACCGATTCTCTAGGTCAATCGCAAAGCCAACACTGTCACCAACTCCATAGCGACACCATGTACTGCCTACGCAAGATTTCACGGTACGCACAGACTTGCCATAGGCGTGGCCCGTTTCAAACCCAGCATCAACCAGTTTTTGCCAAATTAGTGGTAAATCGTTGAGCTGCGCACCAAACAAATCAATACGTTGGCCCCCGGTGATCTTTGTGTATAAATCGAACTCTTTAGCAACCTCACCAAGTACAATCAGTTTGTCGGGGGTGATCTCTCCACCAGCAACCCGAGGCACCACCGAATAGGTGCCGTCCTTTTGCATATTACCCAAGTAGATGTCGTTGGTATCTTGTAGCTCAATCAGGTCATCTTCAAGGATGTAGTCATTCCAGAATGAAGCTAAAATGGAACCCACCGCGGGTTTACATACAGTACACCCTAACCCGGTGCCGTATTGCTCAAGCAAGGCGTCAAATGTTTTGATTTGGTTCACTCGTATAATGTCGCTGAGCTCTTGGCGTGAGTAAGCAAAGTGTTCACAAAGATCATTGTTCACTTCGACACCAAGAGTGAGCAGTTCGTTATCCAAGACTTGTTTTGCCAACGCGGAACAACCTCCACATCCAGTTGATGCATTAGTCGACTCTTTGAGCGACGCCATTGTCGTGCAACCTGAAGCAACAGCCTGCTTGATATCCCCTTTCGTCACGTCAAAACACGAGCAGATCATTGCACTGTCTGGTAGGGCATCAATACCCAGCGCTGACGATTCATCATCCGCCACATTGGGCAAAATAAGCACCGCTGGGTTATCTGGCAAAGGCAAATCATTTTGCTTAATTTGCAGCAGCGAACCATACGCGTCAGCATCACCCACCAGCACCGCACCAACGATTCGCTGTCCATCTTGAGAAATAATCAAGCGCTTGTAGACTTGCTCGATCTCATCGCTATAGGTATATGATTGCGCTCCTTGTGTTTGGCCATGCACTTCACCAATACTGGCGACATCAACCCCCAATAGCTTCAACTTAGTGCTCATATCTGCGCCAAGGAACTCTGTCGGTTTTGCGTCAGAAAGTACATGACTGGCCGCCACTTTGGCCATCTGATAGCCCGGGGCAACTAGACCGAAAATTTGGCTCTGCCATAACGCGCACTCACCAATAGCGTATATCTGTTCATTGCTTGTCTGACAGTGATTGTTAATGGTGATACCACCACGAGCACCTACTTCTAGTCCCGCCCGCTTAGCTAACTCATCTTGCGGTCGAATTCCCGCAGAGAATACAATCATGTCGGTTTCAAGAGAGCTTCCATCAGCAAACATCATTCGATAGCGCGCACTATCGCCTTTAACAATCTCTGTGGTGGCTTTTTCTGTATGAACCGAAACTCCCATCGCTTCAATTTTACGTCTCAGTAAAGCGCCTCCCCCCTCTTCCAATTGCACAGCCATAAGACGAGGTGCGAACTCAACGACGTGCGTTTCAAGTCCTAAATTCTTAATTGCGTTTGCCGCTTCTAACCCAAGCAAACCACCACCTACGACTACCCCCGTTTTACTTTGCTTGCTTGAAGCTTCAATCGCATCGAGATCTTCTAGTGTCCGATAGACAAAGCAGTGTTCTTGATCATTACCCGGAATAGGTGGCACAAAGGGGAACGAACCGGTAGCGAGCACCAACTTATCGTATTGCTCCACGCGACCGGACGCGGTAGTCACCGACTTTTCTTTCGAGTCGATATCGACCACTTTTTCGTTTAGGACATAGTTAACACCACACTCGCGATAATAATCATCATTAGTCATCGCGAGATCGTCTGCGGTTTTACCTGTCAAATACGACGTTAATTGAACTCGGTCATAAGCCAAGCGTGACTCTTCGGCAAACGTGATTACCTCAATATCGTTACGTTGACTTTGAATTAAGGTTTCAATGAACTTATGTCCCACCATTCCATTACCGACAACTACAATCCTTTCCTTGCTCATACTTCACTTCCTAGTTGTTATATTTTTCTAATGAGTTCGTTTCTTAAGCTGGAATACACAAATCCAATTGCTCAGTCTTAAGGAACTCAGCTTGACTGCTCAAGCCTGTTAACCACTGCATTTTGCTGGCGATTGAAACCACCTCTCCTACAACAATGAGGGCAGGTGATTGCACCTTGTGTTTACGTTTAAGTGCACTTAACTGTGTAATGTCACCAGTAAAAACGCGCTGCTGAGGCGTGCAGCCATTTTCTATCAAGGCGACTGGCATGGTGTCCGCCATCCCCCCTCGAATTAACTCTTGAGTGATGAGCTCGGTTTTACTTAACCCCATATAAATCACCAGGGTTTGGTTGAGTTTTGCGAGTACAGACCAATTAAGATCTAACTCTTTGTCAGCATGCGCCGTGATGAAAGTGCACCCCTGAGCAATTCCTCGATGAGTTAACGGAATGTGAGCGTAGCTCGTACAACCTGAAGCGGCGGTTACACCTGGGACCACTTCCACTTGAATACCTCGCTGCGCCAGAAATAACATTTCCTCGCTGCCACGACCAAAGACAAACGCATCCCCGCCTTTTACGCGGCATACGTCCTCACCGTTTTGGGCATAGCTGACGAGTAGGTTGTTGATCTCATCTTGAGTTGCGCTGTGGTGGCCTTTTGCTTTTCCTACATAGATTTTTTTTGCGTGGGAAGGAAATAACTGACGAATCTCCTCACTCACCAAATTATCAAAAATGATGACTTTTGCAGACTCAATAGTTTTTAAAGCTTTAATCGTTAGTAATTCCACATCACCAGGGCCGGCACCGACTAAAATAACCTTACCGAAAGAAACATCGTTATTACCAAATTGTTTTCTTATATTCATTCTCTATTTCCTGCGGCTAATAATGCGAGCAATATCAACACTGCAAAACAAATGCCCAATCATGAAATAATCAAAAACAAAATCACATAACCTTTATAAAACAATCAGATAAATAAACACCAACAAACAAAACTCAAATAACAATTAATAAAACAATGAATAAAAACTGATAAATTGAACACTTGTGGTGCAGATTGGAATCTAATGGTGCAAACATGATAAGGATTAATCGAATATATATTTAGCCTTCGCATTAACAATATACGCAAAGTGAATCTAACCCATTGAACATTATTAACATTTTAGGTTTGCTAGCTTATATTCCCAACTTGGTTCACTAGTTGCTAGTAATTAAATAAAAACAGTAGCCATATTAAAGATGGAGTAGAGCTATGACACAATCTGAACAAGGATGGATAAAAACCACATGCGCCTATTGTGGCGTTGGTTGCGGTCTTGAAGCTCGACCTAAAATGACGGGAGAGCTGGAAGTTCGCGGTGATAAAGAGCACCCTTCAAATAACGGAAAGCTCTGCACCAAGGGGATAGCACTTGGTGAAACTGTCATTCACGATGGTCGATTACTATCGCCAACCAGTGTCAGTGCGACTGATTGTAAGACCCTAGACTGGGACTTAGCCACGCAAACGGTAGCCGACAAATTTACTCAAGCTATCAAAGAATTTGGCCCTGAATCTGTCGCTTTTTACGTATCAGGACAACTGTTAACCGAAGATTACTATGTTGCCAATAAGCTGATTAAAGGCTTTATGGGAAGTGCCAACATCGACAGTAACTCACGTTTGTGTATGGCATCATCCGTTGTTGGCCACAAACGAGCATTTGGCTCAGATACCGTGCCGATTTGCTATGAAGACATAGAGCAGGCTGAGCTGGTTGTTTTGGTCGGCTCTAATCTCGCATGGTGTCACCCTGTATTATTTCAACGCCTTCGCAGTGCAAAGCAAAATAATCCATCACTGAAAGTTGTCGTGGTTGACCCAAGATCGACAGAGACCTGTGAGATTTCAGATGAACATTTAGCGATTAAGCCGGGCTCTGACGTTGCGCTATTTAATGGTCTACTTACTCACCTAAGCATAAACAAACAACTTGATACGAGCTTTATTGCCCAACATACCAACGATTTCGACCAGGCACTTCAACAAGCGCATAAAGAGCACGACATTGACACCATAACTGGCATTGACCAAAAAAGGTTAGAGCGCTTTTATCAAGTTTTTTCAAAGACCGACAAGGTGCTAACGATCTACTCGCAGGGCGTTAATCAATCAACCTCTGGCTCTGACAAAGTAAACAGCATTATCAACTGCCATCTAGCAACAGGAAAAATAGGTAAGCCGGGTATGGGGCCTTTCTCTGTGACGGGCCAACCCAATGCTATGGGTGGGCGTGAAGTGGGCGCACTCGCAAACACGCTAGCTTCACACATGGAATTTGAGAACTCAGAACATTTACAACTCGTCAGTCAATTCTGGCAAACCGACAATCTCGTAAAAAAGCCCGGATTGAAAGCCATTGATATGTTTGATGCTATGGCTGATGGTAAGATAAAGGCGATTTGGATCATGGCAACCAACCCCATGGTTAGCCTCCCTGGCTCAGAAAAAATCAAACATGCTCTCGAAACGTGCCCGTTTGTTGTCGTGTCAGATTGTATCGCTGACACCGAAACAACTCGCCTAGCGGATTTGGTATTGCCCGCTCAAGGCTGGAGCGAGAAGTCAGGCACCGTCACCAACTCAGAAAGACGTATATCTCGCCAACGCCGCATTCTTCCTAGTCCAGGTATGGCGAAGCCAGATTGGTGGATCATCAGCCAAGTGGCGCAAAAGATGGGGTTTAAAGACGCTTTTAACTACTTACATGAAGCAGATATTTTCCGCGAGTATGCCAAGCTGTCTATCCAAGGGAATACAAAGCGCCAGCGAGATTTCTCACTGTCAGGGCTCACCCACATTGATGACCTTAGCTACAGCAAAATGACGCCACAACAATGGCCTGTTACCCAGCTACAAACTCAAGTCGCGCACCAGCGTTTATTCGTCGACAAGCGATTCTATACCGCAAATCACAAAGCCAATTTTATCGCGGTTAAACATGCTCACCCGAAGCAACAGCTAACCACTGAATTCCCTTTATTTCTCAATAGCGGTCGAACGCGAGATCAATGGCATACCATGTCTCGCACAGGTCTATCGCCCAAATTAGCAAGTCACAAAAGTGAGCCTTACATTCAAATCCATCCAGAGACTGCTCAGCACTACCACATACATGACAAGCAGTTAGTCCGTATTGAAAACGCTCAGGGCGAATACCTCGCTCGAGCTGAGTACAGTGACGATGTCACCCAAGCTCAGCTCTTTAGTCCTATCCACTGGAGTAGCCTTACTGCGAATAATGCTAAACCTTGTAGTCTTATTCCTGCTTTGACCGACCCCTACTCCGGTCAACCAGAGTTTAAATATACCCCCGTAACCATTTCAGCAGTTAAGACTCATAGCACAGCGCTGATATTCTCTCGCAGCAACCTTGACCTATCCGTTGTGGACTATTGGGCAAGACAGAAGATTCCCAATGGCTATCTGTACCGCATTGAATCACGGTTAAGCTGCGCCGAATTAGACCACCTACTTCAACGCAAGTTATGGCTTAACCATAACAAAGCTATCTCAGCCAATTCAGTGACAAAGGAAGGAAGACACCAATACGTGTCCGTAAGCAGTAAGAGGGTTGAACTGGCTTTATTTATTCAGCTACAGTTTGACGATTCGGCTTTACAAGGCATGACTGAGTGGTACAACACTCCACTCAATGATCTAGAATCAATAGGCCTGTTCAAGTTCTCAAAGACACAAAAGAACGCCGCTTAGGCTTAGAAGACTAAATGAAAAAAAGCGAGCTTAAACGCTCGCTTTATCTCTATTACTCGTCGGCAACCAGTAACACACCCAGTTTCGCTTGTGCAGCCCCGTAACTAAAGACTTGGGCGTTACGCGTGTCAAACGTCATGATCGTTGTCGCACCTGGTAGATGATGGTTACTCCAAATATATGACGTAAGATCAGCATCACTGGTACGCGTATCAAATGCGCCACTAAAGGCTTTGATGTTCATAGCTGGCGTTCTACAAGAGAATTCAGCCAAGCTCACCAACTCTTTAATGTTTGGCATACGCCACTTCTGCTTGTCGCCAAATTTGTGCAGAGCATGACTTTCACTTTGGTTGATCGATTCAACTTCGTTTAGAGCCGCTTGCCAGAACATCCCCGTAGCGTCACCAGTACACGTCTCTTGCGCAGCGTTCCACTTTTGGCCAACTGCACAGCGCATCCATGTTAGGCCAGTAATTTTATCTTTCACTGTTCCATTATCATTGAACTCATAACGAATGTTTGGCGTACTCTTAGAGAAATCCACATGACACTCTTGTGCCGCCATAGACAATGTCGAAGCCAAAGTTAACGCCAGACCTATTGAGAACTTTTTCATTACTTCGCCTCCACATCTGCGACTAAACGAATAGCAAATTGGTAAGAGTCTCCGCTGTCTGCTGGTGACTCACTGGTGTAAATTTCCTGCGGGCTAATCGAACCACGTGAAGCGCCACGTGTTTCAATCGCATTGAAGAAATGACCATTCGCCCAAGCTTGATCGGAGTACTCTGAGAACGAGGCAAACTTAGTCCAAATTACACCGGTTTCGTAGTAACTAGCGATACTTTGTAATGGGAAGAACTGTTTAGTAAACCCATACACATTGTTACTTTCATCAGTTTGCGTCTCGCCGAAGTCAATCAAGTTGTACACTTCGTGCGAAGTAGGCAGACGCCAGTTAGTCAAGCCACATACTGCCTCAGTGTTAAGGTAATTCACGTACTCTTCGGTTGTACAGATATTGTCACTATCACGACAACCTAAGACATCGATGTCTTCATAGTAGGGATCAATAACACCCGACTCTTGGTAGGCAAACAAGCGATCTACATGACGCGGTGATGATTCATCATTCAGTTTGGTTTCCCAAATTAAGCCCGTGCGCTGGTCTTGAACACATGACCATTGCTGAGCATCTGCGGCCAACTCTTGGCGATTATTATCAAGCTTAACAAACTTAAACCCGCCATCTTTTGCATCATGACCAAACGAAGCATCTTGCCCAGGGTAGTCCGCTGGGGCTTCTTCGGTCACTGCGCCGTCTGCAAAGAACTGCGTGATGCCCGTATCATTAAAGCCTTTTTGAGCGACCACAGACTCTAACTTAGTAATCAGATTCGTCGTGTCTTCATCCGAAGGGGCTGCATCCAAAACAAAGCTGCGGTAATCATTAAGCTTTGATGCTAACGCGAAAAGCTGCGCGTTACGCTCACCACTGTCGATCGCGCTGGTAAGAGTCAGAACATTCTGTTCTAGAGTTTGGTATTCACTCGCATCACCATTATTAAGGATGTCATCATTTGGAAGACCAAGCTTGCCTAGCTGAACACTCACTTTTCGCACAGCAGATTGCACGGTATCACCTGATGCAACTTGTCCTGCAACCAGAGTGGAGATCGCATTAACGTTATTGCCGCTTGCTTTACGTTGCCCTGGAGCCACCAAAATAGAAGCTCCGTTACCGTTAGAGTAAGCGCTAAGAGTCGTCACGCCTGTGTCCAATTCCACAACGATAGGCGCGTCTAGTATTGCCTTGCTAGCGCTAGTGAAAGAGAACTTTCCGCCTGCTGCTTTGGTACTTGGCTCATTAGCATCACAGATAAAGTCTTGGTTTAGGTCGATACAGACTTTTTCGTCACCGTTTGCCGCATGGGCGTTAACTGTGCCTGAAAGAGTGTATGTTGGTGCGCTGTCATCAGAGCCACCGCCGCCACATCCCGCCAGTACGACAGCTGCGGCAAGCAAAGTAAGTTGAGTTTTCATATGCTACTTTCTTTATTAATGATTTCGATTCTGCTCACGACGCCAGAGTAATAGTCCACCTAGAAGCCAAAGCCCCCATGAGAACGCGCCTCCCCCTGAGCCGGATTTATTGTTGGTATGATTGATTTCTGTCTTATCCGTGGCTAAGCCGCAGGTGTAGCGTTCAACTTCACCGATGGCCCACTCGACTAAATGCCCCGAGTTACCAAGACCCACGTCGGACACTTCCAGTCGCCAGGTTCCGTTCAACGACTCTCCGATAAACACATCTAGTAATTCATCGTGCTTAGCTACCCAATAGAAATCCTTGGATTGTAATGAGTAGTTTTGA
This sequence comes from Vibrio sp., assembly GCF_984391705.1. Classification (NCBI taxonomy): domain Bacteria; kingdom Pseudomonadati; phylum Pseudomonadota; class Gammaproteobacteria; order Vibrionales; family Vibrionaceae; genus Vibrio; species Vibrio sp. The sequence goes on along the minus strand of NZ_CFHWOM010000002.1, from coordinate 241,558 downwards.
TTAGCAACGAGCATAGTTCTTGAGCCTGATGGTGACACTAGCTCAATCTGTAAGTCGCTAAGGCGGGCGTGATTTATCTTGATGTAGACGCCAAAGTTGTTACCCACTTTGACCTTATCGTTAATGATAAAATTAAAGCTCTTAAAACCCGCATTGAAGGTTCCGTTGTTCGCCAATGAAGCATTTGGCAATACTGAATTTTGTACTTTTATCGGTTGGTTAATTTGTGGTACGCCCATAACTAGAGAGCGGCTGTGCTGCCAATTCAACGTTTGCAAATTGGTTTCAAACTGGTACTCAACATCTGCGTTCAGCTCAAATGGAACACCGCAAATATCAACCTCGTTAAATTCTATGCTTTGAGTTGCAACGGCAAACTTATCCTGCGTGAACGTAACTTGCTCACCATTTGATGTTGCTAAAGTTGCGTTTACTGTTGCTTGACGGCCATTAGCAATCAAACGAACAGTCAGTGGCTCAGATTCATCCACATAACGACTGTTTAGCTCCAAGCGAAATGGGGCTTTTTCTAGTCCATGCAGAGCGAAGTTATTTTTCAGAATTTCACGGTAATCGCGTGATGGGTAAAGCTTGTCAGCCACATACAGCATACTTTCGACCAGATCGTGCATTTTCATACCTCGACCTAGGCCAAACATGGACTCAAGTACTATCGTATCGACTTCTTCAAACGCCTCCTGTCCGTACTTTTCCACGCCTTGCTTTAACGTTTGGAATAGTGGTGTTGACCAAAGCTCATCACCGAGCTCTCCCCCTACACTTTCGTGCGCTCGATATTCGCTCGATTCAAAATACTTTGCGCGTTGGTTCCATAAACTACGGGTAGAGATTCTGTTACCAAAGTATCCATCCCAGTTGAATACCGTATCAATTTCAAACTTGGAACCTTGTTGGTAAAGTTTTCGATAACTCGCAGAACCTGCCCAGTAATCGGCAAATCCTTCAGCCATCGCGCCGGTATGGCCATAAGCCCAATCCTTAACGATTTGATAGTGAATACCATGACCCAATTCATGAATGACTACATCGGCATCAATCGCATCAGGAGATCCTCCAATACCGAACATGGCAGCTTTCGGACCATAGAAGTAACTCGAGTTATTGTTCGATAGACCGCGAGCATCCATTTGCACTGGTTGATCAAACAGTGAATAGCCAAGGGACTCGACGTAACGTAACGACGCATCAATATGATAAAACGCCATGACTTGGGTAAAGTCATTACTTGCAAAGGTGAGACGTTTAAGATCGCTGAGTTGACTAAACTCAGTGACCCCTTCTTGACCCAAAAACGATGCGCTCCCACTTTCCACCCATGTGTCTGAGTCAGCTTGGTACTCTTCTAGATATTCGGCATCAACTTGAGTAACACGGGAGTTAGCTAAGTAGTACTTACCTCCACTGCTGAGTACTTCCACTTGTCGCTCGACAAATCTCGGCGCATTTGGGTAGTCAGCAACATCCAACCATGGTGTTGTCGGCGGCGCTTGCCTATCCATGGTGCGTAGGTCTGGATCAACAATGTTCACCGATGCTGCCACGATATTTCCTGACGACAGCTCAGGAGGACGCTGTGCTTTCAGTCGGCGCGGAGCCTCTAACTCCGCGGCTTTTGTCGGTACACCATTACGGATAATAGTGTCATCTAAACTCTTAAATACGCGCTGTATAAGACCATCTTTGTCGGTGTGCACCACCAATGTCCGCTGCGCTTGGTACTCTCCATTCAAAATAATGTCAAAGTTGTATTGAGAGCCCAGTTTACTCTCTGTCTGATATCGAAGAGCGACACTGCCAGCTCCAGGATAGTTTTCAAGCAGGTAGGCTTGCGCCGCCGATGCATCGACGATAACTTCGTTACCCGCAGGGTAATCCCATTCTCCAGCCATCACGCATGAACTAAGAAGAGACAGAGCAATAATTGAGTATTTTAACTTCATGTTCGCTCCTTAAAATGCATAGCGAGCGTTAACGGTGAAATAGCGCCCAGATTCGGTTTGCCATTTCTCATGCAAGCTTTCCATGCCAGCAATATCTTGATAGCGAATATATTCGCGATCGAACAGGTTAATAACGTTTACGTTGATTGAAGCGTTGTTACCAAAGTCATACCCAGCGCCCACATCTACCGCCCCCCAGCCGGCAGTAGTTGCACAATCTACTTCCATTTTTGTCTGCTGATCGACACACGTGGTAGTGCGATTCATGTGATCCGCCCAGTTTAGCTGTACATAACCGTTGAATGCGCCATCGTCATAATCAAGAGCAAGGTTTCCTTCAAGTGGAGTTATCGCTCTCACGTATTCCCCTTCGTTATCCTTACCATCCACAACACCAACGCTGGTGCGCGCCACTATGTTATTTGTTAATTTGTACTCCACCGATGCTTCACCACCATAGGTACGCACACCGTCAAGGTTGGCAAAAGTAAGCTCAGTGAGGTTCGTATCAGAGTTTTTACCTAGGGTCTTTTGGTCAATAAAGTTAGTAAATACGTTGTAGAAAACCGCCCCGTAAACACGCAACGTGCCGTCATCGTACTTAGCGCCAAGCTCAAAACTGTCACTCGTTTCTTCTTCTAAATCGAAGTTAGGCAATATGACAAAGGCGTTCCCTTGGACAAAGTCATGGCTGACTAAACCGTAGGTTTTCGAGTACTCCGGCGCACGGTAGCCATGTTTATAACTAAAGTAACTGCTAAAAGATGGCGTGAATTGGTACGCGATAGATGCACTTGGCGATACTTCGCTGCTGTTATTATCAGGCAAATCTTCCATGCTAATTGATTCACCGTCTTCTGAGCTCAAACGATACGAGTCAAAGCGCAAACCTAACATTGCTCGCCAGCGGCCAATTTCCATTGAGTCTTGAATGAACGCGCCAATGGAGTAGCTTCTTGCAGGTGCAAAGGGGTTAGTTTCGGTAACCTGAACTCCGTGCCAGTCGGTCAGCTTTTCATCAACAGGGCGTTCATGATAAGTCGTCTCAAGCTTGCCACCATAAACAACAGTGTGTTTCACATCGCCCTGGTATACTTCTTTTGTTAGATCGGCTGACCAACCAATAAGCTGATCGTTAAATTGACGGTTTTCTATCTCACGACGAAGTAAGCGAACACCGTTAGAATCTCTGTACATCAACTTGTTATTGTCTTCATTGAACAAGGTGTTTCGGTAGTACAGCTTGGTGTCCAAGGTATCCAGAAGCAATGCTTGCGATTCATGCTCTGCTCCCACCCAAAACAGATAAGTCGAGGTGGTTTTTTCCTCATAAAAGGTGTCGATTTCCATTCGAGCATCACGTTGAGGAGGCGCAATACCTTCTTCACGGACCATCATCTCACGGTAGAAATCTGCTTTTGCTTTTAGTATCCACTCGTCATTTAGGTAATGTTGAACAGTGTATGCCGCGCTAATGCCATCAATTGTTCGGTTCCAAAGATTACTGTCGTAAGACTTCGTCTCCTCTCCGTTCCAATAGGCAGCCTGAACCAACGAGCTAGTGTCGCCCAAGCTAAATGCTAAGTTGGAAGAAAGCCTATAGCGCCCACTGTTATCAGAGTAGTTTGCCGCACCATCCACATAGAAGTCTTCTCCTTTAAGTAGATCTTCTGGCAAAAGTGACTTAACAATCACCACTCCGCCAAGCGCGCCAGAGCCATAGCTGGTTGAGCTTGCGCCCTTAACAACTTGAATTTCTTTAACCGCTGCAATATCAAACGAGTTATGGCCTGCGACATCATTAAGGTCATTAGCGCCATAGCCGTCAGATGTCGCGATGCCATCTTTCACTATCGAAATTCGGTTGCCAGACATGCCACGAATGGTAATGTTTTGCGCTGTGCCCGCCGATCCAGTCACGCTTACACCTGGCTCATTCTTTAGCGCTTCATATAACTCAGTTGAACCACGTTTGCGTAATTCTTCACCATCAATGACCGACACCGAACCCGCTGTTTCCGATAACGATTCTTCGTATTTATTGGCCGTAACAACGACCTCTTCAAAGGTACTTACGTCAGATTCAGCGTGTACAAGGCCCGTCGCTAGTGCGGTCAGCACAGCAACATTAACTTGTGAAAGTTTCATGGATGGCTCCGGTTATTCCGATGTTTGTAATTGATTAATAAGAAATGCGTAGTCCATTGCTTGTCTCAGTGATGACTGGCGCCTATCCGTAGCGTGGCCACTTTCAAAATCTGTATAAAGCAAATAAGGGCCTGTTCCTGTACTCATGGCTTTGATCTTGGTGAGATACTTAGCTCCCTCCCAATAAGGAACTCGACGATCATGCCACCCAACTCGCACCAATAGTGGTGGATAAGAGGCCTTGACGATATTCGACATCGGATCATAAGCCGACATCTTGGCAAGCTCGTTGGGTTGGTTTGGATTACCCCATTCCAAGTATTGTTGGCCAGTAAGAGGAAGAGTGGAATCAGACATACTCGCCACCACGTCAACAAAAGGCACGTTCAAGCTCGCCGCAGCAAAAAGATCTGGAGATTGGTTGATCGCCGCCGAAACTAACGTACCACCAGCACTAGAACCGATAGCTGCAACCGCTCGTCTTCCCTGTTGATATTGGGTCATTGCTTTCGCTGCTGCGACAAAATCATTCACCCCATTAAGTTTATTCACACCACGCCCTTCATGATGCCAGTCCGCACCAAAATACCCGCTACCGCGAACATGAGCGACTGCGTAGATTATGCCTCTGTCCATTAACGACACCGTCTGAGGCATAAAGTAAGGCTTCATAGTAAATCCGTAAGCACCGTAGCCATACAAAATCACAGGTGAACTTTTAGTGAGTAATGACGTTTTGTAGGCCAGTGTCACTGGCACTTTTACTCCATTTGAATCAATCAGTATCCGCTTAGTCTGGTATTCCGCTGGCTGGTAACTAGGGTATTGGTCTTGGCTCAGTTTGGAGCGCGTTAATGTCGAGACATCAAACTCTTCCCACATCGCAGGCTGCACCATCGACATTGAACGGATACGTAACTTATCACTTGCATAGTCACCAACGCGGCTCACCCAACCTACACTGCCTGGTGCAGATAACAGCTCTCGACGTTTCTCATTGCCGGCCTCATCCAAAATGACGAGACTCTTTTGTCCTTCATCGAGTTCGATCACCGCGATACCTGATTTAAAAAGATGGTAGGTTTCGAGTGTCGCATTTGAGTGAGGCGCGTAGATTTTCAGCCAATCAGCCTCGATTGATTTCGCTTGATAAAGAGCGAAATCACCATCGACATTATTTTGAATAATCAGCTGGTCATTGGCTACATCCGCGTAGTACTCAACGTTATCTCGGCGCAGTGCAAGCGGTTCAAGCAGCTGTCCTGAAGATAAATCGAGAAGACGCTGCTCGCTAGAAGATTCAGAGTTCGACTGAACCACAGCGTATTGACTTTGACTTGTGGGATAAGCTGACACTAGCCATGCTTGATCTGTTTCCACAAACATATCAAGTTTAGCTTGGCCCTCTAAAGAATAGCGGGTTAGCTTTGCAGGACGTGCATCTTCACCTACTTTGGTCACCGCGTAGATCTGCTTACCATCTAAAGACCAGAGCATGGTCGTATCACTGCCTGTCGCAATTGTCTGCTCTTCCCCAGAGCTAAGTGTTACAACAACCAATTGATATTGTTCATTCCCAACGATGTCTTCCGCCAGGGCAACGTGCTTGCCATCTGGACTTAGTGACCAATTGCCAAGTTCATAGTAGGCATGCTTCTCTGCTCGCTCACCGATGCTTAGCAATTTCGTCTCTTCTTTCTCGCCAAGTTTTCGCGTCGTTAACCAGCGCTCACCGTCAATGGATGACAGTAAAAATTCGTTTTCTCCATCAATTAACCAAGGTTGATTCGCGCGTTTAGGGCGATTGTTCGACCACTCAGATAATAAAGAATCCGCTAAAGGTTGGAGTCTTTTCTGGAATTGTTCGACTTCGTTATTGCGTTGCTTAAGATAGTCAGTAACGTCAGAGTTTGAACGAGAGTCATCTCTTAGCCATTGATAGTCATACTGTTCTGTATCCAGTTTTTCATTTGCTATAGCATTTGCAGCTATGGCTGACATAGAAAGCAGAATAATATTCACTAACTTCATAATATACGACGCAATATATAAATTTTTGATAGGGCGCGTATAGTGCATGCGAATGGTAATGAGATCAATTATCGTTTACAGATAATTGTGATTTAGATCACCTAAAATTGCGATTTTATAGAGTAAAAGCTTTAGTGGTAGGATGAGTGTTCTTGGTAATTGAACAAGAAACACTCATTATCTATTGAATATTAATGCGAATATTAGTCAGCGTATTTGCACTACTCAGCTACTGAATCAGCCGGACAACCAAGGATCCCGGAGCTCTTACTGACTCGACATTATGGCTAATTACAGTGGCATCAACCGGAGAAAAGTAAGTTTCGATCTCATCACCAAAACTGTTGTATTGAGTAGCAAGTTTTTGTCCTTTCGTCACTGCATCCATCAACTCAACATGACAAATCACAAATCCGCCTTGGCTCGCCCGAACGCTCACAATTCTTGAGCCTTCAACACTTTCCGCTTCTGCGCACTCCACCACACCTTCAACGCATTCATACGATTTGAGTATGTTTAATACCCCTTTCGTAGCGCGTTCAACCATTTCTAAATCGGTATACCGACCGATCCCCACTTCAATGGTGATCGATGGAATATCAGCACGATTGTATACCGTTTCTAAGATCCCAGGATCACCCGGGTCATTGAGTATTACGTCAGGGTTGATTAGTCTCGCCATCCGAATTGCGTCGTCCAAACGATAGTCAGCAAACGCATAAAGTGGATAAGCGCTGCCACTCGTTTGGGAATGCAAATCTATTGCTAAATCCGCATTCGGTTTCAACAAATTTTCCCACAAGCTATTGGCGTAGCGACTTGCATCATCACCAGTCGGGCTACCTGGAAACACTCGGTTCAAATTCGCAGATGAACTATCTGGTGCTGCAGAATGAAAATCTCGACTGTGTCTCGCGATACCAGACAGGTTCACTGTCGGCACAATGGTGACACTTCCTGCAAGCGTTTTTCCTACCAATTCTCGAGCCAGTTTTTGCGCTGTTAAAATCCCATTTTGCTCATCACCATGCACCCCAGCGGTAATCATAAAACGCTTACCCGGCTTAGCACCTTTAAATACTCTTACAGGCAGGGTTTGGGGATGACCAATAGCATCCGTTGCCACTGCAAACCAGAACTTATGTTCACCGGGCTCAAGTGCATCTACATCTAGTGCTTGAATAGTCGGATACATAGGGACAATACATTCATTCAATGGTTTGGTCATTTTACTCTCCAGTAAAACTCAATTAGTTAACGACTACACTTTGGCAACAAGCTTTTGCAGTAACCGAATCAGCTCTTTTTGTTCATCACCATCCAATACACTTAGGTACTCTTGATTTAGCCCTGCGGGAATCGGGATAAGCTGTTCTTCTAGTGCTTTTCCTTCTTCAGTCAGGTAAATACGAAATGAGCGACGACTTGCAGGATCGGCTCTACGTTCTACTAAACCAAGGTTTTCGAGCTTATCTAGAGTTCGCGTCGTGGTAGAGTTTTCAACTTTTGACTTTCTCGCAATATCTCGTTGGGTCACGCCTTCCTCTTCCCATAGGCACATTAACGTAGGCCACAAAGCGATCGTTAACCCATGTTTTTTTAGTTCTGTATCAAATAATTTGGCTGCGTCATTTGCCAGTACATTGATTAACCAACCAAAGCTTGTTTGTCGATCAAATTCTTGAGTCATAGAGGTCACTCACCTTCTCTCTATTAAGCTTATAGTGCAATTATTGCCATGGTAACTGATGTCGCGATCACAAGCACGCCTAACGCTCGACGATGCGAAGCAAAGAATAAAGAAACTTGGTATGGAGTGTATTTTTGAACTCCAGAAATCATGGCCCACGTTAACGGCTTAGCGCGAAGTTTGTAGATCAAAACTGCGCCAACATGAAGCCCAATAATCGCTGGCAGTGCATTAGCCAAACCAATGTGGATCGACTCCACAACCGTAAATAGCTCGTCGGTGAACCAAATGTGCGCTAGTGGTAGATTGTCTAACATTCCAGCCAACGCCATCCCCGATATGCATTGAATGAACAGCGTTGAAATCATGAGAACAACCATCCATCCACCTGCTGGGTTATGTCCTGGTTTTGCTTCTTCTTTACCAAGTAAATAGCGCAATACTGTTTTAGGAGCTCGGAGAAAATGAGCAAATCGACTCGTTTCACTCCCCACCGCTCCCCATATCAAGCGCCATACTAATAGTGTGAACAAAGCCAGCCCTAACTGGACATGTGGCCCATTTCCTGAAAAACCACTTGCCATTAAACCAACAAAAAGAATCGCTTGAAGCCAGTGGTATAAACGTGTTGCCAGATCCCAAACTTTCATATTTTCCTCTTTCGATATTATCACGATCATTTTCTTTGCATTAATTTACACAGCAATAGTTGCAATTGCAACTATTGCTGTGTAAATTAAACCTCATCGACACGGAATGATTCTGTCGATAGTCACTCGGAATAAGAGATCGAATTATGAAATACCGTATCGTCAGCCTACTTTTTGCTCTGCCACTTCTCGCTGCCGCTCAAAGTAATATCGATGTTATCGATCAGCGCCAAGAGGCATTCAGCCAAATTGAGTCGTTAACAAAAAAGGTAAACAAAACCCTCAACGGATCTGCAACTGATTGGAACCTTCTACAAACTCAAAGTGAAACTCTGCATAACAGCAGCCATTCACTCACAAATCTATTTCCAGCTGGATCCAAGCAGGGAAGTAAAGCGAAAGAGGACGTTTGGCAAAAACCAGATCAGTTCAACCAACTACTTCAGAAAATGGATGAAGGGTTCGAGACACTGTACTTAGCCAGTCAGGCTCAAGACATCAAACAAGCTCAGCAAGGGTTGAAGACCGCTGAGCAGACCTGTCGAAGTTGTCATCGTAGCTACCGCTCACGTTGGTAAGTACTGCGCCTTACTATCAATAAACCACCGATTTACATTAAGGAAATACCATGAAAAAACTATCTACAATCACACTTATCAGCGCTCTTTTTGCCTCTATTTCAGCGTTCGCTGCTGACTATGCGGTAGAGTTAAAATGGAATACCGACAATGCACAAGAAGTTCTCGATACCATGTCTGAGCAAAAAGCTGCATTTGGCAAGCTGGTCGAAGAAGGTGAAATTAAAGATATGTTTGTATCTCGAAGCCAAATTGACGGTAAACCACTGCAAATGCTGCGCTTCGTTATTGAAGCAGACGACGAACAACAAGTAACAGATAAATTGAAAGGCTTGCCTTTATACAAAAAAGAGTTGGTTAAAATTGCTCGTATCCAACCAATGGGATCAAAATGGCTAGACAACACACCCGTTTATAACAATTACGGCGTTACATTTACGTGGAAGCAGGATGTCGATGCGTTGGAGATGGATCGAGTATTAGGCATTGATCTACAACGCGTAATTAGCTTGAATCAAGCGGGATTAGTTACAGCGTCTTACTTAAACACTCAAACCCTAGAAAATGGTTTAGTACGCCCAATTTACTCAGTATCTTTCTTAGCAAAAGATGCGCGCCATGCTCAGGAACTGAGCAAACAATTTGAAGCTGTGACCTTAGGTTACGCTACGATTGAAGTCGTTCATTTAGGACACAAAATCAAAATCCAATAAAAAAAAACCGGGCTGTTGGCCCGGTTTTTCTATTAATGTTCTCGAGTGGAAGTGACGATGACACTAAACAGTATCAATGCGCCACCCACTAACTGCAGCATAGTGAGCGACTCTTGCAACCATACCATCGCGAAAATAGCACCAAATAGAGGCTCACTCCCCATCAACAAAGAAACTCGGGTTGGAGACGTTCTGCGCACCGCATAGTTTTGCACGTAAAAAGCAAACAAAGTGCAGAACAAGACTAAGTAAGCGACCGTAATCCAAAACTCTGTCGATGTGGGCAGTACGAACTCAGAAGCAGGAAGATAAACCAACGCAGCCGCAATAGCACAAGAAGCAACCACCAGCGATTGCAGAGAAGTTAGAGTGGATGTAGTAATTTCCTTACCTTCAGTGAAACGCTTAGTTAACGTCACCATCAAAGCGCGAAGCAAAGCAGCAGTTAAAATAAAGTAGTCACCAGTATTCAGAGAGAACTCAATCCCCTCTTCACTTGTGAGCATTAATACTCCAACCACACTACACACAGTAAGGCCGAGTAAGGTATTACTCACTCGTTTTTTGTTAATCACCAACTCTGCGAAGGCCGTTAAGATCACGGTTAAACTGATCAAAAAGGCCGCATTGGATGCAGAGGTCTGAGAGACCCCAAACACTTCGCAGAAAAAAATCGCCGATAGAATAAAGCCGGTCGGTATTGCTATCTTCCAATCTTTATTGAGCCCTCGGCGAAAGTCTCGAATCACTACAGGTAGCATACATAAAAAAGTGATTGAGAAACGTATCGAAATGAATAGTAAAACACTGGTATACACTAAGGCACTTTTTGTGAGCCCGTAACTCGTTCCCCAGAATACTGCTACCAATAGCAGCAGTGACTCTGTGACTGGAAACTTAAAACTCCCTTTTTTTAACGAACTCGCTGCCGTGGTCATACTATTCCTCCATCTTTGTAAAAGCGATTACGAGTACATCCCTGTACGCGCATTTTTCTGAACTTTCTGGTCGAATCGGAGACACCTCATGCATGGTTTGCTCATCATCTGCCATTACAACGTCAAACGTCTTGTCCAACATTAAGGTCTCTAATTCTTGTTTATTCGAGTCGGTAATGGTGGTTAGCCCGCCCATCACATTGATCTTATTAATCATCAAAGAGGCTATATAGGTAACACCGTCCCGATGTAACCCTTCAGGCGTCGGTTGCCCTAACTCCGAATCATCAGCAATAATTCGGTATGGATGTAAACGGATATTCCATTTTGTTGCTTGCCCTTCAACACCGTCGTATACCTGGCTCATAAGCTGTAATAGACGCTCCAAGATTGGAGAAGTCACAAAACGGTCAGTAAGTGGTTCAAAATAACGTTCAATATCGCCATTAAGCTGATTAATGTACGAAGGCTGAACATAAGCTTCATGGGGCAACATAGTAATTTCTTGGCTGCCCGGTAATTTCAAGAACTGGCCATAACGCCTATAACGATAGGTTCCCCCATCAGCCATATACTGATCACGTTCCAAGTGGTTCCAACAGTTTTTGAAACGAATTACTTCGTCGACATTAGTCTGCAGTAGCGAAGTCATATGTTTGCCACTAACAAAAACATACTGATTTTGAGCCAATATTTGAGTAATAACTGAAATATTTCGGCTCGTTGCTTGTTTTACACTCTCCATGAAATGCACCTCTCTACTACACAACTTGTTGGGCCTTTTCTGTCGCCAAATCCAGGCTTAATGAACGATGACTTCTTTGCTGAGCCACTTCCACTTCCCAGCTGTCTCTGTCACACAGATACCTCGGATTTTCGGCAACGATACTCGTCGCCAGAGCACTCCCTCTGGTGAGATTGAATAGAACACTGCCAGAAATAAATTCGGCAGTGTGGGCAATGAACGCATAGCTAGCGTTTTGCATCATGCTTCCAAAACGGCCCTCGACCGCTTCTTGTGTCCACATTTCGTTATGCAATGCTTTGGCTTTGAGAACATCGGTAGGTAAAGCCGCTGTTTCCAGCAACTTGTAAGCCTTCATCAGAACGGTTGCGGCTGGTGCTTCTCGCACTTCTAGTACCTTTTCGTCCTGATCGAGATGGTCGAACCCTACATATCGACCAATCTCATACGCGCCAACGTGGTTGTTAATGAAGGCAATTAACTCAAGTAAATTGATCGGCTGATCATTTAAAGTGACGGGATAGCCATGGCGAAAGCCGATCTTGATTTGATTGTTTTCAAGGTGTTTCTCTGGCTGCCAACGAGACCAGGTAAACAATGATTCTGATACAGTAAAGCTCTCGGGATTATCCAGTACCCCGGATTCAAACTCGCGGCACCATAGGTTGGAGTCACCACTCACATTGCGGCTTTTGAACCCAACTAAGCCAGAATGAAACAAAGCCTTAGCCTTATCTTCTCGAGGCACAGCGGAGTACTCATAAGGCGAACCGTAATAACCCTGATAGCCCGAACTCTCTATCGCACCATTTAAACGACGCAAACTGTTTTGCGATTGGTTTGCGGTATGGATAATTGCGTCACAGCCTAAAATCTCTGCAAGCTCTACTGCTTTTTTAACGATAATAGGACGTGAAAGTGAAGAGCTCACTGGATAGTCTCCTAGATACAGCGACTGAGCCTGAATCGCTGACACAAGGCTGTGTTCTACAAATTCTTGTCGAGCATCAATGATCTTAAGATCAAAACCATAATGATCAGTAATGAGTTTTAAGCTAGATTCTTCAATCCCATCGCCTAAATCCACGGCAAGTGCCGTTACTTTTACTTTGCTGCTTTTCAAAAGTTCTAGCACATATGAGCTATCCAGCCCTCCACTGAATAAGGTCAAAATATGATTCGAAACGTTGGCAACTGCCTTAACATCCTCGATACTTCTGATCTTCTTCATGTTTCACGTCCTTTATTATTTTTAGTTGTTGTCAATTGACTTAATTAGTATCTATAAGTAACTTGAGCGAAACAATACAGCCATAATGCAAAGGATAATTGCGCCATGGACACAAATAAGCTTATTCCGCTACTTTCTGAGATGGCAATCTTCGTGAATGTGGTTGAATCAGGCAGCTTTTCAAAGACAGCCAAAAAACTGGGTGTTTCACCTTCTTCGGTCAGCCGTTCAGTAACAAGACTAGAGAGTGCTTTGGAAGAAAAGTTGCTTGAACGAACGACTCGGCAAATGCGTCTCAGCTCTACTGGCCAAGAGGTTTATAGCTTATGTGCCGACATGATGAATTCAGCGAAAATGGCCGTCTCAGCGGCTCAAGTTGATAAAACTGATGTATCTGGCTCACTTAGAGTCGCAGCTCCTAAAGCGCTGTCTAGACAAGTATTGATGCCGATGATTCTTGATTTCATCGACGACTATCCAAACGTTTCTTTACAGCTAAAAGTGGCTGACCACTACATCGATCCTATCGGGGATGAAGTCGACATCATCATCATGATTACCAATAAACCCACTGAGGGTTTGATTGCTAAACCTCTAGGTCAATGTCGATTAGTTTTATGCGCGAGTCCAGCCTATATCGAAGAATATGGGATGCCCATTCACCCAGAAGACATATCGGGTCACAACTGCTTGTGCTTAGGGGAAAACCCCCGTGACCGTGTTTGGGAGTTCACTAACAATAACAAGCGGGTATCGATCAATGTCAGTGGCTCGTTTATTGTTAACCATAGCGAGATTCGCCGAGAAGCGGTATTAAGAGGAGTTGGTATTTCCGTATTCCCTGAATTTGCCATTCAATCTTATATTGATTCGGGCCAAGTCGTTGAAGTTTTGAGAGATTGGCATGTAGGGGGTAACTATCAAGGCAAGATTATTGCTCAGTATGCACAGTCGAAGTACATCCCGAGTCAGATTAAAACTTTCATCGAGTACCTACAGCAAAGATTAGTGTAATAAATCTAAAAAAAGCGAAGAAGATGCTTCGCTTTTTAGTTGTGATTCATATTGAGATTAACTGCGTAACTTCTCTAGTCTTGTCACCAATGCCTCAGCGAGTTGGTGCGTTGCGATATTGCGATTCACTACCTCCGAGGCGAGGAGACCGCTGTCAATGACAGACAGCCATTCGTGTATCATGGCTGAGAAGCCTTTGCTGGTTAACATTGGAGTCCAATCTTTCAAAGCTAAAGAGGATTCTCTCCCTTCTTCCCAAAGTTTACCAGCGACAAACGAATCAAACTCAACAGCCCTATTTTTATAGCTCGCTGATACGCTTTCCGTTGTCACACCAAATTGGCGATTCATTGAAGCATGTAGGAGTGTGTCATTCGACTGCCATTGAATATCGAGTCGAGCCAACTGATCACCCGCCCATTGCTGAGTGACGTACGCATCTTGTATTTCGGCCCTGCTATCAAGATTGACGCTATCAAGCGGGTGAATAAAGTCATCAAAAACAAATGTTCGTATATCACCGGAAAGGTCATAGCGGTGCTTTTCCCATCGTAGGGATCTTAAATCACCACAGCCACCGCTCACTAATTCTGGCAACCACTCGTTGTACAAAGGGATGTGACGGCGATTAAACCCAACATAGAGAGGTGTATTGTGCTTACCCGCAATTTCATAAAGCTCTAGAACATCCGCAGCACTGTCCGCTAACGGCTTATCAACGAAAGTCGGTACCCCCAACTTCAAGAAATAACTGGCAATTTGTTTATGAACGCTGGTCGCAGCATGAATCATCACAGCATCTACCCCGAGCGTGGGTAACTCACGATAGTCAGTGCAGGTTTTTAAAACTCGATGCTGCTGCGCTAGCTGCTCTAGCACTGCTGAACTTCGTGTACAGAAGATAGGCTCTACCTGAGATAACTGAGTAATAATGGGAAGGTATGCCTTCTGAGCGATATCCCCTAAGCCAATTATGCCGATTTTTATCATTGTTTTAACTCCACTTTAGCATACGTACTTCATTGCCCTCTTCAGGTTTTCTTGGAATATTGAGCGACAGTAACAAGCTTACCATCGCCATCCCAGCACCGATATAAAACACGGCAGAGGGAGAGATTAACCAAATAAAGCCGAATGAGACTGGAATAAATACCGCCGCAATATGGTTAATAGTAAACGACACGCCTGCCGTCGATGCCATATCGGCTGGATCAGCAATTTTCTGGAAGTAAGTTTTAATGGCTAACGCTAAAGCGAAGAACAGGTGGTCAATGACGTATAGCGCGGCTGCCCATTCTGCGGTTTGGACCATTGCGTATCCAGTGAATACACCGATTAAGCCGATATATTCAAAAATCAGCGCTTTTCGCTCGCCAACTTGACCAATGAACTTACCGATTCTTTTTGCAAATAAGAAATTAAACAGGTAGTTGATAAGAAATAGTAAGGTGATATCCGCAGCCGAATAGCCAAACTTTTCTACCATCAAGAACCCTGCAAACACGGTGAAAATTTGTCGACGAGCTCCACTCATAAAGGTTAACGCATAGTAGAGCCAATAACGCTTTCGCAACACCAACTTTTTATTCTGAGGGACTTTCGACTGAAACTCGGGAAAGGCAAACGCCATCCAAACCACCAGCAAAAATCCAACGCCACCGAATGTCAGGTAAACCCATTTAAAGTCCATATGAAAGACCTCAAGACAAACCCAAAGAGCCCCATAAGTACACAGTGAGGCTAGCGCTCCTATCGATATAAACTTACCCAACATTTCCGGTGCTTCATCTTTCGACAACCACTGAAGTGACAGAGATTGCTTGAGGGTTTCGAAGTAATGGAATCCTATCGACATGAGTAAGGTCGTCATCAGCAAACCAAAGAGCGTGGGAAAGAACCCCGTGATAGCGGTGCCTAGAGTGAGCGCCGCAAGCGAAAGTAAAATAAAACGTTGCTCACGAATAAAAAGAAGTACGAACACGGCGGTGAACGCAAGGAAACCGGGGATTTCGCGTACACTTTGCAACAAACCAATATCTGCGCCATCAAAGTTGGCTTTCTCTATCACAAAGTTGTTTAGCAACGCCATCCAGCTTGAAAATGCGATCGGAACAACGATAGAGATAACGAGCAAAAAGTTTTGCGGTGTTTTCCAAGACGTGGCTTCAGAGTTCATAAACTTATCCTTGGTTTGACGAGTCGCTCCGACACGAATTGCAAGATTCAAATCATTCAGAGTCATAATTACTGGCGAGCTATTCGATATGGAATAATATGCGCAACCTAAGCGGACTCTAACACGTTATTCTCGCTTGATCTGCTCAATTGTCACGACTAGGTCTCTCGAAACAGAATCCCACACATCTTTAAGAGCACTCAAAAAAAGACACCTCCAATAGGCGTAAAACCTAAGTGGAGGTGCGTGGCTATGTTTAGTAAAGCGCGGCAGGCTATTGTTTATCGAGCTGCTTTAACATTGCCTCCACCGCAACTTCAAGTTGACGGTCTTTGTTCTTCGCGACATCTTCTGGCGATTTGTAGACCAAGATGTCAGGGACAATTTCTTGGTTTTCAAACCAATTACCGCTGTCATCTTTGAAGCCTAGCTGAGGCACACCATAGTTGATCCGAGACTCTTGCAGGCTTGGCCAAATTACCGCCGTCCCCGTCCCTGGTACACGTTCGCCGACGAGCATTCCTAGCCCCTCTCGCTTATAAAAGAAAGGCGTGATCGAACCATCAGAGTAGCTGTTTGCATCGGCAATCATAATGCTTGGTTTCGCCCAGCGCCTTTCGGGGAATGACGTCAATTGATACCCATCACGTGTTTCAATCGAGCTATGACGCACACCAGAAAGCACCTCCATCAATTGACTGGTCAAGTTGCCGCCCATATTAAAGCGCACATCCACGACCACCGCTTCCTTGTCGCGGTACTTACCAAACAGATCATTCTGCATTCGCTCAAAGCTATCTGGTCCCATTTCGGCTAAGTGGACATAACCAAGTCGACCATTCGACAGTTTTTCTGTGAGGGCTTGACGCTCCTCAACCCACGCATCATACGCCAGTTGCCCTTCTTGCCAAGTGCTAATAGGAACAAGCTTAAAGTCTTGCGCTGATTCATCGCCCGGCTTCAACACTTTGAGTTTGGTGATACGCCCCTTCTTAAAGTTGAGGTGTGAGTAAATGTCTTGATCTGGCGCGATCTCTACACCGTCTACCGAGTAAATTATACTGCCCGGTTTAATTGGAGACCGGTACGTATCCGCAGGACCGCCCGCCAACACCGCTTTTACTCGAACGCCTTTACCTCGGTAATTATGATCATAAAACAGACCGAGCGAAGAAGGCTCTTCCCAAGTACTCTGCCAGTCATCAAACTGGGATCCTGTATGAGAAGCGTTCAGTTCACCGGCAAGCTCGCTCAGTAGCTCGGCAAAGTCAATGTAGTTGTGAATACCCGAAAGCTGCTGTTTATATAGCTCACCATATTTATCCCAATCAACGCCATGCATATTAGGATCGTAGAACTTCACTTTGGTCAACTGCCAAGCATGGTCAAACATAGCACCAACTTCGGCTGAGAAGTCATAATTGGCCTGAGCCGCGTAGTCAATGTATTCGCTTTCAGCTGTCACAATATTGAGCTTTTCGATGCCTTGATCGCCAATAATCACCAAGGTTTCATCATCGGGTGCCATGGCAGCAGCGCGAACGTCGTAGTAACTTCGAGTGAAGAGAGGTGTGCGCTCCCCCGTTATTAGGTCAATCTCAGAGATTTCCGCATTGTCCCCTTCAGCACTGATGACCACCATATACTGATTGTTGGCGGATAAATGGGTGAACATCGGTGACGTAGAGTAAGCCGTGACACGCTCAGTTCGATATTTCAGTCCCTTCTCTTCAATGACGGTCGGCTCTGGTGGCGAGTTTTCATCACTACTATCGTGGTTTCCCGCAATTTCTTCATCAAGCCAACGCTGTTCATCGGTCTTATTGGCGTTAAACTGCGCTTGCTGATTTAAGTAGGTGATGTAGATATCTTGCAGCTGGGTAAATCCATCAATGCCATAAGAGGAATTGGCATTACTTAACCAATACACCGCTTGGCCATCTTGTGAGAATTTCGGGCGATTTTGGGTGAACCCGCTCTTAGTGATATTGATCGGTGCTTCACTGCCATCGGCTTTGATCAGAACGACATCACTGTCTAATTCAGAGTTGTTGCGAGTCGCCACATATTCACTATCTGGGGACCAGCTGTATGACAAGTCCCCATCCATGTAGGAATAGAGCGCTTGATTATCCAACAAGGTGTACGTTGCATCTTGCTCAAGATCGTACACTTTCAGCGTATTACGATCTTCTCGATACAACACGCGCTTACCGTTCGGTGAATAGAGCGGTTGGAACTCATCGACTGGTTTATCAGACAACTGCTCTTCGACAATATCATACGATGTCGAGAAGCTTTTCCCCGTGTCGTTCACATAACTTTGGAATACATCCCAGTTACCGTTTCGCTCCGACGCGTACATGATGGAGTAACCATCTTTAGAAAATGAAATGTCTCGCTCCGCGGCAGGTGTATCTGTAATTCGTTTTGTCATACCAGATAAAAGCGACACAACGTATACATCCCCACGTGCAACAATCGCCACTTCAGGCGCGTAAGGCGAGACCGCGATTTCCGTGGCTTCATTATTCAAAGTCACGAAGCGTCGCCCCTGATTTAGCGAGGTTTGACGAATAAACACATCAACAGGCTCTGCGTTTGCCTGCTCTGCTTTCTTAAGCCAGATTTGGCCATTGTAACCGTAGGCGAGATCACCGCTTAAACTCGCACTGAGGAAACGAACCGGTAAGGTGTCATGGTTGGTGATTTGCTCTGGCTCGGCGCCATCCTCCATGCGCTTTTTCCACACATTGAATGACCCAGAACGTTCGGACAAATAGTAGAAGTTTGAATCATCATTCGCCCAAACGGCATTTCTGTCTTCTCCGCGAAACGAAGTGAGTTTACGATGCTGCTTAGTTTGCGTGTCGTATCGCCAAATGTCACGAGTGGCGTCTGAAACTGCTCGCTTTCGCCACTCTTGCTCAAATGAAGGCTCATCAGTATAGAGATATGCTGTGCCATCCGATTTCATTGACAAAGCACTCACTGGGTTTGACAGCAGCAGCTTCTCGCGTCCACCTTCGCTTGATACGGAATATAAGTGCTTGCTACTGTTGCCCATAAAACCGTTATTCAGCGTTGCGTCACTGTCACCAAGTCGCCTTGAACTGAACAACACCTCTGAACCATCAAAGCTAAAAGCGTATGGCACGTCGGCGCTTGAGTGGTACGTTAACCTTTTTGCTTGTCCGCCAGTAACGGGCACGATGAACACATCACCAGAACCAAACCGCTTGGATTGAAACGCAATCGACTGACCGTCAGGAGACCAAACAGGATGATCGCTATACACATCACTCCCGGTCAATGGCGTCGCTTCTCCCCCGCTAGCGCTGATAAGCCATATCTGCCCGGCGTAGGTAAACGCGATCTTTTCGCCGTCTGGAGACATCGCGATATCTCTTAACCACTTAGGGCTCGTATTTTTAACGTCTGAAGCAGTGGCGACATTGGGTAATGCAAGTAACAAAGAGAGCGCAAGCAAGCCCTTTCTAGAACTGAGGCACAACATAATGGTCCTTTATTGTTATTTTAAAAAGATAATTACTTATCGTATTACGATAACTTTTTACTAGCAACGATTAGATGAAATTTTAAATAGAATAATTAATACAAATAAGCATTCTTAATGTACGACATAACTCATAGAGTGCATATATGAAGACTTTGAGAAGCGTCTCTATCAGAGTGCTAGGTATGTAAGATATCTGAATGAAAAACACTCTATTCAAAGCATGATCGCAAAATTTACACTTTCCATCATCTGGACAACAAAAGTAAGCGACCTGTTGCGAGCTGCTTTACCCCTAATAACTGTCCGTATTTGTGGGACACGGACTTGGTTATACTCTGCGCGAAATTAAACAAAAAGCTCTGGATTTACGATCCAGCTCGCTAATAGGAATCAACATGAACAACTACGTTGTGTGCGCACTCTACAAATTCGTTCGACTTGAAGATTACGTAGAGCTAAGAGAGCCATTAAAAGCGCTAATGGAAAAACATGAGATTCGCGGTACTTTGCTACTGGCGAACGAAGGGATCAACGGCACCGTTGCTTCCACTCGCGAAGGTATCGATACCTTGCTGACGTGGCTTAAAAACGACGAGCGCCTCGCGGATACGGTTTACAAAGAGTCTTATGAGGCTAACCAACCCTTCAACCGTACTAAAGTTAAGCTCAAGAAAGAGATTGTTACACTAGGAGTTGAAGGCATTGATCCTCGCCACGTAGTGGGCACTTACGTTAAACCAAACGAGTGGAATGATCTTATCTCTGATCCGGAAGTGTTTGTTGTAGACACTCGAAACGATTACGAAATTGAAATTGGAACGTTCAAAAACGCGGTTAACCCAAAAACTGAAACCTTCCGCGAATTTCCTGAATACGTTGCAGAAAACATGGATCCAACCAAACACAAGAAAGTGGCCATGTTTTGCACGGGCGGTATCCGCTGTGAAAAATCAACGGCCTACATGAAAGAGCAAGGCTTTGATGAGGTCTATCACCTCGAAGGCGGTATTCTTAAGTATCTTGAAGAAGTGCCTGAAGAAGAAAGCATGTGGGAAGGTGATTGCTACGTATTTGACGGACGTGTCGCTGTTAATCATCAGCTAGAGAAAAGTGACTACGAGATGTGCAACGCGTGTCGTCTGCCTATCACAGCGCAAGATATGGAGTCAGACGCATTCGAAAAAGGCGTGAGCTGCCCTAAATGTATCGACAAGCACACTGAAGAACAGAAAGCGCGTTTCCGCGAGCGCGAAAGACAAGTTCAGCTTGCCAATGCACGTGGCGAAGTTCACGTTGGCGGAGAAGCAGATCAAGTAATCGCCCAACGTAGGCAGGAAAAACTGGCGCGTAAAGAACAACAAAGAAAAACAAAATAGTTTTTGGATTTCGTATGATTAAAAGGGAGCTTAGCTCCCTTTTTTATTGCGATTAACATACAGATACTATCAAGAAATCTATCAAAAGCTTTTAGCATTCCAAAAAGACAATATATCATTCTAAATATAATTAAAAACAAAGCTTTAACAATTGACAATTTCCCTTTATGGTTGGGTAATGTTTCACCAGTCGAGAGAGTTAACTATGGAAATCATCATACGTCCGACGCAAGTCAGTGATGCAGCAGCATTATCAGAAATTTATTCTCAGCCACGTGCTCAACGCGAGACCCTGCAGCTGCCTAAACCATCAGTGACCATGTGGACCCAACGACTGGCAAACATGCCTACTGGTATCTATAGTTTTGTCGCAGAAGTTGATGGGAAAGTAGTCGGAAATATTGGCTTCGAGCATTCTCAGCGACCAAGAACCAGTCACTGTGCCAGTTTTGGTCTAGGGGTCCACGATGATTATCACGGCCTCGGTATCGGCAGTAAGCTTATCGAAACAGTCATCGATCTTGCCGACAACTGGCTACAAATAAAACGCATTCACCTAGAAGTGAACACTGATAATGAAAAAGCCATAGCGTGCTACAAAAAATTTGGCTTCGAAATTGAAGGGGAATGTAAAGCGGCTTCATTTCGCGATGGAGAGTATATCAACACCTACTCCATGGCTCGCGTAAAGCTGTAACCAAATAGCTCCAACCTAAATGTTTGATCATTTAGGTTGGATTATTAACGAGCTAATTCGCTAAGCGCACGTTCCTTCAGCGACTCAGTATACGAATTAATCTTCCAATGTTCTGGGCTCCAACCTTTCACAAAACGTTGAAAGTCTGCCCATGCAATCGAAAACAGCGGTCGCCACGCTTGTTCTACATCTAGCGCTTCCAACTTAGGTTGGTGGATACTTAACGCATCTCTAAGGTGTGAAAAATATTCATCTAGAATCCAAGCTTCCATCTCTGCGCAGTGCTCAGGAGCCACGGCACTACTCATAAACAAAGCCACGTCTTTCATCGCGCAACCCTTGCCTACATATTGAAAATCAACCGCAGCAGCCCTATTGCCTGACTTTTCAAAACAGAAATTCGCCAACTTTCCATCGCCATGAACCAGCGTTTGGTACGGCGCTGATTTTAACGTTTCATCAATTATCTGAGCAGCTTGTTTGAGGGAGTGGTCAGATAACGCCGCTAATTCATCTGGACGCGTTTCTAGGTGCCAGTAGGTACCACTCTCCCACAAGCCAACACCGGGATTCTCAATATGTTGAGCGTGAAAATGTGCGAACCAGTGAAGGCAAGCACTAAGCTGATGCTTTTCAGCTTGCTGGAGCACTTTGGTGAAGCCGAGCTGATGTAAATCCTCCATGACGAGCAGTAATTCATCCGCGCTATGCTCAACCAATAATGTCCGAGGCACTTTACAATCCGTACTGCATTCATTAGCGAATGCTTGGTAGAAACTAAGCTCAACTTGATAAGACCGAAGTTTGCGTTGATGAGAGAGCTCAGTATTCCAGCCACGAGGGTGATGTTCTGGTTTTGGCAGCAGGACATGTTTTATCACAATACTCGTGGAATCGACCCACAAGCGTACCAGCTCCCCATAGCCTCCCCATAAGGTTTGAAGAACTTGCTTACTGTGAATTGTCTGGTATCCAAGTCTTGCGACAATTGGCAGATAGTTATAGTTATCCATTACGCTTTCAGATGTTCCCATTCTGGATGACGATCCAAGTAGTGCACCACATAACTACACACAGGAACGATTTTTACCCCCATTTTTTCCAGCTCGGGTAGTAAGGCTTCCATCATAACTTTCCCGTAACCTTGACCTTGGAGCGCATCTGGCACTCGAGTAGAAACAATAGAATAGACATCATTTTCTACTGAGTATTTTATCGTCGCGTATTGGTCTGACGCCAAAAATACGCGAAATTGCTGCAATTCGGGCTCAAAAAGCACGACATGATTCATAGTAAACTCCTAAAATTGATACATAGCTCAAATAAATCATTACATTGGCATTTGAACAAACGCCCGTGCATAAATAGAATTTATGTCAGTCTGAGCATTTAGACGTGGAAATAACTATAACCTGCAGCAAACATAGCATGCAGGCTCAACGGAGGCTAGATGAGCACTCAGGCAGTCGCTACGAAGGATCACACTTCAAGTCCATACAATAAGCAAAGAAATGTGGTAACACTCAATAGTGTTGATGCACTGGCCATGATTGAGCATGGCGGAGAGTTTACAATGAGCATCACTACCCCAGTAGGAAGAACGTTTCGTTGTAAAACTGCATTTATCGGCACACATTCAGACAGAATGATTCTGGCTGAGTTACCAAAAGTTTCCGATGAAGATCTTGATTACTACTTCCAAGAAGGTTTCTGGTCAACCGTAAGAGCAATTTCACCACGAGGTGAAGGCGCTATCATTCACTTCAGAAGTCAGCTCCAACATATCCTTAAAGAACCGATGCCAATGGTGATGATGTCGGTGCCGCAAGACATGCAAGTCTCTCAATTACGAAAAGAACCTCGTTTTGACGTTAACCTTGAGGCAAAAGCAAAAAATGAAAACAGAAGTCTAGATTGTGAGATCAGAGATTTATCTAAGAGTGGTTGTCGTTTCTTTGCACCTCCGCTTAGCCGACCTTTTCAAGTCGGTGATGAGGTTTCATTGATTGTTCAAGTTCGCAACGGTAAACAGATCCAGTTTGAGCCCTTGTTTGGCACAATCTGTAATCTACAGCGATCAATGCATTATGCACGCTATGGGGTTCAATTTAATGAACTCGGCAAGAACAATGCGAAGACCTTGCTTGCCCACCTTAAGTTTGATGGAACCAAGCTCGCGTTACGAGCCAATTGATACAAAAACGCCCCGTCATGTGCGGGGCGTTGTCTTAAACGAATCACTGCTAACCGATAAACGAAATGTAGCCTTGTAGAATAATCAGGTTAACAATATCGATGAAAAAAGCACCTACGATTGGCACTACCATAAATGCTTGAGGTGATGGACCAAACTTGTTCACCAGCGAGCCCATATTCATCACAGCCGTCGGCGTAGCACCTAGACCAAAGCCGCAATGGCCGCCTGAAATAACCGCGGCATCATAGTTAGAACCCATTACTTTAAATGTCACAAAATAAGCAAAGAGACCCAGTACCAGAGACTGGACAGCTAAGATGATCAAGAATGGAACCGCGAGATCAAAAATATTCCACAATTTCAAACTCATAAGTGCCATCGCTAAGAAAAGTGACAATGACACAGTCCCTAAGATATCGACAGTTTCTGCGTCAACCTTATGAACTTTGGTAACTTCTAATACATTAGTGATAAACACACCGATAAACAGCGCATAGACAAAGTCAGGGATCATCAACCAGCTGATGTTAAAACTGCTCACCCATTGTTCGAGGTATTTTGCACCAGTCACACAAATGAGAAGAATAAATAGAACTTCAATCACTTTCTTGGCTGTGACTTTATCTTCCTCATACTCATTGTATGTCACCAATTCTGGAAACTTCTCGTGTGTCTGAGTACCACGCCCATACTCTGATTCAATACCGTGTTTATCAATCAGCTTTTGCGCAACTGGGCTGCCAATGATACCGCCGATAATCAAGCCAAATGTGGCAGACGCCATCGCGATTTCAAGCGTATTACTGATACCGTAACTTTCAGAAAAAGTCTGAGACCACGCCGCCCCAGTACCATGGCCACCAGACAAGGTGATGGAACCTGCAATCAACCCCATCAATGGGTCTAGACCCAGTGCGGTCGCCAAAGATACACCAACACCATTTTGGATAATGATGTAAAAGGATGCCACGGCAAGAAAGACAAACACTTTCGCGCCACCTTTCATTAATTGGGTGTAGTTAGCAGCAAGGCCGACTGTGCTAAAGAACATCAGCATAAAGGTGTTCTGTAGCGGCAGAGAAAACTGAAGATCAACGCCGTTAAAATGCATGAAAGTAATCACGACGGCTACAATCAAACCGCCGACAATCGGCTCAGGAATGTTGAACTTCTTCAATACTGGTAGCTTGGAATTTACAAAGTGACCTAAGAACAGAACGCTGATGGCGATTAAGAAAGATTCTAGTGGTCCAATTGAAATTATCTGATTCATATAACCTCTTTATTGTGTGTCACTCATCTTCCCTAACGAGTTAAGAGCCCTTTGGCTCAACGCTTAAGCTTTTGAATCGTCGCCTCGCGGCAGCAAACTTAAACGCGATTAATCACATTTCTCTATTGAAAAACTTCCTCTAAACAGTGGTGATTCCACTCTATTTCAACAGTAAAACCCTTACAAAATTGATAGGGTTGCGAAAAGAAAGCCGACATTATTAATAAAAATGGAGCAATTTGTCGAGTATAGACTGAAAAAACGCTTATGAAGCCAGTGTAAAGATGGATGTCATAAGTCGTCGCAAAACTATGACATATTTAGTAATTTTACGAATTTGAGGCAAAAAAATAGCCAATCGCAAGAAGGGCGATTGGCTTATATATTGTGTGAACAAATTACATTCACTAACAACGTCAGTTGGCTAGGTGACCCTCGGCTTAAAAAGGGTCGATATAAATAATGCAGAATGCGTGCCAACTTTAAAACGGCGATATTTGATGAATAAGCCGCATTTTTATCCGGTTTTTTATTACCATAATGCAATATGAAAATTGCAAAATGCAAAACATTGCAATCTGATATTAAACGAGATTCTTATAAACAGTTCTATCAGTTTATTTTTTCATACTTTTTTATAGCGAGAGTAGATATACTTCCTTCCACCTAAATTTATTAACTGAGTAGCATGAACTATTTTTCAACATTTCTGAAAGGCATGGCGATGGGCGCAGCTGATGTGGTACCAGGTGTATCAGGCGGCACAATCGCGTTTATCACGGGTATTTATGACACTTTGCTAGAAAGCATTCGCCGTATTAACCCAAAGGTTTTGGGGATTTGGAAACGCGATGGCTTTAAAGCAGCCTTTGATCATATCAACGGCTTCTTCCTAATTGCCCTTTTTGGTGGTGTATTAACCAGTATTGCTACTTTGGCAAAACTCATTTCTTGGCTTTTGGTTGCTCATCCAGTACCTATTTGGTCATTCTTCTTTGGTTTGATCTTAGTGTCAGTCTTCCACATCTTGAAGCAAATTGAGCAGCGTTCAATGAGCCGCTTAGTGTTCTTACTGCTTGGTATTGCCTTTGCTTACAGCATTACCGTGCTACAGCCGCTACAAATGGATCCAACCAATGTCAATATCGTTATCGCGGGTGCCATCGCGATCTGTGCGATGATCCTTCCAGGGATTTCAGGTAGCTTTATCCTGCTATTGATTGGTATGTACACTCCTGTGCTTGGCGCTGTTAAGTCATTTGACTTGGTGGTCATTGCTCTATTCATGAGTGGCTGTGTGCTTGGCTTGCTAAGCTTTTCACACGTACTGTCGTGGCTATTGAAGCGCTTCCGTGACTTTACCTTAGTATTCTTAACGGGATTAATGATTGGCACGTTACCAAAAATTTGGCCATGGAAAGAGACTCTAACTTGGCGCACCAATTCAAAAGGTGAGCAAGTGCCTTTGATTGAACAAAACCTATCACCGTTTGACTTTGAAGCAGTGACATCTCAGCCAGCGCAACTAGGTATAGCCATTGTTATGATGCTGTGTGCTATTGCACTGGTACTTGGTTTAGAGAAATTTGCTGAGAATAGAGATATCTAACTCTCAGACAACAGAAAAGGCGACACAATGGTGTCGCCTTTTTTAATCATATTCGGTTTCGATTAGGCAGCGGCGTTATAGTTCCCAAGCAGCGCATCATAGAACTCACTGTCATTAAGTACACCAACCAAAACACCACCTTCAACTAACAAAATGGGCTGACCGCTACGTTGTTTAAGCTCAATGGCCTCACGCATTCCTATATCTGGGCTGGTCACAATAACTGTCGATCTATCAACCTCATCAATTTGGCTGGCTCCAGCTTCCCAATGCATCAATTTCAATGAAGCATTCTCTTTGACTAAGTTTAACTCTTGTTGATTCTGCTCAACCCAAATTGGCTGCGATGAGCATACTTGCAGCTGCGAGTTTTTACTCTTCAGTTCACTGACTGGCAGCATCAAAGATCGACCCTTTAGCACATTCAGTGGGTTAGTATGGGCAACAAAATCACGCACATAATCATTTTCTGGTGTTAGGATGATCTCTTCTGGCTTACCGTGTTGAATCAAGCGTCCAGACTCCATTATGGCAATGTTGTTGCCAATTTTAAGCGCTTCATCGAGATCGTGACTGACAAACAAAATTGTTTTATTTAGCTTTTCTTGGAGTACTAATAACTCATCTTGTAACTGCGCTCTAATCAAAGGATCAAGCGCAGAGAACGGTTCATCCATCAGTAAGATGTCCGTATCCATAGCGAAGGCTCTCGCAAGTCCGACACGCTGCTGCATACCACCAGAAAGCTCATGGGGATATTTGTCTTCCCACTCAGCTAAATCAACCATCTCTAGCTGTTTGCGTGCTTTCTCACGCCGCTCAATTTTGCTCATACCTTGTAATTCAAGACCAAACGCGACGTTATCTAAAACGGTCAACCATGGCATTAAGGCAAACTTTTGAAACACCATGGATACTCGGTGCGTTCTCAGGTGACGAAGGGTGTCTTCATCACAGGTCGCTAAGTCCACTTGCGTACTTCCATCTTTTAGCTCTAGCTTTCCACGAGAAATCGTATTTAGGCCATTCACCGCTCTAAGTAAGCTCGATTTTCCCGAACCAGACAGCCCCATTAAAACGCAAATCTCACCTTCCTTTACACTCATGGACACTTTATCAACGCCAACGACTTGCCCTGTTTCATCTATGATCTCTTGGCGTGTTTTTCCTTGGTCTAAGCTTTGCAAAGCCAATTGCGGCTTATCGCCAAATACGACATCAAGGTCAGTAATCGTAATTGCTTCCATGATTAAGCTTCCTTCTGATTTGGTGATTTACACAAACGATCCAAAATGATGGCAACCAACACAATCGCCAGACCAGCTTCAAAACCTTGCGAGATATTAACGGTGTTCAGGGCTCGTACCACTGGCTTGCCTAGGCCATCCGCCCCAACAAGTGCCGCAATCACCACCATCGAAAGTGAAAGCATGATGCACTGTGTTACCCCTGCCATAATCGATGGCATTGCCGCTGGTAATTCCACTTTGAACAAGAGTTTCATTCGGGTAGCACCAAATGCCTTACCCGCTTCGACTAGCTCTTCAGGCACTTTTGTGATGCCTAAATAAGTGAGTCGAATTGGCGCTGCGATGGCAAATATGATGGTTGAAATCAAACCAGGTACAATGCCGAGGCCAAATAAAACCAGAGTCGGAATAAGGTAAACAAATGTAGGAACCGTCTGCATTAAATCAAGGATGGGTCTGAGCAGTGTATAAAGCCAAGGTCGATGTGCAGCCATAATGCCGACAGGCACGCCAATTAATACAGAAATCGTTGTCGCGGCAAAAACCAAAACAAAGGTTTCTAGCATTTCTTGCCAATAGCCAAGGTTTAAAATGGTCAAAAGGGCACCAACTACAAACAACACCAGTGGTACGCTTCGGTGAAGGTACCAAGCAATCGCCGCTGTCATTAGAATCGGCATCGCTGGCGGCATCCATTTAAAAATATCTACAACAAAAAGAATGATGGTTTCGAGAAAGATCGAGATCGCATCAAATAAACCAGCAGCGTTATCAGTCAACCAATCAACACCAGCTTCCATCCATTGACCCAGTGGGATTTTGTTGTCGGTAATAAAATTCACAATACAACCTATGCGTTACTTATACTTTGTTATGCTGTTTAGGTTTGGGTGGGAACAATCGCCCACCCTTGCCAAATTAAGCCTTCGAGCCAATATAGTTTTGAACCGCTGAATTGGCGTCACCACCTTTCAGTGTTTTAACACCATTTAGCCAAGCTTCTACTTGCTCAGGGTTCGCTTTTAACCACTGCTGAGCCGCTTTAGCAGGTTTGACATTTTGGTTTAAGATGGCCTCCATTAGTTGGTTTTCCATCTCTAAACTAAACTCCAGATTTTTAAGCAACTTACCTACGTTCTGACACTCTGTTAGATAGTTTTCTCGTACGTTAGTGTAGACATTAGCGCCACCGTAATTTGGGCCAAAGTAGTCATCCCCACCAGCTAGGTATTCCATCTCAACATTGCTGTTCATTGGATGCGGAGCCCAACCTAAATAGACGATCCATTGATCACGACGGACCGCTCGCGTTACCTGCGACACCATGCCTGCTTCACTTGATTCCACTAAGCTAAACTCTTTAAGGCCAAATGCGTTAGTGTCGATCATCGACTGGATTAAACGGTTACCATCATTGCCAGGTTCAATACCATAAATGCGGTCACGGAACTTATCCGCATGCGCCGCAAGGTCAGCAAAGCTTTTCACACCAGCGTCATAAACGTATTTTGGTACCGCTAAGGTATACTTTGCGCCCTCAAGGTTCGCGCGTACCGTTTCTACTGTGCCGGCTTCACGGTATTTAGCGATATCTCCCTCCATAGTTGGCATCCAGTTTCCAAGGAAGATATCGATATCACCGTTCGCCATCGAAGAGTAGGTCACTGGCACGGAGAGCAGATCAGTTTTCGTTGTATAGCCCAAGCCTTTCAGTAGCTCAGAAGTGACAGCCGTAGTCGCGGTAATATCCGTCCAACCTACGTCAGCAAAACGTACCGTTTCACATTGGTTTGCGTAGGCATTAAACGCGAGCGTACTTAATGCCATGGTTGAAAGTGTTTTTGTCATTACAGACATAGTGTTTTCCTTGTAATAGTTACTGACTTTATAAGAGTTAATCCAATTCTCTTGTAGGAGAGCCGGTTCGTTGATTGTTTTGCCATTCAGGCGCTATCCAGACGGGCGCATCTTGTTGAGCAAGAAGAGCGTGACCTAAAATCATATCTGCCGCGCGTTCTGCGACCATTATGGTTGGAGCGTTCAAGTTGCCATTAGGTATTGTTGGAAATATCGAAGAATCAACGACACGCAGACCGCTGATACCTCTGACTCGACACTGCTCATCTAGCACAGCGTATTCGTCTTCATCACTGCCCATTTTGCAGCTACAGGATGGATGGTAGGCACTTTCAACATTCTGTTTGACCCAGAAATCAATCGCTTCATCGCTGGTCACATCCATACCTGGTTGAATTTCTTCACCGCGAAATGAATCCATCGCCGGCTGCATTAAGATTTCTCGTGTCAAACGAATACAATCGCGCCAGTCTTGGCGGTCTTGCTCAGTCGAAATGTAGTTAAATTCAATCAAAGGCTTACTCAGCGGGTCAGAAGAAGTAATCGCAACCTGACCACGGCTCTCTGGCTTATTTGGTCCAACATGAACCTGGAAACCATGGCCATCAAAGGCAGCTCGACCGTCATAGCGCATCGCTGCAGGAAGGAAATGGTATTGAATATTGGGCCATTTCAACCCTTCACGTGAGCGTATAAATGCACATGATTCAAAGTGGTTCGTTGCCCCTAACCCTTTGCGAGTGAGAATCCACTCTGCACCAATCAGTCCTTTACTCACCAAATCTAACTTACTGTTTAGTGTAATAGGCTGCTTGCAATGGTATTGAAAGTAGATCTCTAAGTGATCTTGAAGGTTCTCACCTACACCTGGTAATTCATGTTTCAGTTCAACATTGGCCTTACTCAAGACCTCTTTGGGTCCGATACCAGAAAGTTGCAGTAACTGGGGAGAGCCAATCGAACCCGCACTTGAAATCACTTCCTTATTGGCAAAGTACTGTGTCACCTTGTCTGACTTCTGAAGCTCAATCCCAACGGCTTTTTTCCCTTCAAGCAAGACTTTACGAACAACGACGCCTTTAAGAAGCGTCAAGTTAGGTCGTTTTAATGCACGCCTTAAGTAAGCGTTAGACGTCGAAGCGCGAACACCCTTGTCGACTGTCATGTGCATCGGGCCAAAACCCTCTTGCTGATAACCATTGTAATCTTTGGTTTCTGGGTATCCCGCTTCCTTACCAGCTTCGATAAAAGCTTGGTATAAAGGGTTAAGCGCCATATCGTTACCATTACAAGTACCGACAGGTCCCGCTCCACCGCGATATTCATCTTCTCCACCAGACCAAGACTCAGCACGACGGAAATAAGGTAGGCAAGCCGCATAGTTCCAACCTTTCGCGCCTTTCTCCTCCCACTCATCAAAATCGCAAGCATGGCCACGAACATACACCATTCCGTTGATGGACGAGCTTCCTCCCAACACTTTACCTCGCGGACAGTGCAATTTACGTCCATCGAGTCCTTTTTCCGCTTCGCTTTCAAACTGCCACGCGTAACGTTCGCTATTCATTGGATACGAAAGCGCGGTAGGCATTTGAATGAAAATGCTCTTATCTGTACCTCCAGCCTCAAGCAATAAAACTTGATGTTCTCCACTCGCACTTAAACGGTCAGCCAGCACACAGCCAGCAGAGCCCGCGCCGACGACAATATAATCGTAGCGTTGTTCCATGTTATTTCTCCGTGACTGGGCTTATGCGTAAGGGCTGGCGTAGTCGCCTAACTCAATAAGAATGCTCTTGGTCTGAGTGTAATGACGCAGAGTTTCAACGCCATTCTCGCGGCCAATGCCTGATAATTTGTAGCCTCCGACCGGCATCTCTGCTGGAGAGTCTCCCCATGTATTCACCCAACAAATCCCCGCTTCCATTTGGTGTATCACGCGATGAGCTCTTGCTAAATTTTGAGTAAAGACACCCGCAGCGAGACCATAGTCAGTATCATTTGCACGCTGAATCACCTCAGCCTCATCTTTGAACGTCATTACTGACATGACAGGGCCGAAGATCTCTTGCTGAACATGTGGCATATCATCTGTACACTGAGTGAAAATGGTAGGTACAACAAAATTGCCATGCTTGAGATCGCCATCAGTCACCTGATAACCCCCGGTGAGTAACTCGGCGCCGCTTTGTTTCGCTAACTCAATCGCCCCAAGAACTTTTTCCATGTGTTGCTTAGAGATCAACGCGCCAACTTGAGTCGTCATCTCACGAGGATCACCAACGACAAGCTTCTCTGTTCTCTCTTTCAGCTGGGAAATAAACTGCGGATAAATCGACTCATGCACAAAGACGCGAGTTCCGTTGGTACACACTTCGCCCTGAGTGTAAAAGTTAGCTACCATTGCGGCAGAAACAGCATCGTCTAACTTAGTATCTTCAAAGATAATCATCGGTGACTTACCGCCAAGCTCCATCGTCACTTGCTTGAGTGAGCTAGCGCTGTCTGCCATCACTTTTTTGCCTGTACCAGATTCACCAGTGAAAGAGACTTTTGCGATCTCTGGATGCGCAGTGAGCATTTGCCCGACTCTGTGATCACCTTGAACGACATTAAATACGCCATCAGGCACACCAGCTTCAGTGAAAATTTCAGCCAGTTTAATCGCTGTTAATGGCGTTTCTTCTGACGGTTTGAAAACCATCGAATTGCCTGCCGCGAGCGCTGGTGCTGATTTCCACATTGCGATTTGAATAGGATAGTTCCATGCACCAATCCCCGCGCAAACGCCAAGCGGCTCACGGCGAGTGTAGAAAAACTGAGATTCACTAAGCGGCTGTTGCTCACCTTGCATTGCAGGCGCTAACCCCGCAAAGTATTCGATAACATCGGCACCCGAAGCGACATCGACGTCAATCGCTTCTTGTAAAGGTTTACCCGTATCCTGAACTTCAAGCTCAGCGAGTTCATCATTACGTTCACGGAGTATCGCCACGGCTTTGAGCAATATACGGCTCCGCTCAGTAGCACTCATTTTTGACCAAATCGCAAATCCACGTTTTGCAGACTCGATAGCTAAATCAACGTCCTTTTGGCTAGCTTGATCAATCAAAGCCAGCGCTTCCCCTGTTGCTGGGTTATAAGTAGTAAAACGCTCACCAGAGGTGGCCGAGCATGTTTTTCCATCAATAAAAAGTGATTTCGTTTCCATATGAGAATCTGACTTAATAGTTATTTTTTAGAATAGAATGTGAGCTGTTTATCGAGATAGTCGTTAATGATATAGCGTGCTTTGATGGCATCAATTCCCGATGGATTGAGCGTTCCGCGTAGCCAGATACCATCAATTAGGGAAGCAATACCGAAGGCGATCACCTCCGCTTGCTCAGGAGCGAAAAGCCCTTTCAGCTCGATGGTTAGATGTGAAAGCAAGCGTCTTTCATTAACGGATTGGAGTCGTTTTAGCTGAGCGTCATGCATTGAATAAGACCAGAACGCGAGCCAAGTCTTAGCAACCTTGTTTTCAGCTTGGAAACCAACAAAGTTGCCATCAATGATCGCATTGATTCGTTCAAGGTGGTTGCCTCTAGGGATCTGACTCAAACGTGAGGTTATTGTTGAAGATAGCTGGCGCAAAATCTCTCGCATTGTCTCCTCGAGCAAACCTTGTTTCCCGCCAAAGTAGTGGTTAATGATTCCAGTAGAAACCCCCGCTTCTTTGCTGATCAACGAAATGCTTGCAGCATGCAAACCTACCCTGTCAATCACTGCCATCGTAGCTTGGACTAACTGAGGTTTTCTGATTTCAGGCATACCCACCTTCGGCATTTTTTAACCCTTTGTTATTTTTAATTGAACGATTAGTTAAATATAAAATGCCTTAAATTTAGTTTGTACTCAAATTAATTTTCCATAAATCGATCAAACTCAGCAGATAATTTCGCAAAAATTCATTGGAGAACAAACCAATTTCAATCAAAGCAGCGTTGCAACACACCATTCAACACAAAGAGGAAGAAAAAATAATAAAAATCTAAAAATCAATAACTTGAACTCAAGACATCAAGAGTACACAAACCTAGAAACCTAAGATAAAAACTGCCAATTTTTAACGCCATTTAGAAAATTGTAACCAATCTACAAAAATATAGTTAGTACACTAATCATTTACCCACGAAGCTCATCTTTTGTACAAAGAGTCTAACCGTTAGGTTTTCTTCAAATCGCTCAATCAACACACAAATGATAATCAATTGCATTGTTAACATAATTTAACTAGGCTAGCGCTTCACGAACAAAATGATAATTTGCTGTAAAAATGAGCGACCACCAATTCTTTGAGCATCTATTTAAGCATGCGAAACAAGTGACCCCGTATCTTGATGGGAAGCTTGCGAGCCTTCCTGACAATCTCACCTCCGAGCACCTAATCCATATCGATCACACTTGCTCAGAGCAAATCAGACAGCTATATGCTTGCTTAGAGAAATCTCACCCAGAGGCAGGTTCAGCATATTGGTTAACACGCACCTGGACTTTGCTCTGCTGGCAGCCAATTTACGTCGCTTTTATCTCTGTCTACGCGTGCCAGGGGATCCCTGATCTGAGGTCAATCGCGCAGAAAATTCAGCCAAGCTTTGTAAGCGGATTTCAGTTTGTCGACACGACACATCAGCACGGTACTATCGATGAGCTTATTGAACTTGCGGGGGAGGACCTCACTGAACTGTTTGATTACTATCGTCAAGAAATGAACTTATGGACTCGTATTAGGCCTGGGTTTACTAAGCACTTGATCGCGGATGGTATTTTGGGCTGCATTGTAAAGTTAAGCCAATTTGCGCCACACCTAAGTCATGAATACCTCAAGCATCAAGCCTCCCAATGGCTAGAGGCATGCAACTTACCTACAAAACTGGTAAACACCTTACATCTTGATGAAGCCACTTCCTCACTGAAGTTGGTTCGGACGAGTTGTTGTCTTGTTTACAAATGTGACGGTCGCGAGCTATGTAATGACTGCCCGCGACACCCTGATAATAAACGCTAGCCTTGATTTTTAACTAGGCGCATACCACCAGCTTGAGACCGAAAAGCGAGCACGCAAACCAGGGATGAAAAGAGCAATGACAAGTATATTGGATAGTGGGGAGATAGCGTCGCGGTAAAAGCTAGCAGAGACGCAACCCCATAGCCAATGGTATGAGACATGGAAATGTATCCAGCGACAGCGCCTGGTGTATCAGATAAGCGCTCGGTTGCCATTGTTGTATACGCTGG
Source organism: Vibrio sp. (assembly GCF_984391705.1). Classification (NCBI taxonomy): domain Bacteria; kingdom Pseudomonadati; phylum Pseudomonadota; class Gammaproteobacteria; order Vibrionales; family Vibrionaceae; genus Vibrio; species Vibrio sp. The sequence goes on along the minus strand of NZ_CFHWOM010000002.1, from coordinate 206,624 downwards.
CACTAGTAACGCTGCACCAATAGCGACAATAGCGGCGGCCGCTGCAAATATCCACATGTGTTCCGACAAAAATAGCGTAAAGCCAATAATCAACGCCACCCCACCAAATCGGTACATAAACGTGGGTGTAAGACGCTTTTTCTTGATCACCATTATTTGTGTCAGGAATGTCGCCGCTGCACTGATGGTCAGTAGTATGCCAATAGCATCACTGATTTGGCTCGTTGACCATTCAGTTACCGCATAGATCAATGGAGAGAAACTGTATTGCAGTAAAGCAATGACTGCACATAACAATAAACCACTGATTAAAAATGGCACCAAACTCAATTTTGGCAACCAAGGTGCGGATACAGGCTGTTTAGAATCGTCAATCTCACGATGAGGTGCGGGTAACCATACGGCGGCAAGCAAAGCCACAGAGGGTAATGCAACCATAACCATCAGTGGCGCAAAAGGTGATACCTTCAAAGTTAAAACCGAAATCAGCGGACCAAGTAGCCTACCAACACTCAGTCCAATACTGACTGAAGTAATCGCTTGTAGTCTATTCTCCTTACCGCATAAAATGATCGCCCAGTGCTGACTGGCGGGAACCATCCCTGACACTGTACAACCGTAGATCACCCTAGCTAAAACCAAGCCAGCTAAGGAAACAATAAACATTCCTTCGTGGGCACTACTGACCATCGCGAAAAAACACAGTAAAGAAAAGCTAACCGCCATGCCCACTAAAGCTTGTAACACCACTTTTTTGGGCCCATGACGATCACTGAAGCGTCCCCAAAATGGTGCCGAGGGTAGAAACAAGAAACTTCCAACGGCTATCAGTATTGACCAGGTAGAGAGGTTGAATGCTGATTTCTCAACCAAAAATGGCAACGAAACAAGCAACCCATTTTGTCCAATACCCATCAAAGCAGCAACTAAGCCGATAATTGCAAGCTGACTTCGTGAAGATTTCGCCACTGACATAATATAAAAACTCTTGAATATGAGGTTGATTCTACGCTCATAGTGAACGTGGCATCAGGATTTGTTAATTATGATTTTGAAAATCATTATCATTAAGATTTAGTTGTGATAAGGTTAGCGACTTGTAGACAATAACTCAACTTGTAATCCACTATGTTCCAGCTGGTCGATGCATCGTTCAAAATCGACGATAGAAATATTCTGTCTCCTACATCTCTCTCTTTCGAAGCAGGTAAAGTCACCACTTTACTCGGCCATAACGGCTGCGGAAAATCGACCTTGATGAAATTACTCAGTCGACAAAATACCGCGTCATCCGGTGCAGTGCTCTTCGATGGAAAGCCAGTTGCACAGTTGTCTCCTTTAGAGTTTGCTCATAATGTCGCTTACCTTCCTCAACACCCTCCATTGACAGATGGTGTCACAGTCAGAGAGCTGGTTGGTTTTGGCCGCTATCCATGGAAAGGGGCATTTGGTCGTTATAACCAAGAAGACTACCGACTGATTGACCAAGCAATAGAGAAAGTTGGCTTAGAATCATTCTCAAGCCGATTTGTAGCTACTCTGTCTGGCGGCGAACGACAACGTGCCTGGGTAGCCATGCTGCTTGCTCAACAAAGCCAATGCATTTTGCTTGATGAGCCAACGTCAGCATTAGATGTAGCGCATCAATATGAGTTGCTCGCTTTGATAAAAGAGCTTAATCAGTCAATTGGGCTCACCGTCATTATGGTGCTTCACGACGTCAACATGGCTGCCAAATTTAGTGATCATCTCATCGCCTTACACTCAGGTCATGTCATCGCGTCAGGTGCCCCCGACACAATGATGACACCGGAAACACTACTCAAGATTTACGGAATGGAGCTGGCTTTATTCCCACATCCAACAACGGGGCAACCAATCAGCTATGTCCCTTAACTCAAAATCAAAAGGATCTGTCGTGAAAAAAATATTTTTAACGCTTACGGCGCTGCTGGCCTTAAACGCGAATGCCATTGAAATTAAACACGAAATGGGCGTTGCGACATTCGACAAACAGCCCGACAAGGTTGTAACCCTTGATTGGGCCCTTACCGAAACCGTACTCAGTCTTGGCATTGCGCCTCAAGGCATCGCCGATGTAAAGGGCTACAACACTTGGGTAGTTAAACCTGAGCTCACTCCAAACATTATTGATGTAGGTTCGCGACGCGAGCCAAACCTAGAACTGCTAACGGAGCTAAAACCTGACGTAATTCTAATCAGTAAACATATGGCTCCAGCCTATGAGCAGCTACAAAACATTGCACCTGTCGTTGTGTTTACTGTCTTTAGCGAAAGCAAACAACCTATTGAGTCTGCAAAAAATATCACCATTGCTTTGGGTGATCTTTTTGGTAAAGAAGCGCAAGCACAACAAGTCATCGCCGAAACAGACCTAAAGCTGAAGCAGAATGGTGAAAAAATTCGCTCAGCCAGCCAAACGCAAAAGCCCTTGTTGTTTGCTCGATTCCTAAATGAAAAAACATTGCGCGTTCACAGTGATGGTTCACTTGCTCAAGCGACCATTGAAGGGATGGGCTTAAAAAACGATTGGCATGAAGAGACCAATGTTTGGGGCTTTACGACCGCAGGAACCGAAAAACTAGCTGAGCATCAAAAAGCCAACGTGATGCTATTTGGACCGCTAAAAGCCTCAGAGCGTGAACAACTTGAGAGCAACGCCCTTTGGCAAGCAATGGAGTTTACTCGTACCGATTCAGTTTACGAGTTGCCTGCAATCTGGACATTCGGCGGCTTAATCGCAGCCCAGCGTTTTAGTGATCACATTACTCAGCAGTTAGTCGAGCAGTAATGAACACCACCAGCATAAATAGACCCGCAAGGTACTCATTTAGAGTACCTTTATTTATCCTAGCCACTTTGGCCACAATTGTTGCTCTTATCAACTTTTCTGCACCTTACTCACAAGGCATAACGCTGATTTGGGATACGGTCATGCACTATGACTCAACCAACTACCAGCACCTCATTACTCATCTTACCTATCTGCCCAGATTAGTGGTCGCAATATTGTGCGGTTTTGCTCTTGCAATTGCAGGATGTGTGATGCAGTTTGTGCTCCGCAACCCTATTGCTTCCCCTACTACACTCGGCGTTGCTGCGGGTGCCGAACTCGGTATGGTACTTGGCATTCTATTTATTCCGACTTCGCTTGCCGTTTCAGGTTTTATCCCCGCTTTCTTTGGTGGATGTTTTGCTACCGCTCTGGTATTTGTGCTCAGTGCGTCAAGAGGTTTTGCACCTTTACATATGGTGCTAGCCGGTATGGTAATCAGCCTGTTTTTAGGCTCTCTCAATACCATGTTAGTCATGCTACATGAGCAGCAGCTAACCAGCGTATTCGTTTGGGGAGCAGGGGCCTTAAACCAAAATGATTGGAGTAGTGTTCAGGCGTTACTGCCACTCATCTTAACTCCAACAGTGTTACTTCTCCTACTCCAGAGGCCATTAGCCGCATTGCAATTTGGTGACACTGTGGCGACGTCAATTGGTGTCAATATCAAGCAAATCAAACTGGCTTGTTTATCTCTGGCCATTTTAATAACTGCGGCAGTAGTCAGTGAAGTCGGGTTGATCGGCTTTGTTGGTATCGTAGCTCCCGCAATCGCACGTATGCTAGGTGCTAGAAAGCTGTCAGAACAAATCCTAGCAAGCGGCGTTATTGGCGCGGTCATGCTGCTTATCGTGGATCTCATTATTCAGCCGTTCTCTGGTGTTGGCGGAGAGATGTTACCGACAGGCGCAATGACAGCATTAATCGGCGCTCCATTCTTATTATGGTTATTGCGCAGGACTTCGCTACAAAGTGATCTTAAAGCGCGTTCAGAAACCACCCAATATTATCAACACGCTTCATTTGTAAAAGTTGCAAGCGTACTGGCGTTGCTTCTCTTCACTACTGCATTTTTGGCAATTTATATTGGTAGGAATCAATTTGGCTGGACGGCTAATCTCACCGAATCTTTGTTAGAACTTCGCGCACCAAGAGTATTTGTTGCGCTCCTTGCCGGCGTCGGACTAGCGTTTGCAGGGACCATCATCCAAAGAATTTCCAATAACCCAATGGCTAGCCCTGAAGTCCTTGGTATCAGCTCTGGAGCAGCGCTCGCGTTGGTCTTAGGCACCATGATAGGTGGAGCAGTCACTCGCGATCAACAAATGCTCATTGGTACCCTCGGCGCTCTTTCGGTAACGGGAGTCGTTTGGCTAATGGGTCGCAAACACCAATTCGCACCGACTCAGACCTTATTAACCGGCATAGCGTTAAGCGCTGGACTTGATGCCTTTTTACGCATCGCAATGAGTTCAGGGCACGACGATGTTCGCGCGCTGCTTACTTGGTTGTCAGGTTCAACCTACTTAGTCTCACATGATGACATCATGCTGCTTCTAGTCGGCGTTATACTGCTTGGAATGGCCTCTTTAACCGTGTCTCGCTGGATAGAAATTTTGGGGCTCGGTGAAGTGACTGCAAGCGCAATCGGTGTCAATTGCACCTCTGTTCGTTTGATTCTTTTGCTGCTTGTCGCTGCCTATACGACTTTATGCACTATCGTTATTGGTCCATTAAGCTTTATCGGCTTACTGGCACCTCATATGGCCCGCTCAATGCACCAATACCGGGCAACACCGCAAATGATCACGGCAGCTCTTATTGGTGCCTTAGTCATGGTCGCGGCAGATTGGGCAGGTCGAACGCTTTGGTTTCCTTGGCAATTTCCTGCGGGCCTGCTGGCTTCCATTATCGGCGGCGGATATTTCCTCTACCTCATGAGGCGATAACAAAAACTAGGCCGACTGCCCCCGGATTCGGCCTTATTCACTTCCTCTGCTCGATTCTCCATCAAATGAAAGTGTTTGATATTCAATTCGTTTGTTAAAAATATCGATTATTTATAAAAAACAAGTTGATCATAATAATGATAATAATTAGCATTCGCATGTCAGTTTTGTTAATAACAATCGAGAACTATAATGAATCGTACAAACGATCTGCTCAACTCAGCTTCATTAGAAAGCAAATTGCCCAAAGAGATAATCGGTAATGCACCGCCTATTGCCTGTTTCCTCAACTCATTAGCACGTGAATCTCAATCCGTTCAAGTGCAGCATCAAGACAATCAACCAACACTCTCTATCCCTTTAACAGCTCAGCGAACAATACAAGTTCCTCTTCGCTACTACTCTTTGTTAGGGAGCCATGAGTACCAACTTCCAGCCACGTTAGTCGAACCAAACGGTTCGAGGGTTATCGAAGTCAAAGAACTCATTGAGCTCATTGCCGCTGACCCCGGCTTAGTCGGCATGATAACTCCAGAGCAAAAAGAGATTTTCATCAGTCGCGTCATAGAAAGTATTGCCAACACCTACCAAGCTGTAGAGCATTCTCCCTACCAAGTTGAACTTTTCGAACAGGCTCTCGACTTTAAGACCGCAGAGCAAGGCTTATTAATCGGCCACTCATTCCATCCAGCCCCTAAAAGCCGTGAGCAATTTACCCTAGAAGATGCCAAACGTTACTCGCCAGAGATGGGCGGAAGCTTTTCCCTTCACTGGCTTGTTGTAAATAAGCACAGACTTCAATTTGGCAGCTCAGCTGACACGAACTTCGAACAGAGGATGGAGCAACTCGTAGAACACGACCCCGAACTTGTCTCTGCATTAAAAAGCGCAAAAGCTCAAGACAAAGCGTTATTGCCAGTTCACCCATGGCAGTGGCAGGTGATGTCTGAAAGTAAACACATTCAGCAGTACATTGAACAGGGAGAGATCACTTCGCTAGGCCAGTTAGGAGCAACGTGGTACCCAACCTCCTCTACGCGCTCTCTTTACGCACCAACATTGCCTTATATGCTTAAGTTCTCTCTGAGCGTCAAGTTGACCAACTCTATTCGTAACCTGTCACTTAAAGAAGTGATTCGTGGTACTCGCCTCAATGATCTATTCCATGCAACTGATCTCGACAAGCAGTTAGGCGAGCATCAAGGTTTTCAGTTGATGCAAGAACCCGCATTTGTTGGTCTGCTTGACCTCGACGGCAAAATTATTGACGAAAGTCTTGTGGCATTTAGAGACAATCCACTGGCCCAGAAGCCAGATGAAGAAGCCGTGGTTCTCGCCACTCTCACGCAGCAAAACCCTTACGGCTCCCTCTCGCTGGTTGCCCACCGTATCAAAGAGTACGCGAGCGTTAAAAACATCCCTGAGCAACTAGCGGCTCAGCAATGGTTCGATGCTTATTGCCAACATGCCGTTGTTTCTTTGTTTGATATGCAAGCCAATCAAGGGGTGGTGTTCCTGGCTCACCAACAAAACATTGTTATGCAGCTTAAAGCGGGCTTCCCTATTGGTATGTATTATCGAGACTGCCAGGGAACAGGTTACACCGACCTAGCATTCGAGCGTTTCAGTGACACCCTATCTAATGATAAAGAAAACCTTGAGAACTATTGGGATCAAGACAAAGTTAGACGCTATTTCGCTTATTACCTAATCATCAATTCTACCTTCAATGTTATTTCCGCCATCGCCTCTGGCATTGATATTGAAGAATTTGCCTTAGTCCGAATCCTTAAAAACCAGCTGCAGGCGCTACTGGACTCAGGTGTCAAAGATGACCTTTGCCTGAGATACGTTTTAGAAAGTGATGCTCTGTGTTGTAAGGGTAACTTCTTCTGCTACTTACAAAATTTCAATGAGAATTCCATTCCCGATCCTGCCGTGATCTATTTTGACCTGACCAACCCGCTTACCCAAGTCAAGGAGCCTTCTCATGTCTGATTTCCGTACCTTTATCTATGAATCTCAACCCGAGCCTAAGCTCCAAGTCACATTGCAATCAACCGACATAGAAAGCTCGACAACCCGTGAACTTTTTATTGAAGACCTTGACCGCTTACTCACGTTAGAGAAGTCTATTTCAGCCTTCAAGTTGCAATGTGCCGATCCATCGATAGAAAAATACTTACAAAACACTTTGCCACTGTTTGCAGGAAAATTAACTCGTGAATCCTTTTACCAGTTGGGCTATCACTGGCATAAGCACAAACCTTCGGCCAGCTTTCCTCTACAGAAAACTCAATCCGACAGTCGTTACCGCCACCATCCACTTAGACCAGAAAAGCCCGCCGGAGAGGTGTATCGACGTACCGACCTCGATGCAGATTTAGACATCAGCTTTCGTTTGCTCAACATAAATGAAGATATGCCGATGTTCACTCGCTGGATGAACGATCCCAGAGTCGCGCATTTTTGGGAACAAGCTTGGAGTGAAGAGAAACTCACAGAGTTTGCCCAAGAGCGACTAGCTGATCCACACATACTGCCATTAATTGGCGAGTTTAATGGCCAGCCATTTGGCTACATTGAAGCGTACTGGGTATCAGAAGATCGGCTCAGCCCTTATTACGACGTTCAGGATTTTGACCGAGGTATCCACTTGCTAGTTGGTGAGCAAAATTTCCGCGGTCCCGTTTTCTTCAATGCTTGGATGAGAGCGATCAGCCATTACTTGTTCATCGATGACAACAGGACTCAACGCATCGTCCTTGAACCCCGCGCAGATAACGAGAGATTGTTTAATCGGATCTTACCAATGGGTTACCAGAAGTGTTTTGAATTCAACTTCCCCCACAAACGTTCCGCACTGCTGATGTTACAACGAGATTCTTTTTTTAAGGAGCAATGGTAATGGAACAGCTTGCTCTGCAAAAATATTGGCCTCTCGCAAATAGAGCCCTGATAGGAAAAATTATTTCCGAGTTTGCCTATGAACAAGCATTTAAGCTTGAACAAACCGATGATTGTTTCCTACTGACATTAGACAAAGGAGTCTGTTACACGTTTCAGGGTGAAAACAACATTTGGGGACAGGTGCGTATTGAACCTCAATCGATTGAGCGTAAGAGTACTGACGAACAGCAAAGTGAACTGACGGCTGCACAGCTAATGCGTGATCTACAGCCACTGCTCGACATGAGCGATGATGCGTTCGCTGAACATCTTGAAGATCTCAACGCTACACTGCTAGGCGACTGTAAAACCATGCTACGTAAGGCAGCCATGACAGCCCGAGATCTGGCGCTACTTAGCTGTGAACAGCAGCAAACCTATTTCGATGGACACCCGAAATTCGCGTTCAACAAAGGTAGACGAGGTTGGGGTACGCATGACCTGCGCGACTACGCTCCAGAATCGGAGCAACCACTCCAACTCTACTGGGTCGCCGTTCACCGTGACATTTTACAATTAGCCACGAATGACCAAGTGGATTGGCCAGACTTGCTATCCGCTTCTATCTCTAGCAGTGAACGCCATCAAATGGACAGCGTCGTTGCATCGTTCGATGTCGATATTGCTGATTATCACTATCTACCCGTTCATCCTTGGCAATGGGACAACAAGGTGTCACTGTTGTTTAGTCGCGAAGTCGCCCTCAAGCAAGTCTTGTTTATTGGCCAATTTGGTGACAAGTTCCTGCCACAGCTTTCTCTGCGTACTTTAAGTAACCTTACTCGACCCGAAAACTACGATATCAAGCTGCCTCTTACTGTAATGAATACCTCATGCTATCGAGGCATACCTGGCCGCTATATCTTAGCCGGCCCGAGTGCATCAGACTGGATAGATTCGGTGTTTAAAACCGATCCATTGCTATTGGATAAAGGAGCACAAGTACTACAAGAGCCAGCCGCTGCATTTACCAACCAATATGATTACTCACAGCTAACCAAAGCGCCATATCGCTATCACGAACTGCTTGGTGTGATTTGGCGAGAATCCGCGTCAAGTAAGCTTACCCAAGGCGAAAGCGCAATCTTAATGGCAGCGCTAATGGAGTCTGACAATTTAGGTAACCCTCTCATTGCTGAGTACATCGAACTCTCCGGGCTCTCGACAGAAACATGGTTAAGCAAGCTCTTCGACAGCGTCGTTATCCCATACTACCACCTACTGTGTAAGTATGGTGTGTCACTTATTGCCCATGGACAAAACGTCACTTTAGTCATGGAGAACCACCAACCGAAACGAATTCTCCTCAAAGACTTTCAAGGCGACATGCGACTCGTCGACCAAGATTATCCGGAGCAAAGCGATCTACCTCAGCCAGTGAAGGAAGTGACGGTTCGCTTAGCAGAATCACTGATCATTCATGATCTTCAAACTGGGCACTTTGTGACAACTCTTAGGTTTATCTCGCCACTGCTCGCAAAACTGGGATACAGCGAATCACAGTTTTACCGCTTACTAGGCGATCGGCTCAAAGCCTATATGTCCGCAAACCCAGAATACCAGCACCGCTTTGAGAAGTTCGATCTGTTTAAACCACGCATTCTGCGTATCGGACTCAACTTAGCCAAATTCAGACACAGCACTGATTCAAGTGCGTCTCGAATGCTTCCAGACATGGATGACATGCTGGATAACCCGCTATACATCACGCAAGTGAAGTAGCAACCAACATAACTATAAAAATATTAATAACCGTTTAAGCCTAGAAAATAAGGATTGTTCAAATGGAACACACTAACAACGTCAAGCTAGACCTCGCAGGAATTGGAGTTGGCCCCTTTAACCTTAGCGTTGCTGCGCTATTGAACTCACAACCACACATCAACGCAACCTTCTTTGAAGGAAGGGAAAGCTTTGCCTGGCACCCAGGTCTGCTGCTCGACAACACCAATATGCAAACCATGTTTTTAAAAGACTTGGTTAGCGCTGTGGATCCTGAAAGCCGCTACTCGTTCCTTGCATACCTAGTACGCAACAAGAAGTTCTACCGATTCCTATCCGCAGAGCTCAACTGCATTAGCCGTCACGAGTTTTCCGATTACTTAGCATGGGCTGCGCACCAAATGCCGAATGTTCAGTTCTCTACTAAAGTTGAGCAAGTAGAGTATGACGGCAGTGCTTTCACCCTACACACAAACCAAGGGAGCTACCAGGCAGCTAACTTATGCATCGGCACAGGAAAAGTACCTTCGTACCCGGAATGCAGTAAAAAATTCATCAGTGACAAAGTGTTCCATGCCGCTGAAATTGGCTTACGCGAACGAGATTTTACCAATAAACGCGTCATGATCGTCGGTGGTGGTCAAAGTGGTGCAGATATCTTCCTCAACGTTCTACAAGGCAAGTGGGGCAAGCCGAGCTCTTTAGATTGGCTATCTCGCCGTTCAAATTTCCAGCCTTTGGATGAGGCCGCCTTTACTAATGAATTCTTCACTCCTGACTATGTAGGAGCTTTCATTAACTTATCGCCAAATGTAAAACGCCAAGAAATCACTCAGCAAAAGCTTACCTCGGACGGCATCACGCAAAAAGCCTTGTTGATGATTTACCAAGAGCTTTACCACCGCTTTGATGTGCTAAAAGAAAAGAAATGGGTCCGCTTGCTGCCGCACCGTACATTGACCGACCTTCGAGAGGTGACCAATGGCTATGAGCTCTCTGCAAACAACGCATTGAGCCAGCAAACAGAGTTTCATAACGCCGATGTCATTATTCTTGCCACCGGTTTTTCCGCACCCACGCCAAGCTGTTTGAACTCGATTCTTCCATTACTCGATCTTGATGAGGATAACCGCTATCAGCTGAGCGCCAACTTCGAGATCAAGTGGGAAGGCGCAACCAAAAATAAGATCTTTGCAGTCAACGCAGGAATGCACAGCCACGGAATAGCTGAACCTCAACTTAGCCTAATGGCTTGGCGTAGCGCACAGATCATCAACCAACTTGCTGGACAAACCTTGTTCGATACCGATTCAGGCCAAGGGATGATTGAGTGGCTGTCACCGGACAGCACCACAGCCAAGATCATCGCTTAACCGCAGTTATAACCTCAATTTGCCAACACTCTTACGTTAACAAGGGCGTAAGAGTGCGGCGTTTTTGTAGCAACAATGAAAGCCATGGATCTAAACAGACCGTTTGATCGGGCGATCTAATTAAATAACAGAGAAAAAAATGAAACTGAAAAAAGGAAGTTTTCCACTATCGACCATCGCTCTAGCGATTGCTTCAACCACCTCGGCTGTTGCAGTACAAGCCCAAGAGTACACAACCTTTGATGAAATGGTGGTAGTATCGAGTCGCTTGCCAAAAGCCATCAGCGACATTCCAGGTACCGTTTGGTACATCGAATCAGAGCAAGTCGAACAAGAGTATCGTGGTGGCAAAACCTTAGGTGAGATCCTAGCGACGGCGATTCCTTCACTTGATGTAAGCAGTGGCGCTCGTACCAACTACGGCCAAAACTTACGTGGTCGTAAAATGCTAGTTATGATTGATGGCGTATCTCTTCAATCTTCACGTCCAATTAGTCGCCACCTTGACTCTATTGATCCTTTCAACATTGATCGTATTGAGGTTCTATCTGGTGCAACGTCCATTTACGGTGCTGGCGCGTCGGGTGGCGTTATTAATATCATCACCAAAAAAGGATCTGAAGATGGCGTTGCACTAGAAACCTTAGTCGGCGGTTCAAGTGGCTTCAATTCAAGCGAAGATCTGGATTATAAGTTTGCTCAATCTATTGCTGGCGGAAACGAGAAAATCCAAGCTCGTACCTCGATCGTGTATTCCAAAACACAAGGCTACTTCGATGCTGATGGCGACATCATCACGCCAGATATTTCCCAAGGTTCAATGCAATTCAATGAAACAATTGATGTTATGGCTAGCGCAAATATCAACCTCACTGAAACACAGAGCCTGAGCCTATTTGGTCAGTACTATGACAGCGAACAAGACTCACCGTATGGCTTGTATATCGAGGGTCGCAACTTTATTGACGTAAGAGATGGCTTTGAGTCAGATCGCCAGCACGGCACAGAGCGAATTATGCTTAGCGCGGTGTACAACCATGAAGCCTTCTTGGGTCACCAACTGATCGCGGAAGCGTCTTATCGTAAAGAAGACCAAACTTACACGCCTTATTATCAAGGCGCTTCACAACAAATCACTGACGTAATCACCCTAAAAGCCGCACTATCAAAGCAGCTTGGTAACTTTAACCTTGTTTACGGCATCGATGCTTACCGCGATAAGCTAGACAGCAACCAAGCACTGTTTGATCCTGATACAGCGAACAACTCTGGAAACCTGATTAATGAAACCTACGCCCAAGTCGGCCGTTACCCTGGCGTAGAGGTAGGCTCGGTCGCCAGTTTCATTCAAGCAGACTGGGCGATTTCAGACGCTTGGCAACTACAAGGTGGTTTGCGCTACCAATACATGAACAACAAGATCGACGATTTTGTCGCTTATGGCATTCAGAAAAAAATCGCGGCTGGAAATGGAACATCAGCGGATGCGGTTCCGGGTGGTGAAACAAGCTACAACATTGGCCTAGCGAACCTAGGCGCCATCTACAGTATTAGCGATACCTCTCAAATTTGGACGAACTTCTCGCAAGGCTTCGACCTAGCGGACCCGGCTAAGTACTATGGCCAAGGCACATATGCGGCGGCACCAGATGCGAATGGGCACTGGGCTCTTCAAGACAGCATTAATGTCGATTCCTCGAAGATGGAGGGAGTAAAAACCAACAGTATTGAGCTCGGGTTCCGTACTAACCAAAACGCATTCAGCCTACAGACTGCAGCGTACTACTCTCAGTCTGACCGCACCATCAAATACAACAAGGATACCTTGTTGATCGAAAAATTGGATGACAAGCAACGCGTTTATGGTGCTGAGGCCCTTGGTACTTACTGGCTAACAAGCAATCTACAACTGGGTGCTTCAGGTCATTATGTGATTTCAGAAGTTGAAACCGATGATGATTGGGATGCGATGAGCGCGGGCAACGCAAGTACCTCGAAAGCAAGTGCGTGGCTTGGTTGGTACGATGACAACCTAGCCGCAAAACTACAAAGCCAAACGATGTTTGACTATGAAGACGATGCCGACAACAAACTTGAAGGTTACACCACATTGGATCTCGTGGGTAGCTACCAACTTCCAGTGGGTAGCCTAGGCTTTGGTATTCAAAACCTACTCAATGCAGACTACACCACGATTTGGGGACAACGTGCACAAATCTTGTACTCTCGTCACTACGCTGCTGAAGCTTACGACTACCGTGGCCGTGGCCGTACCTTCACATTGAATTACCAAATGAAGTTCTAAACAAAAAAACCGCCCGACTGATCGGGCGGTTTTTTATCATGCAAGCTTGTTCAATATCGATTAAACAAACTGCATTAAATGTTTCTTCACTTCATCAGAGGCAAAAGCTTGCTCAACACTTGCAGCGTAAATATGCTTGTAGTCTTCCGCGCTAAGCTCAAACTGATCCATGACCTTTCTCACTTCATCAGTCATCGTGGTGTTAGATACCGTTCGATTATCTGTGTTGATCGTCACAGCCAAACCATCTTTGTAGAAATCGTTTAAAGGGTGCGCTTTGAGCTCAGGGATCGCTTTAGTCTGAACATTGCTACTCGGACAAGCTTCTAGACCTACCACATCCTCTTTAACGCGTTGGTAAGCTTCGGCGTGATCTTTAATTGCCACACCATGACCAATACGCTCTGCTCCGAGTAGCTCAATTGCGTCGTACACATTTTGGCCACAGCCTTGCTCACCTGCATGAATCGTAATGCGGTAACCTTTTTCACGAGCGTATTGAGTGTACTCCACATAATCATGAGCGAAGTTATCCAGCTCAGCACCTGCAAGGTCAAAAGCGACAACACCGTTGCCTACAAATGGGACACCCGCATCAATGATGTCATTAACAGAGTCAATCGGCAGAAGTTTTACCAACGACAAAATGTAGTTACCTTTGATATCGTACTGCGCTTCAGCACGTTTCATCCCCTTAACGACACTATCGATGATGTCTGAATAGGTTAAACCCTGCTGTGTATGCAGTTGTGGCCCAAAACGAACTTCAAGGTACTTGACGTTTTCTTTCGCTGCATCTTCAAACAGTTCAAACGAAATACGCTCAAGACTTTCTCGGGTTTGCATCACTTGGATTGGCAGAGCAAAACGGTCTAGGTACTCTTGTAGGTTTGGACAGGTTTCCGGCGCAACCATCATTTCTTTGATCACTTCCGGATCTTGGCTTGGTAGTTCAATTTTTTGCTCAGCCGCTAAGTCAATCACTGTTTGCGGGCGAAGGCTACCATCTAGGTGGCAATGAAGATCGATTTTTGGAAGATCAAAGTAATTCATCTGTTTACGTCCTAACTTTCACTTTTTTATTCGATAAAGCGACTTGCGCGGTCACACTATAACTATAGTAACAATCATCTTAATCACGCTTTATCTTTTGTTTTTGATAACGATTTAACTCATGGTATATGATCAGCTAAGGTTAGCAACACGACAATTGTCCGGTAGAGCGAAAAAATCGCCAAGACGCTGTAAATAAGTCACTATGGATAAAGATAAAATACTAAACATTGGGCTGAGTAAAATCCGCCAGCTCGTGAAAAGTGATGAGTACAAAACCATCCGCCTCCAAAAAGGCGACTTCATCATCAAGCAACATACTGAAGTCAACGATGTCTATTGGGCAGACAGCGCACAATTTTCGGTCCTACATACTGCTGAAAATGGCAAAACACTCAGCTTAGGTGACTATCGACACAATGATAACTTTTTCGGTGAAATGGAATTTTTCTCTGATGGACCGAGCCCATTTAGCGTCGTAGCAACGGCTGACGTTGATTTAATTGTGATTCCAAAAGAGAAGTTTGCCGAGTTGCTCCTTCTGGATGGTCATATTGCCTTCTGGATGAATCACCGAATGTCGAACATCTACCTTAATACCATGGAGATCGCCATTGAGCGTTCTCTATATCCTCTCAAATACAACATCATCAAAGATATCGTGGATCGCCACTCTCACAATGGGAAATCACAAGGTCACGTGTATATGTATCAAGAGGCACAACGCTTTGGGTGTACAGAGCGGGCATACACACGAATCATTCGCGAATTGATCAATGAAGGTTTGGTCGAGAAAAGTGTTGATAACTCCGGTATCACTGCGATCGACATTGATGGGCTCACACAATCCCTTGAAAAATACTATCAGTAGTGCCCAATGGTTGTTTAATCCATCCGAGTTCTTTGAAAGTAGATGACCTCTAACTGCGCAAGAATAATCTCTTTGTAGCGTTTAATGGGGTTACTCGCGAGCTTCGGCTCATTGCCACTCACCAACCGCAGCTCATTAATATCGCTTTCAAGCTCGTGAATAGGCTGACAGCGGGCATGCTTGTATAATTTGTTCGGTGTCGACGCAAATAGCGCTTCATCCCACCGGCTTGCAGAGGACATAGATAAGTTTCTCAGGGTATTTATGATGCGAAGCTGTATCAACGACAAGCTGCGAAAACCCATATAAAACTCAAATTCTGCAGTGAATTACACGAAGGGAGATTAAGCGAAGTTAAGCTGGCTAAGAACGTAGCAAAAGAAAAAGCGCTTCACCCCAAAAGGATAAAGCGCTTTAAGAATCTTACCGAGCGGAAGAATTACAGAGTGCGAGAGCGACTTGGTAAAAAGACCTCTCCAAGCATACAGCGCACACTACCACCACCGATGTTTTCAATCGTCTGTACATTGAATGGCATCAAACGCCCGTGGCTAGATAGCTGAACACGTTGTGCCGGTGAAAATGCATCGTAAGCAGATTGCGACATAGCAATCACTTTCTCGCCATTGACTGTTTCTAGCTGAAGAATGTTGCCACAGAATTGATTCATCTGTTCCAGCGAAATAGAAATCACCTGCTTATCTTTCGCGAGCGATTTAATCACAAAACGGCGCTCAAACTCTGGGATCACTTCATCACAAATTACGCAGAAGTTTTCACCAATCGCCATCATCACATTGGTGTGATAGATAGGCTTTCCTGACGGCAGAGCAGTCTGGAATGAAACCACACGGTTGTAACCGATACGCTCTGCGTAATCTTCCAATACTTCGCGATCACAACGCTGTGATAATGCAGCATAAATAGTGCGGTTAGGGTGATCCATAACCATCACACCTGTACTTTCTAGGTGTGCATTGATGTCGAGATAAGAAGTCAGTGAGTCCAGAGAATTCACCTGACGACCAGCAAGCTCTAAAGTTTCACGCAGAGCTGACGGTTTGACCTCTTGCTGACGGTTGCGACAAGCCATCGGGAAAGTGAATAACTCACCATTTGGTGTTGTGCTAAACCAGTTGTTCGGGAATACCGCGTCAGGTGTCTCAATGTCACCTAGAGGGTAATCAAATACAACTACCTGAACTCCAGCTTGACGTAATTGATCAACCATATCGCTAAACTCTTGCATCGCATTTTGGCGAATATGTTCGTTAGTATCATTAACTTGATGCTGGAATTCATTGTCTTTGGCTGTTTCTGCGTTAAACGCAAATTCTTTTGGTGGCACCATTACTACGCAGTTAGCGTTTTGTACCACTTCTAATTCTTTTTCTAGTAGGGTTTGCTGTTTCAACATCGTGACAAACTCATATTTCCTCACTCAATGAAGCCAATTGTAGACATATTGTTAAATCAAGAATCACTGAAGTTAAACTAAAAGCCATACCTAAAACAGCAATAACACCTGCATCAATAACAAAACTCAGCAATATTTATTGGCACCAGCCCCGTTTAAGCAAAATGAATGAATAATATGCAAAATTAAGAATATTCCACTAGTTACATTTTAATTACGAAAGGTATACCATTGACAAGCCTTCCCAATTAATGGACGAACACACTCGTCGTATCGACACATTCTGTGTTATTTGTGCGTTTAGGAAACATGTATGTTTAAGAAATTTGAAGGGTTTACAACACCTTTCCCTGACGAAGAGCCTAGCCAGCCCCCACAGGGGATCTTTGCTTTTTGTCGCTATTACACCCGTGGCTATGAAGTCCCGTTGATAATTATGTCGATCATGGCAACGATCGTCGCTATCGTCGAAGTTTCTCTGTTTGGTGCGATGGGCAATCTCGTTGATTGGCTAACAAACAGTAATCCAGAAACCTTCTGGCAAGACAATAAAGGTGAACTTATCTTTTACGGCGTGCTATTGCTTGTCGTGATGCCCATTTTAGTCGTCACCTACTCATTGCTAGTCCACCAAACTCTGCTCGGTAACTACCCGATGTCAATACGTTGGCTAGCGCACCGTTACCTGCTAAAACAAAGTCTAAACTTCTATCAGGATGACTTTGCCGGACGTGTTGCAACCAAAGTGATGCAAACTTCACTCGCAGTGCGCGAAACAGTCATGAAGACTATGGACGTCTTTGTCTATGTCTCTGTCTATTTCACTGCGATTATCGTTCTGTTGGCGCAAGCCGATTGGCGTTTGATGATCCCAATGCTGATTTGGCTGATGTGTTATGTCGCTATCCAAATCTACTTTGTACCGAAACTGAAAAACGTCGCCTCTGAGCAAGCTGATGCTCGCTCGACGATGACAGGCCGTATTGTCGATAGCTACACCAACATCGCTACGGTAAAACTGTTCTCACACAGTAAGCGTGAAACTGAATATGCTGAAAAAGGCATGCGCGGTTTCCTTAATACGGTTTACCGCCAAATGCGCTTAGTGACTGGCTTTGATGTCGCAGTCGAGATCACCAACTACCTGCTGGTCTTCTCTGTCGGCGCACTCTCTATCTTTTTATGGATGGACGGCTCAATCAGTGTCGGCGCTATCGCGATTGCTATTGCGTTGGCGCTGCGCATTAACGGTATGTCAATGTGGATCATGTGGGAAGTCGGAGCACTGTTTGAAAACATGGGCACCGTCGTTGATGGCATGAAGACGCTCTCTAAACCTATCGATATCGAAGATAAACCAGGAGCAAAAGCACTAAACGTTCAGCAAGGTGGCATTGAGTTTGATGACGTTAGCTTCCACTACGGCGATAAAACCAAAGGCGTTATTAGCAACCTCAACTTGAACATTAAGCCAGGTGAAAAAGTCGGTTTGGTGGGTCGCTCGGGTGCAGGTAAATCAACACTGGTCAACCTACTGCTACGTTTCCATGATGTTGAAAGTGGCAAGATTAAGATTGATGGACAAGTGATATCTGATGTTACCCAAGATTCACTGCGTGCGGAGATTGGCATGGTGACCCAAGATACCTCACTGCTGCACCGCTCAATTCGCGATAACATCCTTTACGGTAACCCAGATGCGACCGAAGAGGATCTCCTCCGTGCAACCAAGCAAGCTCATGCCCACGAGTTTATCGAAACCCTAAGCGACCCATTTGGCAACCTTGGTTACGATGCTCAGGTTGGTGAGCGAGGTGTGAAACTTTCTGGTGGCCAACGTCAACGTATCGCCATCTCTCGCGTATTACTGAAAGACGCGCCGCTATTGATCCTTGATGAAGCGACTTCAGCGCTCGATTCAGAAGTCGAAGCCGCTATCCAAGAAAGCCTAAATGAGCTAATGGAAGGTAAAACGGTTATTGCCATTGCGCACCGCCTATCTACCATTGCAGCCATGGATCGTTTAATCGTGCTGGATAAAGGTGAAATAGTCGAGCAAGGCACCCACCAAGAACTGGTGAAAAGTGGTGGCATTTACGCTCAGCTATGGAATCACCAAACAGGTGGGTTTATTGGTGATGACGAGCCAGTCCAAGAGCTCTCTGCGTAATTCGATTCAATACCTGTCACAACCAAAAAGGAAGCTTCAGCTTCCTTTTTTAATCAACAAAATGTGATTGATAATACTTAGGCGTCACCGCTAGCCGCTTCTTAAACTGGCGCTGAAAATGGGCTTGATCAGAAAAACCTAATTCATACGCTACCTGCGAAATCTCTTGCCCAGATTTCAACATCACTTTCGCCCGCTTGATCTTTTCATCTAATAAATAGGAGTGAGGCGGCAAACCAAAATGATGCTTGAATGCGCGAAGTAATTGGTAGCGGCTCATCTCTGCTTCCTGAGCAAGCTGCTCCAGTTGATGCGAACCATTGATTTCATCTAACAGTTTTTCCTTTACTCTGCGCAAGGAACCGCTAGGTTTAGCTGCGATATTTTGTCCTGTTCCAAGTCGCAAACTGGTTTGAATAAAATCATACAAACGAGACTCTACCTGTAACGCATCCGCCTCAGATTGCAAAGCGTGAAACAACCGTAAGTAGCCATGTCTTAATGTCTGGTCTCGTTCGAAGTCCGCCTTAAACGGCTGATAATCTTCACCTATCCTACTCGCCTCATGCTGTAGCACATCCCTTTGTAAGGCTCCCATCTCGATAGCATCGATAAACAACATACTATAAGACCAAGTGCCCGCTTCTGGATTACATGAATGAACATCAGCAGGGTTAATAGTGACGATATCGCCTTTGCCAATTCGGTGCGATTGATGACGATTTCGGTACTCGGCTCGACCTTGCTCGATGATGCCAAATGAAAATTCATCATGAGAGTGTGCGTCATAACATGCGCTACTGCGATTAGCGATACGCAGTTCGACCCAAGGCAAAACCGTGCTTTGTTTAAAGCTCGCACTGCTGTCTTTTTTCATTTGCACTCCTTGCCATTGCTGAATCCAGCGGGCTCACTAGAGCCACATCATGCTGACCGACATAACGAGAATAATCGCCATAGCTCGATTAAAGATACGCTGTTTATTAGGTTGCGACAAATAAGTAGCTAACAACCTACCGAGTAATGCCCAGACTCCAACGCCAATCAAGCACGCGCCAAGAGAAATAAAGGTAAAAATCCACAGCCATTGGTGAGAATTCACCTGCCCAACCACGTATACACTTACTCCAGACATTGCCACCAGCCAAGCCTTAGGGTTAAGTAACTGAGCCAGCGACCCTGTTACCCATCCAGAAGCCGTTCTCCCCTCCACCTCAATGTTACCAACAGGTGCACTGGCAATCTTGTAAGCTAGCCAGATGAGAAAGCCAGAGCCCAATAGCTGCATAGACGATTCAAGCATGGGCAGTTTATCTGTCGCGGTCGACAGCATCGATCCAGACAGGTAGACAACCACCGCATAAGCAAGAGAAGCACCTAATACATGTTTGAGTGCCTGTATGCTGCCCTGCTGAACGGCGGTAGACGTCGCCAATAAGTTTACCGGCCCTGGCGTAACTGCGCCAACAAAGGCAAACACCATCATCGCGAATATAAGGTTGTCCATAGTTCCTCCTCAATCTGTTCAACTCAAATTACCCGTAATGTGAACACCTTTATTGAACGATATTGCAGCCACAAAAAAGCCGCCCAAAACGGGCGGCGGTGCGAAAGTGCTGCAGCAGTGGATTGAAGCAACAGTTGCATTAACAAAAAGACATCAATAGGTTTCAAACACTCCGTCATTGTAATCGCGAATAGTCTGTTCTATCTCAGCCATACTATTCATAACAAACGGGCCATAATGGACTACAGGCTCATTAATCGGCTCACCGAGAAAAAGCAAAGCACCACTATTTTCTAGTGACTTAAGGTCCACTAAGTCGCCTTTCGAAAGCATGACCATTTCACCTCTCGAAGCTTGCTGACCAGATACCTCAATTGCACCTTGATAGACATACATCATCATATTGAAGTGTTCAGGCGTGTGTACTTGCGATACTTGCCCTTTAGTTGCTCGCCAATCTGCTACGCTCAATGGCACACCAGTTTTGTCTAGCGGACCATTGAGCGTCTCCCCATCGACATTTAACGCACCAGCAAGTACGCGGTATAAACCGTTGAGCTCGCTTTCACGCTCAGCGATCATTTCCGGTTGGAAATCGAAATACTGTGCCGGATTCATCTTGTCTCGGGCCGGTTGGTTTATCCAAATCTGAAAACCGTGTAGATCGCCCTCTTCCATAATCGGCATTTCGCTGTGGATCACCCCTCTACCCGCAGCCATCCATTGGGCACCGCCTGATCTCAGCTCCCCCACGTTGCCCATGTGATCACGGTGCTGGAAATGGCCTTTCATCATATAGGTTAAGGTTTCGATGCCACGATGTGGATGAGGAGGAAAACCGCCTACATAGTCAGAGCGTTGATCCGATTTAAGCTCGTCAACCATTAGAAAAGGCGAAAAGTTTTTATTGTTAAAACCCGCCACACGGGAAATTTTTACTCCATCACCATCTGAAGTGGCATGTGAACGGATTACTTGGGTGACTTCTCTTAGCTTGCTCATCATTCTTCTCCTTTCTCACTATAAGAATGAGTGTATCGCTCAGAAGAAAAAAGATGAGCTAAGGGATTGGAGGCACTTATTCGAAAAAATCGAACAAGACTTGGCGAGCCTATTAATAATGACGTTCTAACGCTTTAAGACTAGCAGGTACGATAAGCTTATGCATGGGAGCGACAGGCAACATATAAAGGCGACCAAGCCAATTTTTAACATGGACAGCCGTTGTCACGTGCAAAGTGACATGCTCACCATGTGGAACCAGTAAAAATGACAAACGCACGTTAAGGTGTTTATCACAATCTTCTGCCAATAACTCATTGGGGGTCAGCTTGACCAAGGTAAAAATCCCGATCCGGTCACCGGGTTTGCAGGAGGCCTCATCCATATCAGCACTTAACTCACTCATACTGCCAAGGTTCTTTAAACCCACCATAGCGACAATACGATTACGCCATATCATCAAACGGTTAACCCATTGAGGAGAGCTTTTCATTAACGCTGTATAAATTTCAAAAGCTGATTGCTGACGATTGGGAATAGTCACAGAAAAGCTATCAGCAAAACTTGCGTTATCTAGGTAAGGTTCGATAAGTGAGTGTTGAGAAGTTTCCATGCCGGCTCCATTCTGTTGCACGTAAAATTCACCTTATCGAATAATCAAGGTATTGAATAGACATTAATTATTCAATACCTCGCTAATCTCACTTAAAAGGCTAAGTTAACGAATAACTTTATGCCAGTAGTCATATAAGGCGGAAATATCAGCAGAGCAAAGGTAGCGCATCGCCCCTTTTAGTTGTTCATCACTCCAATACCACCACTGCATTTCAAGCAGCATATTGATTTGCTGATCTGAGAATCGAGACTTAATGTGTTTAGCCGGATTAGAGCCCACTACCTCGTAAGGAGCGACATCCTTTGTGACGACAGCACGGCTTGCAATCACAGCGCCATCACCAATCTTCACCCCTGCCATAATCATCGCTTCCGAGCCAATCCAGACATCATTGCCAATAACGGTATCGCCTGCACGAACGAAGCCATCACTTGCATCGGCAAAATTCTCATTCTCTTGATAAAAGAAAGGGAAAGTACTTGCCCAGTCAGTCCTATGACCTTGGTTACCTGCCATCATGAACACAGCGCCAGAGCCTATCGAGCAGAAGTTACCAATAATCAGCTTATCGACATCGTCTCTGTCAGGGTTTAGGTAACGCGCACAATCATCAAAACCGTGACCATGATAGTAGCCAGAATAGTAGCTATGACGCCCGACCAAAATATTCGGGTTAGTCACTTGATCAGACAAAGGTTTGCCTGAAAATGGAGATTCAAAGTAGTTCATAATTTCATTCTTTTCGTTTTCTATGAGTCACAATCAAATCTTTGACTGCTACTGAAGCATAAAGGAAAACATGATATTGGTCACTGAGAAAACGGAGACCTCCTACTGAGCACGCACAAACTCAAGCAAGCATTGGTATCTATCTAACAAAAGGCTAAGATACCGCATCACTTACGTCACGGATGTACTATTACAATATGAATGCTCAACAGTTTATTGATGCTGGAGTCAAATTCACTCCGCACTACTTTCAAGTTCCACTAGATTACGCCAAACCAGAAAATGGCACGATTGAAGTGTTTGCACGCGAGCTGTCACTGGTTGCGGATGGTGAAAGCGACAAGCCTTATTTAGTCTACTTTCAAGGTGGCCCTGGTTTTCCTTCTCCTCGCCAAAATGGATTTAATGGCTGGGTAAAGCGCGTTATGCAGCAATACCGAGTGTTACTGCTTGATCAACGCGGCACGGGCAACAGCACCGTAATCAGCCATCAAACACTGGCTCATCTTTCTCCAGCTGAACAAGCTGAATATTTGGCTCATTTCCGCGCTGATAATATTGTGCGTGACGCTGAGTTTATTCGTGAAAAATTGGGCGTAGAACAGTGGTCAATTTTGGGCCAAAGCTTCGGCGGTTTCTGCTCGTTGACCTATTTATCGCTATTCCCACAAAGTTTGTCTCGTAGCTATATTACCGGGGGCGTGCCGTCTATCTCTCGTCATTCTGACGATGTCTATCAAGCGACGTTCAAGCGCACCATGGAAAAAAACCAAGCCTTCTTCCAGCAGTTCCCTCAAGCGCAACAGATGTGTCAACGCATTGCTGATCATTTGCTCGAACACGATGAATTTTTACCTAATGGCCAGCGTTTCACCGTCGAGCAGTTCCAGCAAATTGGCATCAACTTCGGCATGAGTGACACCTTCCTACCGACATACTACCTACTGGAAAATGCCTTTGTTGAAGTCAACGGCAAACCTCAACTGCGCTATGAGTTTCTAAATAGTATGTTGATGGAACAAGGCTTCCACACCAATCCGATTTATGCCATTTTGCATGAGTCGATTTACTGCCAAGGCTTTGCCTCTAACTGGAGTGCACATCGCGTTAGACAGACTCGTGAAGAGTTTAACTATCAATCGGGCAAACCATTCTACTTTACGGGAGAAATGGTCTTCCCTTGGATGTTCGACCAATATGAGAATCTAAAACCGCTCAAGCAAGCAGCAGAGCTATTGGCAGAAAAGAGCGATTGGACACCACTTTATGATGCCAACACCTTAGCTGAGAATAAGGTTCCAGTTAGCTGTGCCGTGTATGCGGATGATATGTTCGTTGAGATGGACATCAGTCGAGAAACTCTTGCCCTAATACCAAACTCAAAAGCATGGATCACCAACGAATATGAGCACAATGGGTTGCGCGCTGACGGCGAACGTATTCTCGATAAGCTGATTGCCATGGGTGAACAAACTGCGGCGACATTGAAATAATCATAACGCCCCAGCTCACTGCTGGGGCGTTCTCACTAAGATAAAAATGGTAAGCTCACAAACTCTAAACCATCGAATGTAGGCCGATTGTGTTTCCTTCCGAATCAACCACAACAGAGATAAAACCATGAGGACCTATCGAGAATTTTTGCGCCATCACTTTACCGCCAGCGCCTTCCACTCTGGACTCTTCTACAGCGCAATCTTGGCATGAAAAATAGACCATAGTGCTGTTACCACCCGCAGAGACACCGTCCATTTTAGCTAAAGCGCCAGATGCCCCATATTGCTCCATATCCGCCGGAAAACCCCACATTTCGACGCCCACCTTCGCCTCGTCACCGATACGCTCAAACGACAGATTAAACACTGCGCCATAAAACGCTTTTGCTCGCTCTATGTCATCGACGTAAATTTCAAACCAACCAACCGGATTCATTTGCATAATGATGCTCCTTGCTTTTATCCACTCCTATTTAAGTTAGTCGATAAGCTGCCTGTTTTGGGAGCAATCACAGAAAGATGACTCGTTGTCTCAGTTTCGGCATTAGCGAATTCGTAGGTATCGACTTTGCACCATCGCATCTAAGTAGACTTGGCTTTCAACCAGCTGGAAGTTTTGCATCTTGTCTAGCTCTGCAAACAGTGGTGAACCACCACCCAGCAATACAGGAATCGTCGTAATTACGAGCTCGTCTATAAGGTCTTGTTTGAGGAAATTTTGAATCGTAACACCGCCATCAATGTAGAGATCTTGATAGCCTTGGCGATGTAAATCAGCCAGCAGTTCGCTTAGCTCGCCATGTACAATCTGCACTTTATCTTCATAACCTGAAGGGACTTCTGTCATGGTATTACTCAACACAAATACAGGTTTGCTGTAGGGCCACTCAACACCAAAACTCAGTACCGCCTCTAACGTATTTCGCCCCATAACCAAGCCATCCACACGCTCTAGCAAAGGCCCAAATCCGGTATCGATGTTGTCAGGATTCGGTACTGACATCAGCCAATCTAAACCACCATTTTTGTCAGCAATGTAGCCATCTAAACTGGTTGCAATAAACACGATATTCGCCATCAGGGACTCCTCATATTGAGTATTTGGATATAGAACAGAACTGAGTTACAATTTAATTCTACGGTGTAGAATTTATATAATTAGCTTAAAGAGGATCAACAATGTCTGTCAAGCAAAAACGTCGCGGTCGACCAAAAGGCAGCCAAGTACAGCTCAGCGCAGAAACGATCTTAAACCAAGCCAAAAACATGATGCTTGAGCTCGGAAAAATGCCGAGTGTCCGCGCCCTTGCCACGGGACTAAACGTCGATGCCATGGCCATTTATCACTACTTCACCAATAAAAATGCGCTCCAAGAAGCCATCGTTGTTTCCTTGATTGAAGAGGTTTATCAGCCGCAAGACAACGGCCAGTGGCAGCAAGAGCTCAGCAAACTGTGCTTTAGTTATGTTTCGCTACTTCACCAATACCCTGGGTTACTGGAAACGCTATTGAAGATGGAGACAAGCGGGCCTGCAGAGGTATTCATGGAACGTTTTGAACAGATTCTCACGCCATTAGCTCTAGCTGACGAGACGAAAAAAGATGCCATTGATCTACTGGCTGACTATTTACATGGCTTTGCATTAGCCATGAATTGTCAACCTAGCTGTGAGTTAACCCTTGAGATGATGCAAAGGCCACTCAATTTCTACTTCCAAGCATTTCAACCCGCGCAGAAAGCCTAAATCGTTTACAATGACGACGTGTTAAACATAGAGTGACTGCAATGCTGAAGATTTCAAACACCGTTACCCTACAAGCTTGGGAGATCCAACTTACGGCAATTCGAGCTCAAGGAGCTGGCGGGCAAAACGTTAATAAGGTCTCTTCAGCGATCCACTTACAGTTCGATGTAAAACACTCAACACTGCCTGCAATCTACAAAGAACGTATCTTGGCGCTGAAAGATTCACGCATCTCTAAAGAGGGTGTGATTACCATTAAAGCCCAGCAATACAGAACTCAAGAACAGAACAAAGAAGATGCCTTAAACCGTTTAGCAGAGATGATCCAAGCAGCAATGGTGGTACAAAAGAAACGTCGAGAAACTAAACCAACCCGAGCATCCAAAGAACGACGTTTAAAAGGAAAAAGTATCAAATCCCAGACAAAATCATTGCGTGGTCGCGTTAAACACTAATCTAAGGTGCAATTGAACCTAATCTGTTCTAAGTTCATATAAGTTTCAGATTTTGCTTAATTTTCTATATAGGTTGTTCATGTTGAAACGTCTCTTGATGGTCGCTATAACCGGCCTGATTTTTTGCTCTTATTCCTCAGCTCAACCCAAAGCGTCATGGAAATTTGAAGAGTCGGTGGATGGCATCTCTGTCTATTCGCGAGAACATAAAGACGGCTTAGTTGAAATCAAAAGCCAGATGTTCACGCCGACCACTTATGGTGCGTTTCTCTCCCTATTGGAAGACTCCAGTAATGTTCCCAACTGGATTGATAACGTCAGCCATAGCCGAGTCCTTAAGCAGTTATCTGCGAGTGAAAACATCGTTTACACCCAGTTTGCCGCGCCTTGGCCAGCCAAAGATCGAGACATGGTGACCTACTCAAAATACTCGGTTGATGAGCTCGGTTTTACTTTAAGCATTACAGATGCTCCAGAATCAACTCTCGTCGAGCAAGAAGGCTACATCCGGATATCATCAGTGAAGGCGCAGTGGCAATTGCAGAAGTTAACATCGGGCACGACACTGATCGAGTATACCGCTTTCGCCGATCCTGGCGGCGCGCTCCCCGATTGGCTGGTAAATCAGCTAGCGAAAGAGAGTGCCCGTAAAACGTTCGAGCAATTAAGATTGCAACTGCCCAAGTATCAGTCGGTAAAGCATCCTAATATTGCTGAGTAATTCTCTAAACACCTATGCAAGGCTTACACATCAGTGACTAGAGCCTGAGCGCTACAAATCAAGCTTGTTTACCTATACTTAAACTGTATCTTTGGCGAATAAGGAGCCAAACAAATGAACAGCTTGATTCTCTATGCGCTAGCGCTTTCTGCATCAACGATCAGCGTCGACTCCAGCTCATTGCCACTCAAATGCCGACTACTCGACACTGCCGACAACTTCTGGTTCTACCAAGATCAAATGGTCTACCAAAGTGAGCAATTCGCCATTTTCCACAACTTTAAAGGCCGGACTGTTACTCAGGTCGACCTAAAAACCAATGAACTGATTCGCACGACTTACTTGGGCCATTCCTACCAGCCTAAATATCAAATTCTATTAGGCCAGTGTGACAAAGCAGCACATATCTTAGACATTTGGCATCTGAGCCAAATGCCGTATGACAACTAACGTTAGTCACATACTTTTAGTATCAACATCTGATAGTCGAACTGACCATTTCTCGTTGAAAAACTATCAAGTTCCTCACCTAAGTTTACAAGCGCTTGAGAGCCTTGTAGCTGCTCGTTTAGATGATTGACTCTGGTCGCTAAGGGCTGATAGTAATTTTCCCAAGATTCATCACTTAGCTTAAAGCTATCCACTACCTTAAACCCTAAGTGCTCCGCCTGTGCGATTCGGTTTTCCACACTGGTCATATCTGGGTATTCCTTTTTCCAGAAACGACTGGCGGAATCACTTGGCGTCAGCGTTGACCAAACTAAATCGCTGACAACCAGCATACCTCCTGGCTTTAATAAAGGTCGCCACGTGGCAAACGCGTTCTCTACGCCCATCACATAGGCGCTACCTTCCGACCAAATCACATCAAAACTGTGTGGTTGAAACGGCAATGCCATCATGTTGGCACAGACAGGCGTGACGAAATCTGCAAAGCCTTTA
The DNA here is from genome assembly GCF_984391705.1 of Vibrio sp. Classification (NCBI taxonomy): domain Bacteria; kingdom Pseudomonadati; phylum Pseudomonadota; class Gammaproteobacteria; order Vibrionales; family Vibrionaceae; genus Vibrio; species Vibrio sp. Next base: position 178,747 of record NZ_CFHWOM010000002.1, on the reverse strand, counting down.
GACTTAGCACACTTCATCAGCTCATCAAGCGCTGACGGCTCGTTATCTACCGCGGTAACATGCCCATTGAGATTTTGTGCTAGCCATTGGGTCGCAAGACCTTTACCACAACCGATTTCAAGTATGTCTAACTCTGATTGCGGCAATAACTCAGCAGCTCGCGCCGTATCAGACTCGCTGCCGGGTCCCCAACGCTCAAGCCCTTCAAACACCAACATAAAATCATGCATATATTGATCATGCTGATTGATGTCTTTCGATAACCATCTCAAACGCTGGATTTGTTTGTCATCGAAGCCTTGCTTCTTCAACCACTCGGCATGTGCTTGGGGCGCAACCTCATCGAGACTCTCATGCCAATCGGTAAGGGGAGATTCACCCAGCAATGCAGCGAGAAGCTCGCGAGATTTTTGCTTTTCAGCAATCTCTTCATCGAGCTGAGTCAGGCGCTTTTGCAACATCTCTCGCTCAACCTTCTGTTCCAAACACGCTTGGCACTCTTTCAGCGTCAAGCCCCCCGCTTGTAGTTTCTGGATTAAACGCAAACGCTGCAGATCTTTATCACTGTAGACTCGATAGCCATTGTCCAGACGCTTACCTTTAATCAGACCGAGCTTTTCGTAATACAGCAGCGTCGTCCTTGATAAACCAAGCTGTTGGCCAAGTTGAGATATTTTATACATTACAATGCCTGCTGCTTATCGACCTTGTTTAAGAGAGCGACTTTGCTGCTGAACGGTATTAACCATCTTGCCAAAAGCTTTGTCCTTAGCTCGTTTCTCTGCCAAAGACGCACTATTGAACGCTTGTTCACGCATCAGTTTAAGGTAACTGTCTAAACGGCGTTGCTCCAACTGCCCATTGGCAAGTGCCGCTAAAATGGCACATCCAGGCTCTGAGGTATGACTACAATCAGAGAACTTGCACTGCTCGGCAAGCTCAGTGATCTCACTAAACGCTTCACTGATCCCTTGCTCACAAGCACTCAATTGTAGCTCTCGCATCCCCGGTGTATCCATCAACAATCCGCCGTGTGGCAGCCATTGAAGTGAACGATAGGTCGTGGTGTGTCGACCTTTGCTGTCATCTTCTCGAATCGTACCAGTAGCCATAGTTTCATTGCCCATAAGCCCATTCACCAGCGTCGATTTACCCACACCAGAAGATCCAAGCAGTGCAATGGTTTTACCTGTGCTGCAATAACCCGCAAGCTCTTTAAGATGCTCAGGATCCAATGCGTTAATGGCATGAACCAAGAGCAAAGGATCAAGTTTTTGTACTAGGCTTTGTTTATCACTCACCTCTGCACATTGATCGGCTTTCGTCAGCACCACAATCGGCTCAACTTCTGCCTCTTTAGCTAAAGCTAGATAGCGTTCAATACGATTTAAGTTAAAGTCATCATTAAGCGAACATACGATGAATACGCTATCAATGTTGGCGGCAATGAGCTGAGTATCTAACTTACTCCCCGCCGCTTTGCGTTGGAACAGTGAACGTCGTTCTAACACTCGGCTTAGTCGATGTTGCTCATCAAACGTTACCCAATCCCCAACACACACTCGCTGTGAATTTGGCGTAAGAGTCAGAGTGACGCGCCCCGCATCTGTCATGGCAATCACTTGGCTACGATGCTGCTCTACCACGCGGCCGATTGCTTGTGTCTCTAATTCTGTTAGTTCCAACTGCTGCTGAAAATAGGGCTTCCAACCCAGTTGTTGTAATGAAGGATGTTCACTACTCATTATCTCTCTCCTAAAGCCTACCAAAACTCAGGCTTATTAAACGCGGCAACGCACTGGCTCGTCCCCTGGATTGCTGACAGTGGTTGCTCTGTTAAAGATTGAGCCAACCAGCCATGAGGATAGCTTAGTGGCAAAGGAGCCGCATAATTGCTTTCCAACACCGGAGCAAACCCTACCTTAACGTAGTAATTTGGATCACCGTAAGTAAACGCTAACTCAGCGCCATTGCTCGCCAACAACTGTAATCCGTAATTGATCATGGCCTGGCCAACGCCTTTACCTTGCGCTTTTGTTGCCACCGCTACTGGGGCAACAAGAAACGCTTGCTCAGGCGCATCATAGCGTAAGCGCGTCATTAGAATGCTTCCCACAATCTCGCTCTCTTGCTGCGCAATCACAACGTAGATGTCTTGATTACTTGTTGTCGCCATAAGGTCGGCAACCAAAGCACCAATCGCTTTGCCTTCCGACTCGCCTTCCGAGTCGCTAAAAGTCGTCGTAAACAATTCAATAATCTGCTGCGTTTGCTCTGGTCTAGATAGTTTGTATTCCACAATATAATCCTCTATTGATAATAGCTCGAGGATAAACTGTAAAGCTATAGACAGGTCAATACTCTAAAGAGTAAATATTTCTTCGGACTCTCAAGCCAGTTATGATTAGCCTGAATTGTTCGATGCTAGGAACTAAGATGGATCTCAATCTACTCAAAACCTTCGATGTGGTGATGAAAACGCGCAGCGTCAATGATGCAGCAGAAAGCCTTGGAATTACGGCCCCAGCAGTCAGCCATGCGTTGAATCGGCTAAGAGAGCAGTATCAAGATCCACTTTTCATTCGCAAAGGGCGTGGCATAGCGCCGACCAACTTTGCCGTAGAATTGCATGAAGAGATCCAAGAGCCGCTCAATTTACTGTTAAACGGCGCTAAATCTAGACAGCAATTCAATCCCGCACTGAGCAACAGAACGTTCCGTTTGTCGAGCCACAAAGATCTCGACTTAATGGTAGTGCCACCATTGATTGATTACCGAGACCAGAACGCACCAAACGTGAAGCTAAGTGCCGACATAGAACATACCAATGAAACCAATCGCCAAGCCGATTTGCGCATGCGTCGCGTCGATTTGATACTCGCCACCACACCACTCGATGAACATGGTTATCACAACGAGCTCCTTTTTGAGTTGCCGCTGGTGGTCATTTGCCGAAGTGAGCACCCAAGAATCCATCAACATATCAGCCATCAGCAGTTCTTTGCTGAGCGCCACTTACTATGGGGGACTCAGCGCCTTAATCAAGACATTGTCGATTCATTAAGCATTGAGCCTCAGCCGCAACGCAATATCGTCTATAAAACGGACTCAATCTGCAACGCAGTCATGATGGCAGCACAAACTGATTGGCTATGTGTCACCAGTCAATGGCACGCGAATTTGTTAGCACCAGCCCAGCAGATGCAAATACTTCCCCTGCCCTTTGAGCTTAATACTCTTCCCTTCTACATGACGTGGCATCATTCACAGCAGCAAGATACTGGCCACCAATGGCTTAAAGAGACCTTACTTAACGTCACAGCGCCGTTTCGAAACCCATAGTGGATTAAATGTTATTTAATCCACATTTTAGTTTTAGTCTATCGATTGATTAATCCACGAGCCCTACTATCTCTCCATCGACGAGCAAGACTCTGCTCGCCCCAAAAGAGAGATAAATTATGAAACTTGAAAAATCTATCGTGTCATTGGCTATTCTCGCTACCCTTGCTCCCACTCTTAGCTTCGCCGCACCAACCACGAGTGCGCCAAAGGAAGCATCAAACTTCACTATCGCGAAAAATGAACAACTCAAACAGTACCTAAACTTCGCCAACCAAAGTGACTTTGATAATGCCTCTCGCGGCTTCATTGCTACCTGGCCAGAAAAAACCATCAAGGATGCCGATGGTAAAGTCATTTGGGATTTCTCCAAGTATGATTTTATCGACCAAGACACAAACACCGACACCATTAATCCGTCACTGCTGCGCCAAGCCAAACTGAACAATATTGATGGTCTATTTAAAATTAAAGAGGGCATTTACCAAGTACGCGGCTTTGATCTTTCTGTCATGTCCTTTATTCGAGGTGATGACGGCTGGATAGTGGTCGATCCTTTGATCTCTCCCGAAACCGCGGCTGCGGGCTTGAAACTGCTACGCGACAACGTGGAAGATCTTCCGGTAACTGGCGTTATCTTTACCCACTCACACGTTGACCATTTTGGTGGCATCTTAGGCGTTACCAGCCAAGCAGACATCGATGCAGGTAAAGTCGATATTCTCGCTCCTGAAGGGTTCTTTGATCACTCGATCGCTGAAAACCTAATGGCAGGCAATACCATGTCGCGCCGCGCTTCTTACATGTACGGTAACTTGCTAGAGGCCAGTAGCAAAGGTCAAGTCGATGGCGGCTTAGGTAAAACCACATCTTCTGGTGCACCGGGTATTGTTAAGCCAACCCATATTGCCAACATTACCGGTCAAGAGATGGAAGTTGATGGGGTAAAACTTGAGGTAGTCATGGCGCAAGAGTCAGAAGCGCCGTCGGAGTTCATGTTCTATTTCCCTCAGTACAAGACCATGATGGCAGCGGAAGTGATGACGCACACAGTACACAATATCTCTACGCTGCGCGGTGCAAAGACCCGTGATGCTTCCTCTTGGGCGGAGTACATCGACGAAGTTCTGCATACCTATGGAGAGAAAGCGGATACCATGATTGCGTCTCACCACTGGCCAACCTTTGGTAAAGAGAACATTCAAAATCAGCTAGAAAAAACACGCGATATGTATAAGTTTGTCCACGACCAAACTCTGCGTCTCGCCAATAAAGGCTATACTCCAAACGAGATTTCAGCTTCTATTCAGTTGCCAGATGCACTCGGTAAAGAGTGGTACAACCGCGGCTACTACGGCACAGTGTCACACAACGCACGTGCAACCTATGACTTCTACTTTGGCGCGTGGTGGGACGGTAATCCAGCGAACCTAAACCCATTAACACCAACAGAGCAAGGCACCAAATATGTTGAAGCAATGGGCGGTGAAGAGAAGGTTATCGACCTCGCCGAAACTGCGATTAAAAAAGGTGAATACCGCTGGGCAGTGACACTGCTCAACAACGTGACATTTGCAAACCCAGACAATATGGATGCTCGTTATCTTGAAGCCGATGCAATGGAGCAGCTCGGTTACCAAGCAGAATCTGGCCCATGGCGTAATTACTACCTAGGTGGTGCGAAAGAACTCCGTGAAGGAATTAAACCTGTCGCAACGCCAAACACCGCGGCGATTGCTAAAAACATGCCGTTTGATCAGTTTATGAACTATCTCGGCGTCACGGTAAAACCGGAAGCGGCGAAAGGGTTAGATATCAAAGTGAATATTGATGTCACAGGCGATGGCCAATACGCAATGGATTTGAGTAACTCGGTATTAAAGTCCTACTCTGACAAGCAATTTGAAGAGGCAGACTTAACGATTACTCTGTCACGTCAAGCCTTCGAAAACATGATGACTAAACAAGCCACTCTTGGAGAGGAAATCAAAGCGGGTAACTTTAAAGTGTCTGATCAAGTTGAGTTTAATAAGCTAATGTCAGTGTTTGACCAATTTGATATGTGGTTTGGCGTGGTAACACCTTAACCCAAGCCCAATGTCCAAATAGTTATATAAAAAAGCCCGCTTGTCCGCGGGCTTTATTGTTATTGCACCTTAAACTGGGCGACCACACTACTTAGGTTTCGAGATGTGCCACTTAACTCCTCACTCACTGCTGCAGCTTGTGAAGCATTTCCATTAAGGATGTTAATGATGTCTTGAATCGCTACCATATTACGGCTAACTTCATCCGTCACATGACGTTGCTGCTGCGCCGAAGTGGAAACATGAATGTTCACTTCATTGATTTCCGTTACCGATTCCGTGACTTCGTTCAGTGATAACATCACCTGCTCTGTATGTTCAGCCGTGACTTCACAGCTCTGGCGCGTCACATCCATCTCATTAACAACACTGTTGGTTGTATCTTTAAGCTTTTGCAGCATCTCATTAATCTGAGAAGTGCTCTGCTGAGTGCGTCCGGCCAATGCGCGAACCTCATCGGCAACGACTGCGAAACCTCGACCTTGTTCACCTGCACGCGCCGCTTCAATCGCCGCATTCAGAGCAAGCAAGTTGGTTTGCTCAGCAATTTCGCCAATCACTTGAAGCACAGTACTGATCTGTTTTGTGTCTTCATCCATGGTACTAATGGTTGCCGACATCGACGTTACTTGCTCAACCATCTTGCCAACACTTTCAACCGCGTTCTCAACAGTCTGCTTCGATTGCTCAGAATAACGATTCGCTTGCTCTGTCAGCTGCGCGGCATTTTCAGCACTTTGGGCGATAGATACAGCGCTGGCACTCATCTCTTCCACTGCCGTGATAACTTGCTCTGTTTCTTGAGTATGCTGATTCAGCGTATCCAAGTTGGAAGATGATTGCTGACTGATATCACGAACCGCCGAATCAATACCTCTTGATGAATCAGAGACCTCGATAAACATCGATTGTAGCTTCTCAATAAACTGGTTGATCGAACTGGAGATCTCGCCAATCTCATCTTGTTTTTCAACGGTAAGGCGGCGGGTTAGATCGCCATTCCCTTGCGCTAAATCCGCCACTAGCTCTTTAAGACGCAACAAAGGTTTAAACGAGTACTGTAGCAACAGCACACTTAACACAACAATGACTAAGCCAATAACCGCCAAAGCAATCGTCACGTTCCAACTTAGTGACGCAGTGTTAGCCGCAATATTGTCGTTATCAATATAACCAGTCAGCTGCCAGGTTTGATCGCCTAAAGAGATAGTACGGCTAACAGGGGTTAAGTTACCGTCAGAAATATTGGAAAAGATTTTGGTGCTACCAGCCACCAGTTCAGCGTAACTGCCTTCGTAGGTATAAACTTCGATAACTTTACCCAGTTCACTCAAATTCAAGACGAAAAAGTCGACTGACTCATCCATTCGCTTAATCGAAAACGTAATAACCGGTAAGTTATCCAGCATGGTTACTGGGCTGATTTTGATATCGTCGCCGTGTGATTCAGCTTGAGCGATGTATTGAGCTGCATCTTCATCGCTCATATTGCCGCTGTCGTCAAATGCATATCCATTGACGATTTTAACGATCCGATAAAAGCCTGAGCTCTCTTTAGTGTCGCTGATATCCATCATGCTAAAGTTTAGGCTCGTAGCAAGGTTAAGCTTAGCTTCGAGGTCTTTTTCCAACTTCTGCTGAATTAAGTCGATACCATGAGTAATACTTTGAGTATCAGTACGTTGTATGTAATTGCTAATAAAGTAATTAACGCTGATAAATGAAGTGAGTATCGTGGTGAAAATAATTGAAGTGATGAGCACCACAATCTTATTCTTGAACGAAATGTTCCTCATAACACTTTACATCCTTAAAAGTGACCTTTGAATAAATGTGCATCCCTGATGAAAAAATATCTAATCTATTTAATACGTTAGACTGTTTTCTGCACTCAATGTTAAGCGACAGTAAAGGTTGGTGCAATTACTATTGATAACTTTTACCAGCACCCTTCTTTTAAATTGCAGCCCACACCACACTTCGGAGCAAGGATTAGTGATCACACCCGCACCGCCACAAGATCACATTTCATTAACACAATTTAAACCAATCACCACAAATAGGATTAGAATAAAAACTCAATCAGTTTTAACCTTTCAGGAAGCTTCATGGACGATTTACTTAAAGATTTTTCCGTTGTGACTAAAGTACCAGTTGCGTGGGGAGAAATGGATGCACTACAACACGTGAACAATGTGGTTTATTTCCGCTATTTTGAAACTGCACGTTTGGAGTACTTTGAAAAAATAAAGCTTCTGGTCAATATCGCCCAAAGCCAAATTGGTCCAGTATTAGGTGAAACACGCTGTCGCTACAAAATCCCAATTACCTATCCCGATACCTTACTTATTGGCTCCAGAGTGATCGACTTACAAGAAGATCGATTCACAATGGAGTATCAAATTGTTAGCCAAAAAATAGGCAAGGTAAGCACGATTGGCCAAGCAACTTGTGTAATGTTTGACTTCAAGAACAACACCAAAGCCACAATCCCTGAAGAAGTAAAGCAGGCAATTTTAAATCTCGAAGAGCAAAGTTAACTGCTTGACCTTTCCCCTAGGGTAAGCTTTAAGATATCGACAGTTATTATTGTTTTGGTGCGTTATGAGTTTGTCTCCTCTTCGCAAAATTTGGATTTCGCTACTCAGTGTTCTCGCAATGCTGATGTCTAGCTTTGTATCCAGCTCACCAATAATGACCTTTCAGATGCTATCTGCTACCAGCGTTGAATCAATTAATGATAGTCACTGCGGCTCAATGAGTTCTGTCAAAGCACATCATACGCTCAACGATGTTGGTGAATCTAATCTCACCGCTGACTTGCCATGTGGTAGTGATGACAGCATGGCTCACAATTGCTGTGGTGCTGTTTGCGCTACGGTGTTTGCTCTCTTTGCGCCTGTAGAACAAAACGCTTATATCAACTCAAATTTGGCCTTAATCCACCCTGACTCTGGTGGTGATACCATTTATCGCCAAGCTTCTCTTTATCGTCCTCCGATAGCTTAAATCCGTTTGTACTCTTTATCTTCTCAGCCCTATCTGAGAAGCAAGTTCCTCGTGCGTTAAGCACATTACAACGGATAACAACGTGAAAAACTTAGCTTCTATTGCTGCGCTCTCTTTGAGCTCAGTACTATGGTCGCTGCAAGTTAACGCTGGTACCAATGCGGTCTCAGCCGAGCACTTAGCAGCACCCACTTTGCCGGAACTGATTCATTCGGCATTAACAAACGATCCAACACGCACTCAGTATTACTCGCAATCTGCAGCCATGCGTGAAACAGGCGTCGCGGCTTCAACGCTCATGGACCCAAAAATCAAACTCGACTTTGGCGGTTTGCCCGTCGATAGTTTCAAGTTTGATGAAGATCCAATGACCAATATTTCGGTCGGCTTGATGCAGCAATTTGAACGCGGATCTACCCTCGAACTGCAGCAAAAAAAAGCCAATAAGCAAGCAGATGGCATTGAATCTCAGGTTCATACCCGAGAGCTAGATGTTATCAATAACATCACTCAACTCTGGGTTGAGCTGGGCTATCAACAATCTGCAGCCCGTATCCTTAAGCAAAATAAAACGCTGATGAAAGAGATGGAAAGCTTCATTCAAACCAATTACTCAATTGGTAAAAGTGAAGCGCAGGACTTGCTGAATGCACAACTGCAAATCGCTAAATTAGACGAAAAGCTGCAAGCTAACTCTCAAATGCAACGTCGACTTATCTCTCAGCTGTCTGAATGGTTAGGCTCAGAGTGGATTCGCAGCGCGCATAAAATCAAAGCGAGTAATAGCCTAAGCTGGAGTCAACTCGACCAAATTGTCCAGCCAGATACAACGTCGCATTACCAAAGGCTCAGCCTGCATCCAATGATAAAAATGGCCGATATCAGTATTGCGGCTAATCAGACCCAAGTTGAAATTACCGAGCAAGCCTATACACCGCAGTTTGGTGTTGAGGTCATGTATGCTCACCGCCAAGCAAACAACATGATGGGTGAACCTGCTTCTGATTTGGTTAGTGCTTATCTCACCATGGATATCCCTCTCTTCACGGGCAATCGCCAAGATAAAAACTTAGCCGCGGCGCAATATCAAGTGGGTGCAGCGCAGTCACAAAAAGACGCGTTGCTCGCCCAAATGAATGCCAAGGTTAACGCCCTGTTGGTGGACCGAGACAACTTACAACAACGTTTAACTCGCTACGAAAAGACCTTGCTACCTCAAGCTAACGCAAGAATCAAAGCCGTGGAGCGCGGCTATCAGAACAACACAGCTCAGTTTAACGATGTGATTGCAGCGACCACTGATGAGTTGGCATTAAAACTCGAACAAGAGCGCCTAACGACAGATTTGAATATCACCAACAGCAATCTGGCGGCACTGCTAGGTGGCTTTGAATACCAAGTCGACAAACCACAACTCAGCATTAAGAATTAAAAGGTAATACAATGAAAACATTACAAGTGGCAACTCTTGCATTGCTAGTTGGTGGTGCACTTGGTTTTGGCGCCAATCAATATCTCTCTTCAGCCAGTCACGATATGAGCGCTATGTCTGGCGCAAACGCGGCTAGCTCCAATGAGCCTCTATACTGGGTCGCGCCAATGGACCCAAATTATAAGCGCGACAAGCCAGGAAAATCCCCGATGGGCATGGATCTTATTCCAGTCTATGCAGAAGACTTAGCGGGTGATAATGATAAACCCGGCACGGTAAAAATCTCACCTGAAGTTGAGAACAATCTTGGCGTGAAGTCTGAGCTTGTACTGAGCGAAAAACTCTCCCCACGTATCGAGACCGTTGGCTATATTGCCTTTGATGAAAGTCATCTATGGCAAACTAACGTGCGTGTCGCAGGTTGGGTAGAAAAGCTCAACATCAATGCTGTCGGTGAAAAAGTGCGTCAAGGCGATGTGCTCTTTAGCTTGTATTCTCCTGAGTTGGTCAAAGCCCAAGAAGAATTGCTCAACGCCTATCGAACGGGTCGAAGTGGTTTGGTGAAAGGCGCAACAGAGCGTCTGGTCACATTGGGGGTCGATCGCGACCAAATCAAAGCGATAAAGCGCAGTGGTAAAGCATCTCAAACAATCGAGATCAAAGCACCAGCCGACGGCGTTATCGCCAGTCTAAACATTCGTGAAGGTGGCTACCTGTCACCCGCTCAAGCAGTGATTAGCGCAGGCCCACTCAATAACGTCTGGGTAGATGCGGAAGTATTTGAACGCCAAACACATTGGATGAAAGCTGGCAGTAGTGCAACCATGACACTCGATGCGATTCCGGGCAATGAGTGGCAAGGTATCGTCGACTATGTTTATCCAATCCTCGACCCGAAAACTCGTACATTGCGCGTGCGCTTGAAGTTTCCAAATCCTAATGGCGAACTCAAACCAAACATGTTCGCTAACATCGCCCTACAGCCGGTCACTGATGAACCCGTGCTTACCATACCAAAGTCTTCTGTGATTCGTTCAGGAGGTATGACTCGCGTGGTATTAGCACAAGGTGAAGGTAAATATCGCTCAGCACGTATCGAGGTTGGCCGTGAGGCAGGCGACAGAATTGAAGTACTTCAAGGACTAGAGCTAAACGAACGAATTGTGACTTCAGCACACTTCATGCTTGATTCCGAGTCAAGCCAATCTGCCGACCTTTCGCGTATCAATGGTGTTGAGCCACCAGCAGAAACCGTATGGGCAAAAGGCGAAATTACCGATGTCATGGTCGATCACCGCATGCTGACCATCAACCACCAACCCGTCCCGAAGTGGAATTGGCCAGGTATGGTCATGAACTTCAACCTTGCTGACGATGTAGAAGTAGAGGACCTGACGAAAGGCCAAGCCATTGAGTTCGAAATGGCAAAAACTGAATCGGGTCAATACGAAATCATTGCCCTAAAAGCGGATAACAGTGTCATTGCCGCTGAAGTCTGGGTGACGGGTGACATCACCATGCTGATGGCCGATTTTGGCATGATCACGTTAAAGCACTTACCTGTCGCAGAGTGGAGCTGGGAAGCAGGTGAGATGAACTTCTCTGTCGGTGACGATGTAGATTTATCTGGCTTTGAAGAAGGCCAACAAGTCCGCTTTCTAGTAGAGAAACAAGGCTCAGAATATCAGCTCATACAACTTGAAGAAGTAGAGGGCTAACTATGATCAGTGCAATCATTCGTTGGTCGATTCGCAATCGATTTTTAGTCCTGATTTCAACATTAGCCTTAGTGCTGGGTGGACTTTACAGTGTAAAAAACACACCTGTCGATGCTATACCGGATCTTTCTGATGTTCAGGTCATTATAAAAACCAGCTATCCCGGCCAAGCGCCTCAGGTGGTCGAAGACCAAGTCACCTACCCGCTCACCACAGCCATGCTTGCGGTACCGGGCGCTGAAACCGTGCGCGGCTACTCCTTCTTTGGCGACTCCTACGTATACATCATCTTTAATGATGATACGGACATGTATTGGGCTCGCTCGCGAGTACTTGAATACTTGAGCCAAGTTGCGCCGAACCTACCACCAAGCGCGAAGCCAACCTTGGGCCCAGATGCGACCGGTGTGGGCTGGGTTTATAGCTATGTTCTGCAAGATAAAACAGGCCAGCATGACCTCGCTGAACTGCGCAGCTTACAGGACTGGTTCTTAAAGTATGAGCTGCAAACCGTTGAAGGCGTGTCGGAAGTGGCGACAGTCGGTGGCATGGTCAAGCAATACCAAGTACAAATTGATCCTGCCAAACTGCGTGCCTACGACTTAACGCTACAGCAAGTCAACATGGCGATTCAAAACGGCAACCAAGAGGCTGGTGCATCGGTAATTGAAGTGGCTGAAGCGGAACACATGGTTCGTACTACCGGCTACCTTTCCAGCATCGAAGATATTCAATCTCTACCGTTAAAAGTGACCGAGAAAGGCACACCGCTGCTATTAGGTGATATTGCTGACATTAACCTCGGGCCTCAAATGCGTCGTGGTATCTCCGAATTTAACGGCGAAGGCGAGGCTGTTGGTGGCGTTATCGTGATGCGATTTGGCGAAAACGCCAGTGAGGTGATCAGTAACGTCAAAGCCAAGCTAGAAGACCTACAACGCAGCCTACCGGACGGCGTAGAGATAGTCGCCACCTATGATCGCTCAACATTGATTGATGCTGCGGTTGAAAACTTATGGAAGAAACTGGCGGAAGAGTTCATTGTCGTCGCGGTTGTCTGTGCACTGTTCTTGTTCCACATTCGTTCATCACTGGTTATCGCACTAAGTTTGCCTGTTGGGATCCTGTCAGCATTTATCGTTATGCACTGGCAAGGTATTAACGCCAACATCATGTCTTTGGGCGGTATTGCGATTGCGATAGGCGCTATGGTTGATGGCGCTATAGTAATGATAGAGAACGTACATAAGCACATAGAGCGCACTCCGCTCACTGACAAAAATCGCTGGCAAGTGATTGGCAAAGCAGCAGAAGAGGTGGGTGCTCCCCTATTCTTCTCGCTACTTATCATCACCTTGAGTTTTGTGCCAGTGTTCGCTTTGGAAGGCCAAGAAGGCAAGATGTTCTCGCCACTTGCCTTTACCAAAACGTATGCGATGGCCGCAGCGGCAGGTCTCGCTATTACCTTAGTGCCTGTTCTGATGGGCTACTTTATCCGTGGCAAAGTGCTTCCTGAGCATAAGAACCCTGTCAACAAAGGATTGGTCGCACTATACCGACCTCTGCTTAACCTGAGCCTGCGCTTCCCTAAGACAATGATCATCTTAGCTGTGGCGTTAATGGCATCCGCTTACTATCCGACCAGCAAGTTGGGCAGTGAATTTATCCCGCCATTAGATGAAGGCGATCTGATGTATATGCCTACTACCTACCCTGGTATTTCCATTGGTAAGGCACGTGAGCTACTGCAGCAGACCAACAAGCTGATCAAAACCGTCCCTGAAGTGGAAACAGTTTGGGGCAAGATTGGCCGCGCAGAGACCGCAACCGATCCCGCGCCACTGACCATGATCGAAACGGTCATTCAGTTAAAACCAAGGGAGCAATGGCGTGAAGGCGTGACTACAGAGTCACTACGCAAAGAGTTTGATGACTTAGTCCAGTTCCCTGGTTTAACCAACGCATGGGTAATGCCAATTAAAACTCGCATCGACATGTTGGCAACGGGTATCAAGACTCCTATCGGAATCAAAATCGCCGGGCCTGATTTGAAGGTGATTGAGCAAATTGGAGCCGATTTAGAGCCGATTCTGAACAGCATTAACGGCACATCTTCTGTCTATGCTGAGCGCGTTGCAGGTGGACGCTACGTCACCATTGATATTAAACGTCGCTCGGCGGCTCGCTACGGCTTAAACATCAAAGATGTGCAGCAAGTCGTATCTACAGCAGTCGGTGGTATGAACGTAGGTGAAACCATTGAAGGACTTGAGCGTTACCCAATCAATGTTCGTTACCCACAAGATTACCGTGATTCGGTGGTTAAACTGCAGAACTTGCCATTGGTTACTCCAAACGGTGCACGTATCGCTTTAGCCGATGTTGCTGACATTCGTTACGAAGATGGACCGCCAATGATCAAGACCGAAAACGCGCGCCCGAATGGCTGGGTGTTTGTCGACATTGATGGACGCGATCTCGGCTCGTACGTGGTCGAGGCGCAAAATACCGTAGCAGAGCAACTGCAATTACCAGCAGGCTACTCATTAGCTTGGTCTGGGCAATACGAATACATGGAGCGTGCAAAAGAGCGCTTGAGCGTGGTTGTCCCGATTACCATTGCCATCATCATGCTGCTGCTCTATTTCAGTTTCCGCCGTGTGGGTGAAGTCATGATCATCATGATGACCCTGCCACTCGCTATGGTAGGTGGTTTATGGCTAATGCACTACCTCAGCTACAACTTCTCAATCGCGGTAGGCGTTGGCTTCATTGCTCTAGCAGGGGTCGCGGTTGAGATTGGGGTCATCATGCTGGTTTACCTCAACCAAGCGTGGCACTACAAAAAGCTGCACGCAGAAGAAGATAACAAAGCGATTACCGTTCAAGACCTTACCGATGCTATCCGTGAAGGTGCCGGACTGCGTGTACGCCCAGTCATGATGACAGTATTGACCGTAATTATCGGCCTGATCCCGATTATGTACGGTGACGGGACAGGTTCGGAAGTGATGCAGCGTATTGCCGCACCAATGATTGGTGGTATGGCATCAGCCCTACTACTCACCCTATTAGTGCTACCAGCGATCTTCAAATTATGGAAACAACGAGAAGTTAAATAACGCATTTTCGGCAAGTAGCGACGAAGACTCATCACTTGCCGAACAAAATTCTAAGAGGAACACATTATGAAAAAAACACTGATTACCTTAGCTATCGCAATCTTTAGTACTGGCGCAATGGCCGATGCAATGGACCACTCTAAAATGGACCATTCAAATATGAACCATGACGAGATGAAAATGGATCACAGTAAAATGGATCACTCTGGCATGATGAATATGGAAGGCATGTCGGATGTCGGTATGCCAGCAATGGGCGCAAAGCCAGATAAAGTAGTCCATGTAATGTTAACTGACGATATGAAAATCAACTTCAAGAAGGAAGTGGATATCGAGCCAAATGACGTGGTGCAATTTGTTGTCATGAACGCTGGCAAGATTGACCATGAGTTTTCTATTGGCTCAGCACAAGAGCAGCTTAAACACCGTGAGATGATGAAAAACATGGGCAACCATGCACATGACTCTGGGAGTACTGTGACCGTCAAACCGGGTAAAGCTAAACAGCTTCTTTGGCACTTTCATGGCGACAACAATGTTGAGTTCGCCTGCAACATTCCAGGCCATGCTGAAGCGGGTATGGTGAAAAAAGTCTCTCTATAAACGACGAAAGTCGCCAGAGCGATCTGGCGACTTTAACTTAGAGTCAATTTCATCGTCGTTGCACCTGAAAAGCCGAGCAACCATTCAAGGTATGGGTAACTTTCAGTTTTAACCGCCACAAAGCCCTTCGATTCATAAAGCTTTCTCGCTCTGTCATTACTATCAATCACGTCAAGTCTGACTGAGGTAAAACCATTCTCACCAGCGTATGAGATAATATGATCGAGTAACATTGAACCGATACCTTGCCCTCTGAACTGGCTATCTACTGCAATGCCATCCATCACTAACTCCTGCTCATCAGGTTGGCGTTCAAACAAGCTAAAAACAACGCAGGCCCAAACCCCTCTCAATAACCCAAGTTGTTTTATTAGCCCTTTGGCTCCAATACCACCTGTGTGCGAGCCTGACTCAACATTAAAACCCGCCAAGCCGACAGGGACGTTATTTGAAAATGCCGCAAAGGAGTAATGAGGTACGAAGCAGTTTGAGAGTAATTCGATCCGTTGATTTTTATCCGCAACGGCACACTGAAACTTGGCACCGAACGCTTCTTCATACAATTTGGCAATCAACATTGAATGGGAGTGTTGCCACCCTTTTTGGATATAGACCGTCATCTGATTTCCTCCCTGATCTCCGACTTAATGCCTACCTAACCCGTTTTGATAAATCTTGCGATTGAGCACTGGCCAGTCATGAGCAAATACTCTTTCAATGACACAAGATAATCATGTTCTTACACTAACACTTCTTGATTGGAACCATCCCAGTATTGGATCAGGAGCATGCCTGTTGGGATCGATTGCCCTTCAATCACCCGATCATATTCGTCCAAGTCATCGGGATAAGTGACGCCAAAACACCCTTGATCAGTGCAATAGCCATGACGCTGCAATGCATACTCGACCAACTGAATACTGGTCGGAAAAGGTTGAGATAAAAGCTGCATGTAAATGTTATCCATACTCTTAGCGCCCCTTGTTCCTCAACCTATCGGTTAGTCATCCGAGAAAGAAAGCTTATTTACAAAATGTATCTATGTATAAAGCTTCCACTTTGTCTCTCGCCCACTGTGTACGGCGTAAAAACTTCAAAGATGATTTGATTGATGGATTATTGTAAAAACAGTTGATCTGAATTTCTGCATCTAGTCCTTCCCAGCCATAGTGTTCTTGTAATCGGACGAGAATTTTTTCTAGCGTTAAGCCATGTAAAGGGTTGTTTGGTTGTTCTTGGCTCATGAGCGAAAGATCCTAAATATCGATACGAATATCGACAGTTTACCAGAATCTCACTACCTAATAGCGAGTTTTCACCCGACGAGAAAGAGTTGTGTCGCCGAGTTAAACCTATCTAAGAACCATAGATACAAAGACTTGTAAGTTGCTACTCCAAGGGTAAAATCGCAATTCTTATAATTTGAGCGACTAAGTATGCTATTTAATAACGACATCGACGAAATGATTTGCTATCTAGAACGTTTCTGCAAACAGCCGCACGTGCAGGCGCTGGATAACACTTCAGACGATCAATTGAACCTGCTGCTCGATTTCTTAACGTTGGCTCACAAATTAAAGTGCGACATTTATGCGACGGGCAATCTCAATAGCTCGCACTTTTTAGGTATCGGTGAGTTTGCTTTGTCTCAAGATAGGCCTCCACAAGGAAACCTATTTCTCAAAGTAGAACTCGACTGCCTCTACCTTACTTTTGAGCTAGAGAGTTGCACCGAAGACAATCTACTCACGCCGATACGAGTGATTGATGCTCTTCTATACCTCACTGAAAGTAAGGGCCACGGTTTAACCCCCGAGCATTATTCAAAATAGGTTAGCGCTATACATCTAGATAAGGGGGGATTTAGTCGAAAAACTCACTGCTCTTAGTAAAACTAACTACAACCCAGATGAGGGATTGGCGTAACCGTAAGCTTTCCAAATCTAATGCTTTTATCACTTCCGATAAGTTTAGAGCTCGATGAACATCGATAGACCTCCAAGACCAATCAACGTCCAAAACAAAATCCCAACTAATATCCAAACATAGTTTGCCCAAGTTAATTTAGAGTTTGCACTACCCTCATTGTCGCCCATTAATTGGTTTGCTTTAGCCTGAATGGCATATAACGCCTTAAACGTAAAAGGGAGAAGAAGAATACTAACAAAATAGCTAAATGGAAGACCGATCTCCTCGCTTGAAAGCTGATCAAAAACCCTACCGACAATAGTTAATATTACGTAAGTGGTGGCATGAGACTCGAGTTTTGAATCCTTTTTCGATGAAGAATCGGACTCTGTTGAAGACAAAAGTTTGTCACACAGAGAATGGAGGAAGAAGATGTCAAAGAAACCTCGTACAACGGGCCAAACCTTGGCATTACAGCTACTCTTGTAGAGGCTCCAGTTTTTATACGACCAATAAAGTCCGTAAATACCCATTGTACTTAAAAAGAGAATAGTAAACTTTTGAGGAGAGACTACGTACAGTTTAACCTCCTTACTCTGATCACTAACCGAAATATTACTTTCAATATTCTCCATTTATACATCCTTGTATTTATTATTGATTTACAAAATTTTAACGCGGAGTGCAACACTATCATTTGCCCCCAATTAAAAGCCATAGTCACCGGTCAAAAATCACTTATAAACAAGTTCAAATGTGACAAGTACAAGCTCTGTTGAGTCGTTAAACTCAATTCCATAAGCCGACTCGCAATCCTTGGTGAAAAAATCGTTGTGCGCTTTATACCACCACTCATACGTGCCATCACCTTCACCCTCTGATTCAGCGAATTCGCGACTCACCTGGCCAAAAGGGCAGAAATCTACTTCAGTGATTTTAACGATACAAACCGGGTTCTTGTCCCAATCGAGAACAATTTGGTACTGGCCGACTTTGGGAAACTCCTCCCCTTCAATTCGGTACGCTTCTTTAACGCTACAAGTTGCACGCTTTTTGCCAATGGAAACAAGTCGAGCACACTCATTTGTATTGTATTCATCGTCACAAAAATACGTGGTTTCTACATCGTAAACCTCAGTACGTTGAAGCTCCGGTAATGTACTAAGATAGGTTTGGAAATAATCCTCATACCTAGCATCCATGAAAAACTCTCCATCTAATTTTCTAATATTCTATTGAGCACTCAGAACCTCTAAACACTCTTGTTTTGTCGTTCAATAAGCACTTCTTTGAAAGCAAACATACCGTTTAATGCTGCAGGGAAGCCTGCATAAACCGACATTTGTAGGATAACTTCTTTTATTTCTTTCTCTGCGCAACCTACATTAAGAGCCGCGTTCAAGTGGACTTTAAGTTGAGGAGCACAATTACCTAGCGCAGTCAGCGCCGCTACCGTGGCTATTTCTCGGGATTTTAGGTCCAATCCTTCACGAGCGTAAATGTCACCAAAAGGGAACTCTATCGTATACTTGGCAAGGTCGGGGCTTATATCCTGCAGGCTCTCGATAACATTCTGCCCCGCTTCTCCGTCAATATTTTTAAGTAACTCTAACCCAGCTTCAAAACGTGATTTGCTCATTTGTATGCTCCTATTAAATTTGAAATCGCAGCATACAAGTTAGAGTTAACTCTAAGTCAACGAACTTTTCCTTCTTTATAAAGACTAATTTTCTTTTCTAAAACAGTGAGATGTAATTGCTGTTCCGCAATGTGAGCTTTTAAGCTTTCTTTATGTTGCTCAAGCAACGCTTGACGATCAGCAACTGAGCGAGAACCAGCTTCTCTCAACCTTGCATACTCGAGTATTTCCTCAAGTGGCATCGCCGTATCTTTTAGACGTTTTACAAACTCGATCCAATTAAGATCTTTTGATGTATAAGCACGATGACCGCTACTGTTTCTTTGCACGTTTTTAAGCAAGCCTATTTTCTCGTAGTATCGAAGTGTATGGGCAGACAAACCAACAAGACGCGAGAACTCCTTCATATTCACTGCTTATCTCCTATAGAAATTAGAACTTTTTAGACTATAGACACCGCGAGTCTCCAAACTTATAAGCATAGAGCTTAGGTACCTACAAAGACGCCCCATCAATTTTAATCACAGGAATTTTGTTTAATTCCAGTCCGTTGATGCAACGAGCATTGACGGTCCAGCCAGTAAACTCTTCCTTGCCTGCTGCTATTTCAGCTTCAGTTAATTTGCTGGGCTTACGGAAAGGTAAAATACCGCACTTAGGACAAAAGTAATCTTGAGCCGTTTTACTGCCCCATTGGTATAAACTGGCATCTTCTAGTGGCGTAAGGAATGACAAATTCTCTTTTGCTACGCGAAAATTCAGCGCTCCCCTTCGAATACAAATAGAGCAGTTGCATTCACGAAGATGATCAATGTCAGCTAAAACCTTGAATTGGATCCGGCCACAATGACAAGATCCAGTATAAGTACTTAACATTTAACCTCCAACGTAACTCAGGCAGCGCATCGCTTAGAGGTACTGACTCTCTAGTTGATAAGCCTCTTTTTCCATCGGCGCATTTTCATAGCCGTAGATAAAAAGTTGTATAAGGTATTGTCTGGTCTGCTCCGTTAAGCCCATTTTTTCTGCTTGTCTAACATGAATCAGTTCATGTGATAACAGCAGTTGGTTACTAGCTTCTGAGTGTTTTATCCAAATACCATAACCGTATGTATATGCAGCCATAAGCGGAGAGCTGTAACCGTACTTTTTAGCTAAGTTAGCTAGCTCTGAGTCTTCAGGAAACGGAAGTCTATCGACATAATACAGCCTAACTTTTTCTGGATGCTGTAAACCAACTCTTTGCGCCATTTCCATTTGACTAGCATTAAGCTCAATCCCTTTATCTATGGCTTCACGCTCATTTTTACTAACAAACTGTTCTGCCGCAGGAAGAATTTCATTTACATAGTCAGTAAGCTCTGCCGGAGGGGTGGCATAGATCTCATCTCGATTGATACAACCAGCAACCAGAAAAACCACCAAAGCGATACCGAAGACTCTTTTTAACATTCTTTGTTCCCTAAATTACTTGTGTTATTGACCCTACTACACAGTGGTTGGATTGATATATACATTAATAATCAATTGGTTACTAACACAAGCAACCAGTCAAACGAGAAGCTCGAACAATATTTCAAACTCGGCTACTTTTGCACCCAAGTTATTGAAAACTGCATTGATGATCGCAAATTCAAGGATTTAAAACGCCAAGACAGCGTATTATTCGCTGTCTTGGCGGTGAGATAAGACGAAACCTAAAGCTTTAATTCATCACTTCAAACAACTAGTCCCGACCCGGTTCATGCCTTTCGTTTCGAGGTAATACCGCGTCCAGCTCTTCCCAATTCGCCTTAGAAGTAACGAAGTTATGGGATAGTGGGCGCTCGCTAATATCACTGTCTAATGATCCAAGGCGTAAACGTAGCCTGGAAGGCGATTGAGCGTTGGAGCTATAAATTGGAGCTCCGCAATTCTTGCAAAAGTATTTACGCTTGCCTTCGCTGCTCTCATAGAAAGTAAGCGTAGCGTTTTTATCCGTAAGCTTAATATCCGACGCATTAATAAAACCATTGGTCGCATAAGCACTGCCACTCGCTTTGCGACACAATGAACAATGACAATGGATAATATCAGTCACACTACCATCCAAGCGGTACTCGATTGAGCCGCACAAGCAACTTCCTTGATACATTTCTTCTCCTTGATCAATCAATTCCGTGGGACGCACACCTATCGATTGTACTTCTCTTTGTTAAGCACTTCTTTCATCGTATGGGTTTTCTCCAAGTCCACGTCGTGAATATTGGCAAGAGCACAAACATAATACAAAACATCGTATAACTCTTCTGCTACCGATCCTTTGAGTTCTTCAAAGCTTGGTTGCCCACTTTTGCCACTGCGAATCGCTTCAGACAGCTCCCCTACCTCTTCAATCAATTTCAAAAAATAGTGCTCTGATTGGTCAGGCGCGTAATCAAACTGTTTTATGTGGTTCTGTAATTCTGTTAGCTTCATGACATCCTTTTTATTGATTTTAGCGCTCTTAATGAGTGCATTTTATAAATCCCTTCCATAAATAATCAATGAGTTAGTATGAAGTAATGTGCTTGAGGCTCAAAAAGAGAAACAAATACCTACTCCACTCTCACGAACAAAATCTGGATCATGGCTGACAAGAATAAAGGCTCCTTGATACTGGTTTAACGCCTGAGCCAATATCGTTTTAGAGTCCAAATCGAGGTGATTATCCGGCTCATCAAGCAGCAAGATGGGTGATTGAGGTTGATGACTGACTATCAACATCGCCAATTTCATTTTCTCACCGCCGCTGAGTTGGCTCACCAAGCGAAATACGCTATCTCGACGAAAGCCAATTCCTGCAAGTAATGTCCGAGCGTCACTTTCGAGTAACCCCTTACAATGCCAAGTCATGTTGTCTAACAAAGAAAGCTCTAGATTGAGCAGACCAAAATGTTGGTCAAGATAACAAACTGGACGGTTGATATGCAGCTCGCCACTTTGGAGGGTGAGCTCACCGAGTAACACTTTCAGTAGTGTCGATTTTCCGCAGCCATTGCCACCCGCAAGGTGGAGTTTGCTGCCTATATCAAGAGATAAGTTGAAGGGTGTAGCTCTACCAAAAGGAAGAATCGCCGCGACAATATGCAATGCGTTACCACGGCCTGCCATCCCTTGCTCTAAATAGAGTTTTTGTCGCTTAACCTGCTCATAACGCTCGCTAAGACTGCGCTCCTTTTGCTCCAACATTGTACGCCGACTATTTTCATTTCGATGTCGATTAGACACAGAGTTCTCTGCGCTGTTTTTCATGCCATCGAGAATCAACTTAGACTGACTGCCTGCTTTGCGAATTTTGTTCCCTTGCGCCTCTCGCTGCTGGGCTTTCTCTCGGTTTTTCTGTGCTTGAAGTTCTAACCTTTGTTGCTCACCTCTAACCGCATCAAGTTGACGCTCTAAGGCATTGCGCTCTCGCTGTTTTTGCTGATAGTAGAAATCGTAATTACCCCCATATTGAGTAAGCCCAAGCTGGCTCAGCTCCCAGATTTGATCCATCTGTCGTAGTAACAAACGATCATGACTAATGAGCAAGATATAGCCGTCAAACTGACGCATTTTTTCCACCAGCCATAGTCTTGCTTGATAATCTAAATGGTTAGAAGGCTCATCCAAAATAAGGAGTTCAACCTCTGATAGAAATAGCTTCCAAAGCTGCAGTCTTGCAAGCTGACCGCCACTCAAACGACGGCAAGGGAAGTTAGGGTCGGCTGGCAGCCCTAACTCTATTAGCTGCTTGGTTAACGCCCCTTTAAGCTGCCACTCTTCTCCTACAATATCGAACCACTTTGAGTCGCAGTCGCCCAACTCGATTTGCTCGATGGCGTACAAAACCTCGTGATAGCCGAGAAACTGTGCAATGGTCGTTGAGCTCGCCAATAAATCCAACGGCAGTTGGCTATAACAGGCAAAACTTACACTCCCTACCACATGGCCAGAGCTAGGCAGACGTTTTTGCGCGAGTATATCGGCAAGGTAAGATTTCCCAATGCCATTTCGACCGACCAGCCCGGTTCGTCTGGACGTCAGTGAGCATGAGATGTCGGTAAACAACACCTCACCATTGTCGAATTGATAACTGATTTTATTAACTTGTATAACTGGCATAGCATGCCTCCTGTAGAACAGGATTAGGCGTAGCATGATGCAATAAGATCGATCCAAATAGTTCAAGCTGAACCTGAGCAAAGGGATCAATAAATGCGAATATAAATTGAGCGTGGTGCTAACATGAGCACAGATAAAGCTACGCCGACTAACCCTGCGAAATCCGAAAAATAATGTCAAACATGGATAACAGGTGTTAGTTGTTCATATTGGCGTAGACTCCTTGAGAAATGATGTGGCGATTATAGAGCAAGTTTTCGCCACATGGCAAATGAAAGTGCAATCAGTTGCAAAACTGCTTCATCTAATCTATTCGATGACGGTAAGCTAAAAGGGGATTGTAGTTAATCAATCTGCTTTACTGTAATTCGATTTTGAAACTCAAACACCTTCTCGGCACATACGTCGATACAGCGACCGCAGCTGATGCAGTTCTGGTCTAAGACGCGTTTATCACCTTCTTTTAGTGGTTGGCGCAGCACATCCGGTTCGGGGCAAACGTTATAGCAGTCCATACACTTAGTGCAATCTTCACGGCGAACAGCAGCCACTCGGAGCAAGCTCTTGCGCCCTATCACCCCGTATGTCGCACCCAGTGGACATAAATGGCCACACCAGCCGTGTTCAACCAGGAGTAAATCGAGGACAAACACCAAGCCAACCAGCACCCAACTCGCTCCAAATCCAAATACCAAACCACGATGTAACGCGGCCACAGGATCTATCCACGCCCATAAAACACTACCTGAAACAGCGCTGCCAATAAGCAATACGGGAATCAACCAGTAACGCAATTGAGAGGACCAACGGTAGCTGGTTTTGATATTAAGTTTACGACGCAAAAACGCCGCCAGATCGGTGACCATGTTCATCGGGCAAACCCAGCCGCAAAATGCTCTTGGGCTGATTAACGCATAGAAAACCACCACAATGGCAACGCCCACTAGCGCCGTAATTTCAGGTAAGTGACCTGCAGATAGGGTTTGTAAAGTGATGAGAGGATCACTCATTGGAATCACATCAAACAAGTTACTCGAAGAGAGATTGCCTTTTAGAACTCCTAGCGTTGGTCCTGCCATAAACAAAGCGACGATCGTTAACTGACAGAGTCGTCTAAGCAGTAAAAAGCGGTGCGCTTGCCACCAGCCTAAGGCTTTTATCGCGTCTTTTCCGGTATCTTTAGCGAGGTTCTTAGCCATTACAACTTCCCTCCCAAGGTTTCCAGCGCTTCGGTCGGTACTTCTGGCGCACTGTTCTCTAGTGGCTTTTTGATTTCTTCCCAACCAAGTTGGTAGTGAGCGCCCATTTTCCCTTTGGCCAATTCTGTCGGGATAATTTTAATCGCCGCGACTTCAGTGACACACGCTTCTTCACATTTACCACAACCGGTACATTTATCTGAGTGAACAGTGGGAATTAACTTAGCGTGATAACCGGTTCGTTCATTGCGAATATGCTCAAGCGTGATTGCTTCATCAATCAAAGGGCAAACTCGGTAACACACATCACAGCGCAGCCCCTGCCAGTTCAAACAGCTTTCATGGTCGATAAGCACCGCGGTGCCCATGCGAGCATCGTCAATATTGGTTAAGTTTGGATCAAGGGCTCCCGTTGGGCAGACGGGGACACAAGGAATGTCGTCGCACATTTCACACGGGATTTCCCGCGCATTAAAATAAGGCGTCCCCGACTCTACCGATGAAAGAAGTGTGGCAAGCTTTAGGGTATCGTAAGGACAGGCTTGTACGCACAGTCCGCAGCGAATGCACGCTTTTTCAAACTCGCCTTTTGGCAGAGCACCCGGTGGCCTGATCGGAACACCAGAGCCATCTCTTGCTTGGCTTTGCATCGACTGAAGCCCGAGTACCGTTGCAGCCGCACCGACTCCAGCAGCCGTTCTTGCAGCATCACGTAAGAATCGACGTCGACTCTCTGATGTTTTCGACTTTGCCCCACACATAACCACTACCTCGTACCAGCGGATCAGACCAGTTCAATACTCACAATAAGCATAGCAACCCTAAATTTAATAGGGATATTTTCACTACAGATTGTAGGGTTAAACATACCCCTAAAGAGGTGTATGTAGTGCAACTTGATAAGAATCAAATAATAACCAAATTTGAGGGCGCATATTGGTTGGCTAGCAAGGAAGAAGAGCACTGATTAAAGCCATTAAACAAATTATCAAAACTATAAAAAAGCCATAATTGAGTTTTTTGTCACACGAACTTTCCTTGCTAGGCATTATCCTTATAGAATGTAAGGCTTTGTAAATTACGCTGCGGGGGTCTTATGATAGAAATCATAATTGACGGCAAATATCGAATTGTGGAAGAGGGTTCAACCCTACTAGAAGCAGCCAAAGTATGTGGGGTAGAGATCCCTTCTCTGTGCGGGCTAAATAAATCAAATCAAAAAGTGCCTTGCGACCTGTGTGTGGTAGAAATGGAAAGCGGCGCCACTCAGCGCGCCTGCGAACTCGAAGTCTACCGCGGTTTGAATGTTAAAACACAATCAGACCAATTAAGCGAACATCGCCGCCAAGCACTCAACCGCATCATGCAAGATCACTATGCAGACTGCGAAGCTCCGTGTAAAACTGCCTGCCCTGCTGGGGTAGATATCCAATCGTACCTGTACTTCATTGCGCAGAACGATCATCAAAAAGCGATTGAAGTGATCAAACGCACGCTGCCAATGCCGCTATCGATTGGCCGTGTATGCCCTGCCTTTTGTGAAAGTGAATGTCGCCGCTCCTTGGTGGATGAGTCAATTGCCATTCGTCAATTGAAACGCCACGCAGCAGATGCCGACCTTGCAGCGCAAGAAGCCTACACGCCAGAAAAGAAAGCCGACAAAAACCTCTCTATCGCCATTGTCGGCAGTGGTCCGGGTGGCTTAACAGCGGGCTATTATCTTTCCAACGAAGGCTATGATGTAACCGTATTTGAGTCGATGCCAAAAGCAGGCGGTTGGCTTCGTTATGGTATTCCTGAATATCGACTACCAAAAGCCATCCTCGATAAAGAAATCGAGCTGATGTGTCGCAATGGTATGCAGATAAAAACCGAGCAAAAGCTAGGCGAAAACCTATCGCTGAGCCAGTTGAGTGACGACTATGGTGCAGTCTGCCTCGCCGTTGGAGCTTCCTTGGCGGTCGAGATGAAATACCCAGGCAGTCAGTTTGCTGGCTGCTACCTTGGGGTTGATTACCTAAAAGACTTTGTCACCGAGCAAACTTACACCACAGGTAAAAAAGTGGCGGTGATTGGCGGCGGTAATACAGCGATTGACTGCGCGAGAACCGCTCGCCGCGCAGGGGCAGACACCACAATTATCTATCGCCGAACGCGCGAAGAGATGCCAGCAGAAGATTACGAAATTGAAGAAGCTGAACACGAAGGCGTTAAGTTCCTTTTTCTAACTAACCCAGCTGAAAACATTGCAGATGAAACCGGCCACGTGAAAGAAGTTCGCTTAGAACGAATGGCGCTTGGCGAGCCCGATGCATCAGGTCGCCGCAGACCAGAGCCAACCGGCGAGTTCTTCGCTCAAGCATTTGATACCGTCATTGCAGCTGTCTCACAAAAGCCTGATTTAAGCTTTCTAGAAGGCGACGATTTATCTATCCCATTAACTCGATGGAACACGTCTGAGTCTGACGCACAAACCATGCACACGGGTACAGGCAATATTTTCAGTATTGGCGATTTTCGCCGCGGCCCATCTACGGCTGTTGAAGCGGTTGGAGACGGCCGAATCGCCGCTAAGGCGATTGACCTATTCCTCAATGGCGACATGGCCGATATGCCAGCACCTGCTTTCAACTCGCGTAAAGAACAAAAACTGGCACAAGTGGACCCAATCCACTTCGAGAGCTTCCAAAAAGTGGCTCGCTCGATTATGCCAGAGCTCACCCCAGCTCAGCGCGAACAGAGTTTTGATGAAGTCGAGCTCGGCTTTGACAATGAAGAGGCCATCAAAGAAGCGGCGCGCTGCCTAGAGTGTGGCTGCCAAGCCAACACCAGTTGCGATCTGCGAGACTACTCAACTGAATATGGTGCCGAGCAGCACTTTGAGCTTGGCCTTGAAGTGAAAAGTCATCAAGATTGGCTGAATGTAAGAGCGAAAGATCCGCGCCATAAATTCAGCGTCGACCGCAGTTCTGAGTTTATTGAGTTCGATGCCAACCGCTGCATTAGTTGCGGTCAATGTATTCAAGCCTGTAGCGAACAAGCGGTACACGGCATTCTCAACTTTGTCCATGACCGACATGGCCGCCCTGCACTGCGCCCAGATGATAGACCTCATTTTGGCTCAAGCAAAAATGGGCGCTTGCTGATGGGCGATTCCAACTGCGTTCAATGTGGTGCCTGCGTTCAAGCGTGTCCAACCGGTGCCATGGTAGACAGCCGTGACCGAGCTCAAGGGCGTGAAGAAGTATTGAAGAAGGTCGACACCATTTGTACCTATTGTGGTGTGGGCTGTAAATTGACCATGCATGTCGATGAGGCAAACAACCAAATCATGCATGTCACCGGGGCACACTCTCCGGTAAATGAAGGTATGCTTTGTGTGAAAGGTCGTTTCGGCTTCGATTTTATCAGTGACGATGCCCGTTTAACCACGCCTCTGATTCGTAAAGATGGTTGGCTACAACCGGCAAGTTGGGATGAAGCCATTGCGCTTATTGCTAAGAAGTTCACCGCCATCAAACAAGACTTTGGCGACAACGCACTCGCTGGGTTCTCATCCGCTAAAACCACTAACGAAGACAACTACGCTTTCCAGAAGTTTATTCGCCGTGAGCTTGGCACCAACAATATCGACCACTGCGCTCGCTTGTGTCACGCCTCCAGCGTTACTGGTCTTGAAGCGTCTCTGGGTAGTGGTGCCATGACCAATGACATCCCGAGCATCAAACACTCGGATGTGATTTTTATTATCGGCTCAGATACCACCTCGGCTCACCCTATCATCGCTTCTCACATCAAACAGGCGATTCGTCACCATGGCGCGCGCTTGATTGTGGCTGATCCTAAGCGCATTGATATGGCCGATCACGCCGAGCTTTACCTTGCTCATCGGCCAGGTACTGACGTGATGCTGCTTAACGGTATCATGCAGCAAATCATCAAAAATGGTTGGTATGATCAAGAATATATTGAGGAGCGTGTAGACGGCTTTGACACCCTACTCCAAGAAGTAATGTCTCCTGCTTATGCGTTAGACAAAGTTGAGTTGGTCACGGGGGTCAGTGGCGACGACATCTTTGCCATGGCGCGTATGATTGGTACCGCCGAGCGCACTGCGGTCTACTACTCAATGGGCATCACCCAGCATACAACCGGGCACGACAATGTTCGCTCGATTGCTAACTTGCAGCTTCTTTGCGGCAACATCGGTATTGAGGGTGGTGGTATCAACCCGCTGCGTGGTCAATCCAACGTGCAAGGTGCTTGTGATATGGGCGCACTACCCAACAATTACCCTGGCTATCAGAAAGTCTACAACCCAATGATTCGTCAGAAGTTCGCTATTGAATGGGACGCGCCAAATCTCCCTTCAGAACCAGGTCTGACACTAACCGAAATCATCGATGGTGCTTGCAATAGAGATGTGCGCGGTCTTTACATCATGGGTGAGAACCCTGTACTGAGTGACCCTAATCAAGCTCACGTTATTGAAGGATTGGAGACGCTCGACTTCTTGGTGGTGCAAGACATCTTCTTAACCGAAACCGCTCAATATGCAGATGTTGTATTGCCATCTTGCTCGTTTGCCGAAAAATCAGGCCACTTCACCAACACCGAAAGGCGCGTGCAACGAGTCAATCCAGCAGTGAAAGCGCCGGGAGAGGCCAAAGAAGATTGGTGGATCATTCAACAAATCGCCAACGCCATGGGTGGAGATTGGCATTACAAAGAGGTGTCGGACATTACCAGCGAAATTGCTCGCGTGACGCCACAATATGCTGGGCTTCGTTGGGAGACAATCACCCCAGATGGCGTGCAGTGGCCGAGCAACAAAAACAATCCGAACGGCACGCGGATTATGCACCAAACCCAATTTACCCGTGGCAAAGGGCAAATGGTTGGTGTGCCATTCCGCTATGCCGCCGAACTACCGGACGAGGATTTTCCTTTAGTGCTCACCACCGGACGTGTGCTTGAGCAGTTCCATACCGGAACCATGACGCGCAAAACCAAAGGTTTGGATAACTTAGCCGGTCCAAGAGCTATGATCAGCGTGCAAGATGCAGAAGCGCTAGGCATTAGCAATGGTCAACGCTTGCGAGTCTCCACTCGGCGCGGTTCGATTGAGATTGATGCCTTTGTGACCAAGCGAATTCAGCAAGGTGTGGTGTTTATTCCATTCCATTTTGTTGAGTCGCCTGTGAACCGATTAACCACCACCGCAACTGACCCCCATGCGAAAATACCGGAGTTTAAAGTGGCAGCGGTCAAGGTAGAAGCATTAGAACCACAGGCAGTACATTAAAAGAAAAAGCCGACGTTATCGTCGGCTTTTTCAATTGGTTTAAAGCAATTAAAAATGCTCGCGTACAAAGGCTAACGCATCGTCGCAATTACAATATACGTGACTGTCGATCCCCATCGCTTTGGCGGCAGCCACGTTAGCCTCACTATCATCAATAAATACCGCATTGACTGGATTGCCTCCCGCTAGCTGTAGAGCGATCTCAAAAAACAGTCGGTCAGGCTTAGCGACACCAATATGTGAGGAGCTAACAACAAGATCGAAGCTGTCTTGCAATGCAACAGAGGCGAGGTCTGCTTCTAACTGAGACGTACCGTTGGTCACCAAAACGAGTTTACTCTCAGGGGTATGTCGACGAATCCCTTCTATTAGTGGCGTATCAATAAACCACTCCGCTTGATTCCATATTTTAACCAACTGTGCCGCAGCCTCCTCACCCCAGTGGCGCGCCAATTGCTCAGTGACTCTGTCACACCACTGCTGATGAGAAATCTCACCGCATACCGCTAAATTCAATAGTTCGGTAGAAAACGCACACGAATACAATGCGCCCTGAGAAATCCCTAGCACCGCTTCTGCCTGAGAAACTTCATTACCGGGCCACTGTCTAATCACCCCATCAAAATCAATTAATACAATACTCTTCAACGCTCACCTCCATGTGATTGTCTCACGCTTTCGCTTTTTCTATTTGTTTTACTACTTTATAGCCAAAGCCAGAGATTAACTCATTGATACGATGCACATTTCCACACTCCCCTTGAGCTAAACGCAAACAAAGTTCTATGGATGTGACATCATCAGGGTAGTATTGGTGTAAAACCTTGGCGATGGAGTCCAAATCACTCAACCAGCTATTGTCTTGCTCTGCGACGAGTAAATAAGCACTGCGCAGCAGTTTTTTGCCCAACACTTTCGTGTAAGCTTTTCCATCTTGAGTTTGAATAGATTCGAGCACCTGCGGCAGATCCTCATTTAGCTGCCAAGCGATCCGTAAGCTTGGTTTATGAAGACGAAATCCAGTCGATAGGTCTTCTCCCCATAAGCAGCAACAGCAATGTTTCAACCAAAACTGCCAACGATACTCTTCCTCTACAGCCAATACCTCTCGCAGATGGCCGGGATCAAAATCGAGCTTGCTAATAGCGGAGTATTGCGATGTTAGCTCATTAGCAATACGTTGCAGCTGCTTATGGTCATTTGAAGAAAGCGGTTGATGGAAAACCACGGACGCATCCAAATCTGACTGTCCAAACACAGCATTTCCCCTTGGCACACTGCCATAGAGATAAACACTATGTAGCTGGCCTGGAAAGGTCTCTTCCAAGCGTCGCAGCATTTGCTCGACTACCGCGGTAAACTCCGGCTGAACATGTTCAACGCTGTATGGGTTATCAATATAGCCATGACTGGTGAGTCCTTTATATGAATGATGTTTAGCTTTCAAAAACTCCGATTGAATTGGTTCCCAAAAGGTTAAGTAGGGAGAAAAGTCCATAGACGGGATAAACTTCTTAGCAGCCTTATTTCCTTTGAAGTACGCCTCCTCGTAGGGCCAAATATGATGATCTGAAAACAGAGACCATGCTTTAGCGCCGTCTTGCAACTCACATTTAGATAATGGAAAAAGCTCATCGTACCCACGCAGAAAGTTCACAGAAAGTTTCACATCCATTTGAAACATATATTGGCAAGCTCGAGCCAACTCGTAACCTCTAGGCATGTTTTGCACTAAGTCCCAATCGATAACGCCACTGATTGTTCCATCATTGTGAAAAAAGACGTTCAACAAATGATAATCACCATGTATCAATTGACGTTGTGTTACAGGTCGATAGCTATGTTCTGTTTCCCACAAAGCTAAATAGGAGCGCTGTGCCATCACTCGTTTGAGAGCATGCGCATCAATCTCAGCCAGTGTTGGCTTGGCTTGCAAACACAGAATTATCTCATCAATCCGAGCGAGCCATTGCTGCTTGTTCCACTTGAGGTCAATGCTGGGAAACCCCTCACCACTTTGTTTTGAAAGATCAAGGTGAAGTGTGCCAAGCGCACGCCCAGCCTGATATGCATGCTTCGCAGTGACACGGCTACTATCCACTTGATGCCCGTTAGCACTGGGATACAACGCAAAATACTCGCCTTGATAATGAACCCAAGTTTTTCCTTCCTGCGTCTTCATTGGCGCGATAACTTGAGGCTGGGACAATGACAACTGGGCGACCAAAGCGTGTTCAGATTGAATCTTTGCAAGATCTTGAGAACGATAGCATCTAAGATAAAATCCATTTTTGTAGTCGATATGGAAAACTTGATTCGTCGCACCGAGGCTATTCAGCGTGATGTGTAGATCTACGCCATTCCCCAACCATGATCGCGTTATCTCCTTTAACTCTTCAACATCCATCAAGATCCCCACTCCGCGTTGATTTGCCTAAACTAACAGCTCCTGATAGCTGCTGATTTGTTTAATTGACTGGCTTAAATCATTGTTGCCATTGAAGCTATGATGAATTGCAACCACATCACACCCTGCCGCAACACCCGCGCTTACCCCTGCGTGAGAATCTTCGAAAATCACCGCCGCCTCTGTTGGTAAGTCCAGTTGGGAAAGTGCCAATAGATAGGCTTCAGGGTCAGGTTTGTGTTTGGAAACATGCTCTTGGGTGATCACCACATCAAACAGTTCATCAAGGTCTAGTGTCCGTAAAATGTTGTCGACCATCCAAGTGGCCGCAGAACTGACGACAGCGCATGTTTTTCCTTGCTCTTTGAGATATTGAAGATAAGTCAGAGCCCCATGATTGAGCTCCAGTTCACTGGCAAGCAATGCCTCATAATGAGCTCGAAAATGCGTATTAAATTCAGCTAAATCAGGCGAAATACCCGCATGTTGAAAGAAATGCCCTGTTACCACAGGCCAACTTTCACCCATCACTTGCTTGTAAATATTGAAATCGACCTCTGCGCCATAGTCCGCGCACGCTTTCGCCAGCGCCAACCCTTTTAATGGCTCCGAATTGACCAAAGTACCATCCATATCAAACAAAAACGCTTGGTATTGCCCCACAGTTATCTCCATATACAACTTATTTTATGAATTAGTTCTCACATATACAGAATCGTGGCATTTATTGCAAAGATATCAAACAAACAAATGATAACATTAAGTTTTATAGTCAATAACAATTAAGTCACAATGCAAACTAAACTACTTACTCTAGCAGCAATGCTGCCAATTTTGGGCGGCTGCGCTTCAAACTCCTTAACTCCTGCCAATGGTAACGGAGCTCTATTGATAGGCTCCGATGTTCATAACAACGGTGGGCATCACCCATGTAGAAAAGTGGTGATCTCTCTTCACGAAATGGTCAGTGGCGGTGAATACAGTGAAACCCCAATTGAATTGGAGTTTATGCCCAAACAACGAGAAGACTACTATGTGTTTGCGGATATTAAACCGGGATATTACGTTGCCAAGAATATGCGTTGTTATTCTCAAGCAGGACGCTATTTCAATGATGGCGAACAATTTCTGGATGATAGTCAGAGCTTTGGGGAAACTGTCGAAGCCAATAAGATCACTGTAATGAAATACTCTTATTACGGTAGAAAGTATAACGATGGTAGTTTCTCTGCCTATCTAACTTATGATCAGCCTGATTTGGAAGAAACTGGCATTTTGGCGGAACTCGAAAGTGACCCAAACTTTGCTGGTTGGAGCTTTAGAAAATAAAACTAGAGAGAATAAGAAAAGCCGACCTAATGGTCGGCTTTTGGGTTTATAGCAGTTTATTTCGTCGCATCAAGTAATGCGCTCGTCACACTTAGTGATGAAGTGGCATTCCCGTTCGTTAATGTAAACTGGACAATTTGTGACGTCATTTCCGAATTCGCAGGACCATCAACGTCATTCTGTGGCGTGATAACCGTTGAATGTTCGGCTTGGCTCACCGCTTTAGTGAAGTAAGAAGCGAGTTTTTGGCCTGATGTATCGGTCGCGCTGTTGACTAACCCGAGTTTCTTAAACAGAGGCTCCGTACCAGATGTCTGAGACGTCGAGACAGTGTTTGGAATCGTTTGATCGTCTTCAGCTTGGATGCCGAGTACTGGCGCACTGGTTAGGTTCACCATCGGCGCAATATTGTAAGGATCCACATTATCTAACACAGTTTGAGCTGCGAACATAAAACTGTTTAATGTACTAGCTACCGCAGCTTTCTCTGCAGCCGATGCTTGACCAAGATAATTATTTAAGCAATCTGGACCCGCGGTAGAGGCTGGTACACATGTTTTACCATAGTAAGTTTGATAACTCGCCAAGGACAATGAAACGCTGTGTTTAATCACCCCAGAGAAACTGCCCGACTCTAGCAAGAATGGCGCAATACCACCGCCTGGGTTCGCTAAGGTTGCGCTGGTATATTTAAAGACATTGCCTTCAAGTGATGACACTGGCGTGTTACCAATCGCATAAGAGCTGATACCCGTGATCGCTCCGATGGAGTGACCTAACAAAGAGACATTGCTCTTATCTAGATTAGCAAATGCCGCGTCAGCTACACCGTTAAGCGCATAACGCACACCTAAGCCATCAATCGCGCTTTGACGAATATTGTCGCGCGCAACAGGTAGGTATTCTAAGTTCATGTACACGGTTGGATCCGAATCCGTCGTCACGACACCATTGTCTAACATGCGCTGACCATGAAGAGGCTGATCAATAGCAATGATCGCGTAAGGCTTATATGGCGCAGAGCCGATCTGCATAGCCGCACCAATATGCTGCATTGCAAACGCATAAGCACTCTCTTTTATGTTGGTAATACCATGTTGATACTGCAAGATAGGCAAATCTGAACCAATCGCAGCCCCCTCAGGTACAAACATCAAAAACGGCACCTCTTTCACTGCTCGAATCTGAGGAACTGCACTGTATTTGGTCATGATACGCTCAGGGTCGAGCTGGGAGCCATCAGCGAGCGTCAACTTCTGCCCTACCAGTGCCTTTAATTTTTCAGGATCTTGCAGATCGATGGCAGGGTTAGTGATACCCAGTAACGCCAATTGCTGAGCAATCGCGTTTTTGTCTGCGTCAGACCCAGAACCGAGTACAGATAGGATCTTAAACACGCTTGGCATGGCACTGCGCCATGGTGTCTTCTGCCAAGCGTTACCTGATATTGAGTCAGACAAGAAGTACGGCAACTTAACCGTGCCCTTAACAACTTGAATCGAAGCTATCGCTTCATCTGAAAAGTTAAGGTTGTATCCTCCTTGAAGCAAAGCTGCACTTTCAGCACCAAATGCTCCGCCAAACATCGGATCGCTCGCGACTGCATCACCAAAGCTTTGCTTACTCGTTACTGTGATTTGATACATCGAATCTAGGGTGTTTGCATCGATCCCAGTTGGGTTGGCAATCGAACCACTCCATATATCCGAAGGATCAACTGTTGGTAGAGCGGTCTGAGCAATCGCACTCTTGGTTCCCAATAGCACCTGACCTGCCGAAGAAGTGGTAAACCATGAAGAGTAGATGATGTCATCGGTACTTGCGACCTGTCCATTCTCAGCAAACGCTTTTTCAGCATTTTGAATAATAGTTTGCGGAGTCGCTAGAGTGCCAGCTTGCGTGAACTCTGTGGTTTTTAGCATCGCATATGAACTAGATGTACCGAGCGGCTCACCATTACTGTCGGTAATAGAGTCTGTGAGAGCATAAATGTAATCACTACCCGAATCCAACCCAGTTAATGGAACAATATTAAAAGAACGCTTGTCATCGCTGATCACCACCACAAAGTCGACGCCTGGGGTGAGTGCTTCAAAATTCGTCATTTCTTTGGTTGTTAGGTCAACATCTACCTTAGCAATCCGAACACCTGCAGTAAGGCTCGGGCTAACCAATGACGTACTGCGAGTACTTGATGATGCAGTATCGTCAAACAAAGTAACGCCTGAAGGTAAGTTCAAGTCAATCACAAACGGCATTTGGGTACTCCAACCGTCGGCCTCACCTAATGCTACTTCAGGGTTGTCTAAACCCGTTGATGCTCCCTGTGTCACAGGAATGTTCAGCGTGCTGTCTGATGTGTCCATCAACAAAAATGATGGAAGAGGCACAGCTGCGTCATCACCCAACAAAGTAAAATCAATTTTAGAGCTACGTGAAAGCATCTCATTGATTGCTTCGTTTGAGTAAGGCTGTTCCGTGTTCGCCCCACTGCTTTTAGTATCATCACCACAACCCGCTAGAAGTAATGCAGAGCAAACAAGCGATAGAGAAAATTTATTATTCATTGTGTGTACTCCCAATACTACTTAAAGGTGTAGTTCAGCTGAACTGCAGATAAGAACGCCAACGCTTCGGCGTCAAAAGTGAGCTCATTGCCCGCAGCATCAGTTTCTTTAAAGCTGCCACTCTTACTCTGAACTAAGGTAAAGCCAGCATCTAAGCTTAAGTTTTCTGACCATAGGTAGGTCAAACCTGCGGAGTACCAGAAACGATCGCTATCTGGAATACTAAGCGTTGCTTCACCCGCTTGCTCGTCATAAGCAAGACCCGCACGAAGTGTCCACTCTTTGTTGACGGTATAAGTGGTGCCTACAGACCAACGCTGGTTATCTTCATAGTGCTCGGTTTTCTCGAAACACACACCATCTTTACACTCAGAACTAGTTGCTTTTAGCTCTTCAAACGTACTCCATTGAGTCCATTGCCAACCATAGTGAATCGCCCACTGATCGTTAAGTTGGTGAAAAGCTGACAACTCGAAGATTGCAGGTAGGCTAAGCTGAAGCTGTCCAGTTGTTTTGTTCTTGTTTGGATCAAGAATTACACCGCCATAATGATCGGTAAATTCACCATCATCAAAATTCAGATTGACTGCTGAACGATAGCCCATTCCAAAGCGATTATCTCTATCGAGCTCATACAGTGCACCTATGTTCCAACCAAAACCAATGGTTTCACCTGTCATGCTAATAATCTTGTCACTTGGTGCTCCACCAAGTGGTAAGCCACCTTGATGTCGGTCAAGCTCTGCTTCTGCGTAGACCAAGTTAATACCTGCACCCACACTAAAACGTTCATTTAATCTAAACGCTACATTGGGGTTTAGATTTACTGAAATCAAAGACGTGTTTCCAGCCAAATCACCAGCATAGATATCATCTGGATAATCGGTCGCGACACCGTAAGTTGTAAATGAAGCGAAACCCACTGCGAAATTATCGCTAACAGGGTGGATGAAATAGGCTGCAGGAACAAATTGCATTGGCGCCACATCACTCGACTTCTGTTTAAAATCAGCATCACCAATTTTAGTCTGAGTAACATTCACTTCAGGATCAACGATCGACAGCGCGCCAGAGAAGGTAGTATTTTCAAAAAGTGTCATGGCGGCAGGGTTACGCGCTAAAACGCTGGCATTGTCAGCCACCGCGCCTTCACCTGAAAATGCTCGACCAAGGCCAGAAGCTGAGTGTTCTGCAACCTGGAAGCCTGCGGAATTAGCGTTACACGCAAACAATATAGATATTGTCAGCAGAGAGCAGTGCTTTTTATTCATCCTTGACCCTCCTAGGGTAAGTTCTTTTTCGAATGGCATTGTTGTTATTTTTTAGTGTGCAACACTATGCAAAAACCGAGTGTGATTGCGCACAATGTTAATTAGATGTTATTTTTTGTGTGTCTAAATGTCAAAATTTAACCAGCTTTGGCAAGTCAAAAATGATGCATAAGTCATAGTGATATTGTAAGACGCTGTATTATCTACATTAATTTATAAAAAGTGGTCAGATCAGATTTTTTATCAAATTCATCGCTTACAAACTGACCTAAAGGTGCAAAAAACACACAAAAAAGCACTATTAGGAACGTTTTCTGTTGAGTTAGAACATTCTAATGCAGGGGTTGTGATAACGATTGCTTCTCATAAGATAAGAGACCCGTTACAATCAGCCACGCTATCAAGCAATTAGTAATTTATTCTCAGGGCGGGGCGAAATTCCCCACCGGCGGTAAGTTGTTCTCAACTATTGTTGATGAAATGACAAGCCCGCGAGCGCTCGATTCGTCGAGGTCAGCAGATCTGGTGAGAAACCAGAGCCGACGGTTACAGTCCGGATGAGAGAGAATGGAAAAACATCACCGAGATCAGCTTTGGTGATGCATTTCGTTTTGGCTGGAGTTTTAAGACTCTAGTGCTCATATATGCCCTGATTCTGGTGATATTTTAGGAGTTAACCATGAATCAGTCCTCTTTACTTGCCGAATTCGGTGAACCAATTACCCGCGTTGAAAACGCTCTTATCGCCTTGAAAGAAGGTCGTGGAGTGTTGTTACTCGATGATGAAGATCGTGAAAACGAAGGCGATATCATTTATTCGGTGGAATCTTTGACCACAGCTCAAATGGCGTTAATGATTCGCGAATGCAGCGGCATCGTTTGCCTTTGCTTACCGGAAGAGCAAGCAGATCGCCTAGAGCTCACACCAATGGTCGTAAACAATAACAGCGCTAACCAAACAGCATTTACCGTGTCAATTGAAGCGAAAGTGGGCGTTACCACAGGTGTATCTGCACAAGATCGCGTTACAACGATTAAAACGGCGGCAAGTCCAACAGCGAAAGCAACTGATCTTGCCCGCCCAGGCCATGTATTTCCGCTTCGAGCGCGTAAAGGTGGCGTACTAACGCGTCGCGGTCATACAGAAGGCACTATTGATCTAATGCAAATGGCAGGGCTACAGCCTGCAGGTGTACTTTGTGAAGTGACCAACCCAGATGGCAGCATGGCAAAAACGCCAGAAATTGTCGACTTTGGTAAGCTGCACAATATGCCTGTTTTGACGATTGAAGATATGGTGCTTTACCGCCAGCAATTTGATCTTAAGCTAGCGTAAGTAAAATCATTGCCAAGTGCGCAGGCTAGACTGCGTACTTGGCAGTTTCTCTCTAACGAACCGCGGCAGTGACGACCTTGAGCATTGAATTATCACGCCTTATTGAGCAAGACGCGCAACGCATGGCGATTTTACGCGTAGTCTCTACCTTCAACTTGCCTCAAAGTTACATCGCGGCTGGATTCGTTCGAAATCTTGTCTGGGATGAGCTTCATAGCCACACTACGTCAACACCATTGAATGATATCGATGTGGTCTATTTCGACTCTTCAAACCCCAATGCTGTACAAGACCTCGCGATTGAAGCCCAGCTCAGAGAACAGATGCCAGAGCTCAATTGGCAAGTTCGCAACCAAGCCCGCATGCACGAGCGAAATGGTGATAAGCCCTATTTGGATGTTGTTGATGCCATGAGTTACTGGCCAGAGAAAGAGACTGCTGTCGCTGCAAAAATTAACGCCAGTGGAATGGTCGAATGCATTAGCGCATTCGGTTATGAATCCTTATTCGCCCTACATATCACGCATAACCCTAAACGAGAAATCAGTAGCTTTGACCAAAGAATCACAAGTAAAAACTGGTTAACACTTTGGCCAAAGCTGACTGTAGTAAGGAACTCGGTTTAAGCTGTTACTGGTTTACTCTGCTGTTGACGATGCTTAGATTCAATAGAGGCAAACATAACCAATAGAATGAGAGCTGCAATCGACCCCGCAAAAGAGACATATAAGGTACTGTAGTAATTAAACAGCTCCCCAACCACGCCGACTGAGAGGCTTGCCAGCAACATACTCACATTGAGCATGTTAGAGAATAAAGTCGATGCCGTACCTAGTCGGTCTTTCATCATGTCTTGCAACACAACCATTCCCAAAGTAGCGCAGACGCCAATAAAGAATCCATTCAGCAACTGGGCTGCTAACATAGCCGCAAAACTGGTGCTCGTCAGCATAACAAGATAGAAAACGATACCGCTTGCAATACCCATCATCAATAGTTTGATCGTACCGACTCTCTCTGCCAATTTTCCTGCCCCCAGCATGATTGGGATTTCACACAATGCTCCCGCGCCAAACAAAATACCTAGCCAGCTCGGGTCGACCATCAGTTCCTGAGACAAATAAAGCGGCATGCTGGTGATGTAGAGGTTATTCGCAGCAAAAGCAAATACCACCACCAGACAGTAAAGCGTAATAACGCTATTCGCGGTTTTGGGAAAACTCTTTGGCTCTTGATCAACCTCGGCTTGCTCTTGGTTGCTTTCGCCATTGGGTAAGAACTTGGCAATAACCACAATCGCAATACTGATAACTGTCGCGGAAACCGCAAACGAAGCGTTGTAGCCAAAGCTCGCTTTAAGCATAAAAGCAAGAGGAGGACCAAACACCCATGCGATTGCGATACCAGCACGCATAGTTGAGAGAAATGTCGTACTATCTTCCACATAGCGATCGCCATACTCTCGGCCCAAAGCAAACAGCTGACCAAACGCGGCGCCACTGACACTGCCAAATACGGTTGCGATGGTGATGGCGATCCAATAATCTCGAACCACGATAAAGCTTGAGACAGTGATGAGGTAACACGTCAGCGCGACCAACAAGATCGTTTTGCGCTTCCAGTTCCGGTCGGACTGTCTTGCAATTAGCTGCGAGACAACCACAGCACTCACAACCGCCATCACCATGTACAGGCTTAACATCATGGGCGATGCGCCCAATTCTTCTACAATGAATAAACTCGACAACGGATAAAAAAAGGCCCCGCATAAACCAGTAACAAACGCGGTAATGATAAACAATATAGCCGTTTTATCTTTCAACATATGGGGGCTCCTTTGA
Organism: Vibrio sp.; assembly: GCF_984391705.1. Taxonomy (NCBI): domain Bacteria; kingdom Pseudomonadati; phylum Pseudomonadota; class Gammaproteobacteria; order Vibrionales; family Vibrionaceae; genus Vibrio; species Vibrio sp. The sequence continues at coordinate 138,507 of NZ_CFHWOM010000002.1, read as the reverse complement.
GTTAAGTGTGTGAGTTAATGCAGCTACAGTGTAATCAAAGATATGCAGTCCCATTGATAGTATTCGAGCCACCTCTAATACTAATCCTTCAACTTAACAATCTCCTTTGACAGAAAAGCAACAGTTACTCTACTCTTGGTTGGTCAGAGAAGGAGCATGCAATGAAGCCGTATATTGAGAATGTCATGGATACACCCAGCAACGATTGGATTGTCCGTGAGTATCATTGCCGCGTTAAAAAAGAAGAGTTTGCCTGCTCATGGCACTATCACACCGAGTATGAGTTGGTGCTTTACCAAGACCCTGACAATGTATTTAACGGCAACTATTTTGCTGGGGACGCAGTGGGTTCAATTGGTCATAACACCCTTTTGCTTTATGGCCCTGGTCTGCCGCACATGATCACAGGCCAACTTAACAGTTCAGATGAAAAGCCTCATCACTCGGTCATTGTTTGGCTCAAACACCACTGGATAGAAAAGCTGCAAGCCACGATTCCAGAAGCTCGAAACATCAAACGCTTACTCGAAGACTCTGCCTATGGACTCAAGTTCAGCCCCGCCGTTTCACAGCAGGTGTCTGATCTACTCACTGGTGTCGAGAATCTTAGTCGTGCTTTTCAGGCAGTTCGGGTGATTGAAGTCTTGCTGCTGCTCGCCAGTGATGGGCAATCAAAGAAACTTTCCACCTCTCCCTACCGGATTAGCCAGTTATCTGGAAATCGAGAGGCACGGCAAAAAGTTCAATTAGCCACTCACTACATTGAGGAAAACTACGCAAAAGCGATACGCATCTCCGATTTAAGTAAGAGCCTACACATGAGTGAAAGCTCTGCGTATCGCCTGTTCGAAAAACACTATGGGGTGAGTTTTTCTGACCACATCAAACAGTTTCGCATCGGCAAAGCCTGTGAGCTACTGGCAAGCACGTCGCTACCTATTGCATTGGTGGCAGAAAATACAGGGTTTCAAAACCTATCGAATTTTAATCGCCAGTTCAAAACGGTAAAAGAGATGACACCGACCCAGTTCCGCAATCAGTTCCAGCAGGCGATTAAATAACGCGCCATCATGAAAAATTAAGCCGATGCAAAGCATTAGGATGATCTCGATAACAAACCGCTACGTAAGGTTAGTAAACGTTAGCGAGTTACTTAATGAACATGACCACTATCCGCCTCATTTTGGGCGACCAACTCAATATCAACCACTCTTGGTTTCAGCGCCAAGAGGAAAGCGTGTTGTACGTTATCGCCGAACTCTACCAGGAAGCGAGCTACACCACTCACCACATTCAAAAACACTGCGCCTTCTTTGCGGCCATGGAAAGTTTCGCCGACGAACTAAAGCAACTCGGCCATCAGGTTCTCTATCTCGACTTAGACGAGAGTGAACAATACCAAGATTTGCCTCACTTGCTTGCAAGCCTTGTCGAGCAACATCAAACGACTCGCCTTGAGTATCAACGACCAGATGAATACCGTTTGCTTAAGCAGCTAGAGGCACTCTCCATTGAAGGGGTGAACGTCACTATGGTGGAGAGCGAGCACTTCCTTCTCCCATTTGACGAAATTTCAGAGGCTTTTCCGCCCGGAAAACACATTTTGATGGAGCATTTTTACCGGAAAATGCGCCGACGCTTAAACCTACTCATGGAAGGCGACAAACCCGTGGGGGGCAAATGGAACTTAGATGCCAACAACCGCAACGCGTTCAGAGAGGACGATCTAGAGGCGATCCCCAACCCACTGGTGTTTGCCACAGATGTCAGTGATATTCTAGCAAGGCTTACGCGCCACAAAGTGAACAACATTGGCGACGTCTCCAACCCGCTGATTTGGCCCATCAATCGTAGCCAAGCCCTTAATTTATTAGCGCATTTCTGCCAACACTGTTTGCCGAGATTTGGTTTTTTCCAAGATGCCATGACAGACCGTCACCCAGCAAGCTGGAGCCTGTACCACAGTCGACTCTCATTCGCCCTCAACAGTAAATTGATTTCCCCCCTTGAAGTCGTCACCAGTGCCATAACCTACTATGAAAGCGCAAATGGCGATATTTCACTGTCACAGATTGAGGGTTTTGTGCGTCAGATAATCGGTTGGCGGGAATACATTCGTGCGGTGTACTGGGCAAACATGCCAAACTATCGTTCACTCAACCATTTCAATGCACAGCGACCGCTCCCTAGTTACTTTTGGAATGGCAACACCAAAATGAACTGTATCAAGCAGTCCGTTGACCAGTCTTTAACTTATGCCTATGCCCATCATATCCAGCGCCTGATGGTTACTGGCAACTTCACGCTGCTCGCGGGAATCAACCCTGATGAGGTAGATGAGTGGTACCTAGGCATCTACATTGATGCAATAGAGTGGGTTGAAATGCCCAATACTCGAGGCATGGCGCTCTACGCTGACGGTGGTATTGTCGGTACTAAGCCATACGCTGCTAGCGGTTCGTACATCAACCGCATGAGCGACTACTGTAAGTCTTGCGCTTATCAGGTGAAACTAAAAAGTGGTCCTTCTTCATGCCCACTAAATAGCTTCTACTGGCATTTTATGGCGAGACATCGCGACTTGATTGGCCAACAGCCACGCATTGGTATGATCTATCGTAACTGGGATCGAATGTCTGCGGAGGCGCAAGATGCCATATTAACCACCGCAGAGCACAACTTTGCACGATTAGAGGAGTTGTAATGAATATTCTCGTTATCGGCGGTTCAGGTGGAATTGGCTCTGCCATGCTCCAATATCTCATTAGTCATTATCCAAACGTCAAGATCTTTGCCACTTATCGTAGTACCAAGCCCGACAAGTATCGCGCGGATGTCTCTTGGCATCATTTGGATGTCGAAAATGAAGCGAGTATTCAACAGCTCGCCGCTCACTTCGAGCAGTTAGACTGGATCATTAACTGTGTAGGCTTACTGCATTCGCAGGTGAGCAAACCTGAGAAAAACCTCTCTTCGTTAAGTCCCGAGTTTTTTGTTCAAAGTATGTCAGTCAACTGTTTGGCAACATTACTTATCGCCAAACACTTCCAGAAAATAATCAGAAAAAGCGACCGTCCATGCTTGGCAACAGTATCAGCGAAAGTGGGCAGTATTACCGACAACCAGCTAGGCGGGTGGTATAGCTATCGAGCCTCAAAAGCCGCACTCAATATGGCACTCAAATCCATCGCCATTGAATGGGGACGCTTGATGCCTAAAAGCGTGGTTGTTGCGCTTCATCCTGGCACCACAAACACTCAGCTATCGAGACCATTTCAAGCTAATGTGCCTGAAGGGAAGCTCTTTTCTCCACATTATACAGCAGAACAATTGATCGAGATTTTACTTTCTCTTAAGCCCTCAGACAGTGGCAGTTTTATTGCTTATGATGGAGAGCGACTCCCCTGGTGACGCAATCCAAAAAAGCGCTTCGGAGAAGTAAAGAAGCGCGATGGAAAGATAAGATCTGGAGATGAAGCCTACATACCTGGACATTGATCTTATCACTACCCAATAATCACGGAAGTTATTACTCGCTAATCCCCCTTATGCGCGCATTTCGTCGACGCAGCAACTCCAAGGTAACTAGCAGCAATACCGACATCAAAATCAACATACTCGCCACAGCCAAAATCGTGGGGCTAATTTGCTCACGAATGCCAGACCACATTTGTCGAGGCACCGTTCGTTGCTCTACACCTGTAATGAACAAAGCGACCACCACTTCATCAAACGATGTACCGAACGCAAATAAACCACCAGAGATCATCCCTGGTCGAATCAATGGGAAGGTGACATGGCGAAACGCATAGATTGGGTTGGCACCTAGGCTGTATGCCGCTCTAACTAAGCTATGATCAAATCCACTCAAGGTCGCCGTTACAGTTATCACCACAAATGGCGTCCCTAATGCTGCGTGGGCTAGCACAATACCCGTAAAGGTTTGAGACAGATCGAGGCGCGTGTAGAAGAAATACATGGCAGCGGCAGAGATGATCACAGGAACGATCATTGGCGAGATCAAAAACGCCATAATGGTATTGCGAAATGGGACATTGTTCGCCGCGAGCCCCATCGCCGCCAACGTACCCAACGCTGTGGCTACAATAGTAGCGCAAATCGCAATTAACGTGCTGTTTTTGAGGGCATTGAGCCACTGGTCATTGGAAAACATATCGACATACCAGCGGATCGAATAGGCCTCAGGATCTAAACTTAACATCCCTTCCGTAAAGGTAAAATAAGGCGTAGCGTTAAACGATAAAGGGATAATGATGAGGATTGGCGCAATCAGAAATAAAAACACCAAAGTACAGAAGCCCAAATAGCCATAATACGCCACTCGCTCACGACCATTACAATAGCTAGGTAGCGCCATGGTTAACCTCCTACCTTAATATTATTGATTCCAACCACTCGATTGAAGATGTAAAACAGCGCAAGCACTACAGCCAGCAGTAATCCACCTAAAGCGGCAGCCATCCCCCAGTTAAGTGACGTTTGCATGTGATAAGCAATCATATTGGAGATCATCTGCCCACTGCGACCACCTACTAACGCTGGTGTAATGTAGAAGCCAATTGAAAGAATAAAAGTCAATAACGCACCTGCGCCCACGCCTGGTAGCGTTAATGGCATATAGACCTTTATGAAAGCGACAGCTGGCGTCGCACCTAAAGACCTTGCTGCACGAAAATAGCTTGGACTAATACCCTTCATTACGCTGTAGAGAGGCAAAATCATAAAGGGCAACAAGATATGGACCATGGCGACGATCGTGCCGAAAGTATTGTGCACCATTGCCAAACGCTGAGAAGTAATGCCAGACCATATTAGCAAGTCATTAATCACACCCTGATTTTGTAGCAAAACGATCCAGGAGGTGGTTCGAACCAATAGTGAGGTCCAAAACGGTAACAGCACGACAATCAGCAGCAAGTTAGCTCGTTTGTCCGGCAAATTAGCCAGTAGGTAAGCGACGGGGTACGCCATAAGCAAGCAGATCACTGTGATAGCCAGAGACATACCAAAAGTTTTACTGAAGAGATCGACATATACTTGGCGAGTTTCCGGCTGAGGACTAATCTCGCCTTTATCGTCATAACGCATATCCAATGCGGCTAAGTAGTAGCTCAATGTGTAAGGCGAGCTGAGCGTTTTCAATGCCGCCCAATATTGCGCTTTAGACCAGCGCTTATCCAGTTTTTGTATCTCTTGTTCGCTCTCTGGAAGCTGCTCCATTTTGCCTAGTTTACGCCCTGTTTTCATCAGCAAACTGCGCATACCAGAGACTTCAATATTGAGTCGATTGGCTAACTTAGGCAACGACTTATCTTGGTAACGCTCTTTAAGTTCCTCCATAAAGTGCTGCTGGATCGTTAAGCTAGGCAAGCCTTGATAATCCCATTGTTTGATCGCTTTTGCCGTTTGCGGAAAACCACTCGGCACTGATTGGTTGTCCACGCTACGATAAAGCATCTCAACTATCGGAAAAGCAAAGGTGACACAAATAAAACAGACCAAAGGAAGAATAAGCAAAAGGGATCGAATCTGTTTCTGTCGCTCAGCACGCTGCAACTGTGACTTTAAATCACGTTTCGGTTTCGACAGCTTTCGTTGCATTGAAATGACTGAAGAAAGCCCACTCAGCTCACGGCTCATGCCACTTCCTCCTGCTCAAACGACTCTGTTGGACAATCAAGCGCATGGCAATCTTGGCTATTCCAACCAATCGTCAACAAACCACCCACATTAAACTGCTGCGCGTTACGACTGTCATTGGTCACTTTCACCACCAGCTCTCCTACTCCAGCAACACTTACGACCAATCGATGATGATCACCATGATAGATAAGCTCTTTCAGTACACCAGTGACTTGGTTATCGCACACTTCCAGTTCAGGTTTAACCGTGATTTTTTCCGGACGGATAGAGAGTAGCGTCGCTTCGCCCAAGCGATTGATCCTAACAGGCTTTGCTAGCAGTCGCTGAGCGCCAACTTGAACAACGCATTGCTCGCCGTCAACCTCTTCAACGGTGCCCATCAGCTGGTTGTTCTCACCAATAAATTGCGCGACAAATGAGTTACTTGGAGATTCGTATAAGTCGGACGGTGAAGCCAGTTGCTGCACTGCCCCATTATTAAATACAGCAATGCGATCTGACATGGTGAGCGCTTCATCCTGATCGTGAGTCACGTACAAGATGGTAATGCCTAACTTTTCATGCAGATGCTTTATCTCTAACTGCATTTGTTCTCGTAGCTGTTTGTCCAACGCACCTAACGGCTCATCCATAAGTACCAACTTAGGTTCAAACACTAGTGCCCTCGCAAGGGCTACGCGCTGCTGCTGGCCACCGGATAACTGTTTTGGATAACGGTTCGCCACATGCTCCAGTTCGACCATCTTTAGTGCAGCGTCCACTTTAACGTCAATTGCTTCCGTAGACAGAGAGCGGACTTTAAGTGGAAAAGCTAAGTTCTCTGCAATCGTCATATGGGGAAATAACGCATAGTTCTGAAACACCATGCCAATGTCTCGCTTATGTGGCGCAAGATTGTTTACTGGGGTGCCATCGATATAGATCTCCCCTCCCGTCGCGGTTTCAAACCCAGCCAGCATCATCAAACAAGTGGTTTTACCGGAACCTGACGGGCCAAGCATGGTCACAAACTCTCCGGGTTTAATATCCAAGTTAAAATCTTTCACCACGAGAGTTTCCCCGTCGTAGGTTTTTTGCACATGCTGAAAGCTGACATAATCCTGATGTGTTGCCATTGATCTTCCCTTTTCCAAAATTGGTTGGTCAATCAATCCAGCTAAGTAAACAGCTTAACGCCCTAATAAGCCGTTTACGTAAAAGGATTGAAGGCAGAGCATTCTCTGCCTTTAGTTATGCGTATTGAAATATGCTTATAGGTTGTATTTTGCTAGGTCTGGGCGGGTAGCAATCGCATGCTCCACCATCGCAATCACACGCGCGCGCTCTTCACCTTTCAGGTTTTGGCGTGGGGCACGGACTTGCTCACTGCCGCGGCCACACACTTGCTCAGCCAATTTGATACATTGGACCAGAGTTGGAATGGTATCTAGACGCAACAATGGTAAGAACCAACGATAGATTTCAAGGGCTTCAGCATAACGGCCTTGGCTTGCGAGCTTATAAATCGCCACAGATTCCGCTGGGAAAGCATTGGTTAAACCTGAAATCCAACCAGTCGCACCAAGCATCAAAGATTCAAGCGCAATATCATCAACGCCGCTGAAAACGGTAAAGCGATCATCAAAACGGTTGTAAAGTTCAGTGATACGACGAGTGTCAGTTGTCGACTCTTTTACCGCTACAATGCTTTCAAACTCAGCCAGTTCAGCCATCATATCGAGGCTCACATCAACGCCATAAGAAACTGGGTTGTTGTAGATCATGATTGGCATTTCGGGCGTCGCTTCCGCCAGGGTACGGTAGTAGTCTACCGTTTCACTGTCTGATGTGCGGTAGACCATCGCAGGCATGACCATACAACCATCAATGCCAATTTTTTGCGCATCTTGCATGTACTGAATTGAAGCAGTCGTGATTGACTCTGCTGTTCCGGCAATTAATGGCACTCGACCTGCGACCACTTCTTGCGCCGCTTGAAGAACTTGACGCTTTTCATCTGGGTACAGCGCGCAGTTTTCGCCTACTGTGCCCAAGCAGATGATCCCATTGACGCCATCATTGATTTGGTTATCAATAACAGTTTGTGTCGCATCCAAATCAATCGTTTGATCCGCACGAAACTGAGTACTTACCGCAGGATACACACCTTTCCAATCTACTTTCATCTTTACCCTCCATTTGTATATTGTATGCAATTTAAATAGACATGATTACATCTATCCAACTTGGGGATTTCCCCAAAAACTCTATTTTGTATCTTGTTGATCTAGAACGAAGCGAACAGCAGCAAGATCAGCCAATGCACTGCCCACCGATTTGTAAAGCGTGATTTCAGACTGGTCCATACGCCCTGAGTGGCTGTTCGCACAAAGCTCGGTTAACTCTGCTTTAATCATCGCTTCACTAAAGTCACCCTCAGCAATAGGGATGAGAAGATCACCCGCTTCAGCCAATACGTTGATACGGCTGTCTACGAAAACATTTGAGCGCTTAATGCTAACACTGTCACACTCACGCTTATCTTTATCATGGTTACCAATCAGGTCGATGTGAGTGCCAAGTTTTACTTCTGAACCATCAAAAAGTGGCTCTGCTGAACCTGTCACGCAGGTGATCACATCCACCTGTGGAAGTTGCTCATCAACACTAGTTACAGCTTCAACACGGTAGCGCTGTGATTCTGGTAACGACTGATACTCAAGGCCAGACAAAATCTTGTCGACCGCTGCCTGAGCTTTGTGATGATCTCTGCCCCACACCAGCACCTTTTTTAGCGGGCGAATTGCGGCATAGGCCCAGGCCATGTATGGCGCAAGGTTACCGGTTCCGCAAATGAGCAAAGTCTCTGATTCTTTTCTTGCCAGATAGTCAGCCGCAAGCGCAGAGGCAGCAGCCGTACGCCAAAACGTGAGTACCTTGCCATCCAAAAGTGCCAATGGCTCTCCGTTCGATCTATCAAACGCAAGAATCTTAGACGCTAAGCTGTCACGCCCTTCCAAGTAGTTGCTGGGAAAATAGGTAAACGCTTTGACTGTGATAAGAGAGTCATTCCATGCTGGCAGCAGCGCGAAGGCATCATACGCCCCCTTTTTAAGTGGCATCACTCGACGCTGAGGTATCGTTACTTGCTGCTGATAAGTCTGACGCATGGATTCAATCAGCCCCTTCATCGAAAGCGACTGAACAATTTGCTGAGCATCGAGGTTAAGCATGTTTTTTTCCTTTTAGAGAGGCGGGGTTACCGCCTCGTTGAGCACTGGTTAGTTTAAAAGCCAAGTGTTGAACTCTTCATTCAACTCATCGGCATAATCTGACCACCATTCATCATCGATAAGAAAAGCAGTTTTAAAGTTATTAGGCGCAGTCGGTAAACTGGCCAAGATCTCTGTACTGATTTGTGCAGAGGAGGATTTGCGAGTCGGGCCATATGCCACATACTTCGCCTGATCAGCAAGAGGCTGAGTGCCCGATGAGAATTTAATGAACTCTAAAGCTAACTGGGTATTTGGACTCCCTTTAGGAATCGCCCATCCATTCATATAGCCCAATTGATGATCCCAAATGATTTTGAACGGCTGACCTTCTTCTTGAGTCGCGCTATGAATCCGGCCGTTAAACGCAGATGCCATAACCACTTCTTTATCTGCGAGCATTTGTGGTGGTTGCGCCCCTGTCGTCCACCAAACAACATGAGGCTTGATGGTATCTAGTTTGGCAAATGCACGCGCTCTTCCCTCAGCGGTCTCCAACGTCTCATACACCTTCTCTGGCTCGACGCCATCTGCAATCAAAGCCCACTCTAAATTACCTTGTGGCATTTTTTGTAATGCACGACGGCCGGGGTATTGGTTCAAATTAAAAAGATCAACAAGCTTAGTCGGCGCGGATTTACCTTTAAACGCGTCCTCATTGATCGTGAGTACCGTCGACACGACTATGGTATTCACAGCACATTCATGTATTGCACCTGGTATAAAATCCTTGTCTGCTGGTGTGCCATCGTCTCCTGCAGGTAGGATGCTAGGGTCAACAGGTTCAAGTAACCCTTCAGCGCAACCACGAACAATGTCAGGCTTATCGAGAGAAACCAGATCCCAACGAACTTTATTTGCCTCTACTTGCGCTTTAATTTCCGCTAAGCCGCCACTGAAATCTTCTGAGATCAGTTCGACTCCTGTCTTTGCAATAAACGGTTTGTGGTATGCCTCTACTTGGCTGTGGGTAAATGCTCCTCCCCAAGAAACCACAGTTAACTTATCTTCAGCGCTTGCAACGCTTGATGTCCCTAACAGCATTCCAGAAATCAAAAGTGCCAATGGTGTGAATGTCTTTCTTGACATGTGTTGTGCTCCTTTTTAGTTGTCTCATCAGGGTATTCCCTGAATTTTTCGGACGCCTGGATACAGCTGTTAGGCATCAATCCTTGATTAACTTTTTATTAACATAATCAATAAGTATATTTTATACAATATTTAATTTTAAAATTTTTTAACCAAAACGATTCAAACGAAACGGTGTAACATCGAGTACAGTATTTTGCTTATTACGTAGCTGAAAAATTAACTCAGCTGTGACCGCTGCATGAGTTAGCCCTAAATGCTGATGACCAAATGCGAATAAAATTTTTCCATCATCCACGCTGTCAATGACAGGTAGCGAGTCTGGCAATGAGGGACGATTTCCCATCCATTGCTCTCCCATCTCGCAAGCCTCACTATCTTCATTTAGTAGACCTTGGGCCAATTTCTTTAGCATGAGAGAACGCTTCATATTTGGCGGGGAATCTAGCCCTGCATATTCAACGGTTCCCGCTAAACGCAATCCACCATCCATGGGAGTCATGATAAATTTACGATCTGCGGAGCTCACTGGAAACGGCAAACTCTGTTTCAATTGGGGGAGCATAAGGTGATAACCGCGCTCTGCTTGAAGAGGAACTTTTCGCCCTGTCAGACGTTGAACTAAGCGTACTGACTCAGCGCCTGTTGCAATAATGACCGAATCAAAAGCCTTAGATTGTCCATTGTATTTAACCGAAACCAACTCACCAGAAGAAACGTCATCTATCTCTTTTTGGATAAACTTCCCACCTAACTTTTCGAACACTGATTTCAGCTCAAGGCATATCTGATAAGGGTTTAGTGTATGTCCCGTGTTTGGAAAAAAGACTCCGTGTTTTACATTGTGAGATAGACTAGGCGCATATTGCCTTATCGCTTTTTGCCCCCAGAGTTCGTACTCCACGCCATGCTCATCAAATCCCTTTAAGTTTGAACCATAAGCTTTAAATAGACTATCGCTTTCAAAGGTTAGCAGAGACCCATTCATCACAATTAAGTGGCGCAAACCCACCGAATCCAGCAAAGAAAACCAACTCGGCATCGCCTTCTCATTTAGCCGAGACAACACCTCAGTCGCATACAAAGTCGGGGCTTTTCGGGCATGAAACAAGAACCGTACCATCCAACCAAACGTTTTAGGTAGATCGCGAAATCGGATGGAAACAGGACTTGATGACGACAGCAGCATCTTGGGTAACTGAGGCAATAAAGAGGGAGTCGCCAGAGGAAATACTTGCTCTGTCGCGAAGTGGCCAGCATTGCCTTTGGAGCACCCTTCCCCTGCTCCCGCCTTATCAAAAATAGTCACGCTATCACCGTTTAACTGAAGCTTTAGTGCACTACATAAACCAATGATACCACCACCAATAACGGCCACATTTCGACCAGAAGTTGACTGTTCACTGTCCATTTATTTCTGCTCCTTATCACGTTTCCAAAACAAAATTGTATAAAATATACTTAACATCACGATAACATCCAACTCCGACAGTTCAACCTATTTCCTATGCAAGGAGCGAAAAATGAGACAAGGAACCTTCTTCTGTATCGATGCGCATACCTGTGGAAACCCCGTTCGTTTAGTTGCAGGAGGGGTACCTCCACTAAGTGGCGGAACGATGAGTGAAAAGCGTCAGTTTTTCTTAGAGCACTACGACTGGATCCGCCAATCGTTGATGTTTGAGCCCCGTGGCCACGCCATGATGTCTGGCTCAGTGGTTCTGCCTCCCTGCAGCGAAAATGCAGACGCATCAATACTGTTTATCGAAACCAGTGGCTGCTTGCCTATGTGCGGACATGGAACGATTGGCACGGTCACTTCCGCCCTAGAACACAAGTTGATCACACCCAAAAAAGAAGGCCGCCTAGTATTAGATGTACCAGCAGGTCAAATCGAAGTGCACTACCAGCGAGATGGCGAGAAGATCACCTCAGTAAAGATCTTCAATGTGCCGGCTTACCTCGCTCACCAAGATGTCACCGTCAATGTGGAAGGGCTTGGGGAAATCACAGTCGATGTATCCTATGGCGGCAACTACTACGTCATTGTAGATCCTCAAGAGAATTATCGTGGCTTAGAGCACTACACGTCAGACGAAATCCTAATGCTTAGCCCAAAGGTTCGCGAAGCGGTATCTAACGCAGTGGAATGTATTCATCCCAATGATCCCACCGTTTGCGGAGTTTCTCATGTACTTTGGACTGGTACGCCAACCAAACCAGAATCGACTGCTAAAAATGCTGTTTTTTATGGTGAAAAGGCGCTGGATCGCTCGCCTTGCGGTACCGGAACCAGTGCACGCATGGCTCAATGGCACGCCAAAGGAAAACTCAAACAAGGGGAAGACTTTGTCCACGAAAGCATTATTGGCAGCCTATTCACGGGCCGAATTGAAGGGGTCACTGAAATCGATGGTCGCGCAGCTATTCTGCCTAGCATTGAGGGTTGGGCACAGGTGACAGGACACAACATTATTTGGGTCGATGATGAAGACCCGTATGCATTTGGTTTTGAATTAAAATAGCCCTAAGGAAATATCATGCAACCTTGTTCTACATTTAACGCAATCAATCCGGCAACGGAACGCTCGCTACCTGGTGAATACCCTGAACATGGCGCAAAAGAGGTCGACCTCGCTGTGACGGCTGCAAACGAAGTAGCCAAATCTTTTCGCCAGACAACACCCACTCAACGTAACGCCTTGTTGCATGCGATTGCAGATAGCTTAGAAGACGCTCGTGAAGCGATTGTGGCAAGAGCAGAACTTGAATCAGCACTACCGAACGCGAGACTTAATGGTGAGCTAAGCCGCACAACTGCTCAGCTACGTTTATTTGCGGACGTTGCGGTTGGAGGCCTATGGCAAGAAGCGATTTTTGACACTGCAAACCCTAATCGCCAGCCATTGCCTAAGCCAGATATTCGTCGCCAAAACATCGCACTGGGACCTGTGGCCGTGTTTGGAGCGTCCAACTTTCCACTCGCGTTTTCAACAGCAGGTGGCGATACAGCTTCAGCGTTAGCTGCGGGTTGCCCTGTTGTGGTAAAAGGTCATCCTGCTCATCCAGGCACAAGCGCGATCGTCGCACAATGCATTGCCAAAGCACTTGATAGCGAGAAACTGCCACAAGCGATCTTTACTTTGTTGCAGGGCACCAGCCATGAATTAGGCCAAGCCGTTGTCACTCATCCTGATATTAAAGCTGTTGGCTTTACTGGCTCAATACATGGAGGCCGTGCTCTGTTCAACTTAGCGCAACAGCGGCCAGAGCCTATTCCATTCTACGGTGAACTTGGCGCTTCTAACCCCGTTTTCATTTTACCTCAGCGTATGGACAACCAAGCAGAGTCATTGGCAGAAGAATACCTCATGTCAATGAACATGGGCTGTGGCCAGTTCTGTACTAAGCCGGCAGTGGTGTTTATTGCGAAAAGTGAAGCAAGCGAGCGCTTTGTACACGCTATGCGTCAAGGCATCAAAGTTCAAGCTGGACAAACCATGTTGACTTCGGGGATCAAATCCAACTACCTAGAGCAGAGTGAGCAACGCGCGCAACAGTCTGGGTTAACCCGAACTCTATCGAGTCCTGATTTTGGCGTACCTTCAATGTTATTTGAAACCAGCAGCGAAACGTGGCGTAACAACCCGCAATGGCAAGAAGAAATCTTTGGCCCTCAATCCATTGTCGTTGTATGTGAAGACAGCGCAGAGATGATCAGCCTGAGCCAAGGTCTTGCTGGAAGCTTAACAGCAACAATACATGCGGACGCTGACGATTATCCCCTCGCTAAACGTCTGTTGCCAGAACTGGAAGAAGTCGCAGGTCGTATCGTCTTTAACGGCTGGCCAACCGGAGTTGAAGTCAGCTACGCGATTGTACACGGTGGTCCTTACCCTGCTTCCACCATGCCAGCAAGTACCTCTGTTGGAGCAGAGGCGATTAAGCGCTGGTTACGCCCTGTTGCCTACCAATCGGTGCCAGACGCTCTGCTGCCAACGAGCTTGCAAGAAACTAACCCTCTAAATGTACGCCGGAGTGTCGATGGTAAGTAGTCGCCACTAATTAAAGAGCCGACACCACTACATCGGCTCTTTAACCTAATTATCAATATTTTATTGAGATTTGCCTATACGATTATTAAACGGCACTATGACATTCACGATGTTAATGCGATGTGGAATGAACGCATCGTTAAGCTAGGAGCAAATATGTTTCCATGGTCAAAAAGCCGCATAATCAAATCTGTCGCAATGGAAGTCGCACCGAGACTATCAATTAAGTTTGGTAAGAAAGATAACTATGACCCCCAAGAAATTAATTGGGCATTAAAGGCAATCGGCAAAGAACAAGACACTAAGTACTGCAACTACGCCTACGCCATGATCACACACCCCAGCTTCTATATGTCACTAGGGCTCTCAAGCGCATTTGGCAATCAACCTGAGTTTCATCGTGAAGTGAGTAACGTGTTATTTAAGCAAGACGCTCTACCAACCTTTGACGCATACCTAGAATACGCCAAGATTCATTCGTCCACGTCATCAAGTTCAACCAACACTTCATGTGATCAATCTGGCGGGGTAGATTTTGGTTCGGATTCATCAGGTGACGGTGGCATATTTTAGGCTTAGAAACCTGTATAAAAATTACGCAAACCGATTGACAATCCAAGCTGTTTATCGAAAAGTAACAATATGACAAAACAACTCGCACAACGTCACGCTCGAATTATCATCATTCCTTAGGAATGGTGGGATTGTTGCTGCGCTTTGTTTGTATAAAACCCACCCGTAACGGTGGGTTTTCTGTATCTACCTTACGGGACTAAAACGTTAGGAGGTTACATGAAAAAGGTCGCCGTATTCGGAAAGCCAGGCAGTGGAAAATCAACGCTGAGCAAAGCGCTGTCGGAAACGAAAGGAATCACACTTCATCAACTCGACTCTATCGTCTATCAAGCCAATGGAAAGCCGATTGATAGGCAAAGCTTCGATGGGATCCACGATAACATCCTCAACTCAGAACAATGGGTCATTGATGGTCTAGGGCCCTTGGCATCATTTCGCAAACGTCTCGATGAGGCGGACACGCTCGTATACATCGATTTACCCTATCCAGTCTGTTATTGGTTCGTCACAAAGCGATTACTAAAAAGCCTGTATGTTAAACCTGAAGGTTGGCCAGAAGGAAGCTCGGTTTTTAAAGGGACAAGGGAAAGTTATAAAATGCTCAAGCTTAGCCCGAGCTTTTGGAACGATGATTTTACTCAGTCACTAAACAAGATGGCCAAACACAAAACCATTCACATCCTTCGTTCTACCAAAGAGCTTGAATTCTTCATTCAACAGCTCTCTAAATCGAAAGGGTGAACGACTGTTATCTCCCTTAAATCATTCGACTGAACAGTGAGAAGCCGAACTACTCGGTTTCTCACAAATTATCCAACCAAAATAAAAAACACTGTTCAAAATAAATTTAATCCGTTAGGATTCATCACACCGTTAAACCATCATAACCAAATAGTTACTTAGGAATTCACTTCGAAGTAAAAGGATTTGAAAATGAAAAAACTGATCTCATTATTAATTTTGCCTTTACTATTAGTCGGTTGTAGTTCAATAGATCGTCAAGAGCAAGCCTCTAGTAGCCTAGTTGACTTCCTTTACCCAGACACCCAAGACTATGCCAAGCATCAACCGAGCACTCCGCATCTCACTCTGCCATTGAACATTGGTATTGCTTTTGTCCCCTCCTCAGAGTTTGGCAAATTGAATCTTTCTGCTAGCCGTAAGCAAGAGATTCTCAGTCAAGTGAAAAGTGAATTTGCTCAGTTAAGTTACATCAACCGCATTGAGATCATCTCTGGTAATTATCTAAAAAATGGCGGTAGCTTTGACAATCTCGACCAGCTCTCGAGGTTGTACAACATTCAAGTAATGGCGCTTGTTTCTTATGATCAAATCGCCCGCAGTACCCAAAACAGTGCATCTTTGCTCTACTGGACAATTGCTGGCTTATACATGATCCCTGGGGATGAAAATACTACTCAAACCTTTGTTGATACGGCTCTTTTCGACATTCAAAGTCGCCAACTGCTGTTCCGCGCACCGGGGATCAGTAAGGTTGAATCCTACTCGACAGCGGTAGGCCTTGATGACACCTTCTATCAAAACTCCGAGAAAGGTTTTGATCTCGCCGTTACAGACATGGTGGTCAACCTGAATGATGAACTGGAGAGCTTCAAAGTTCGAGTTAAAGAAGAGAATATTGCCAAAGTCAGCTACCGGAGTGGTTCTGGTGGGGGTAGCGTAAATATCCTATTTGTTATCAGCTTAATTGGACTTGTCATGCTAAGGCGACGTCTGCACTGAGGTTAACGAAAAAGCCAACCTCAGGAGAGGTTGGCAAGCCTTACCAAATTAGGGGGTAGGTAAGATTAAGACAGTGCGAGCACACCATGAATTTCTGATTTAATCGTATCGGATTGAGTACCAAATATCGCTTGTAAGCTGTCGCCAATCACAAGAACATCGTGTGCGCCCAATTGCTTTAGCTTCTCAACATCGACGTTAGCGATATCCTTCACCGACACTCGTAGCCTTGTGATACATGCGTCCACCGATTTGATGTTCGCTTTGCCACCTAGCGCAGCCACAACACCAACCGCTATCTCATCTGGCTGACCAGCAATTTTGACCTCGGCAATGTCCGTTTCTCGCCCTGGCGTTTTTAGATCGAGTTTCACAATCAAGAAGCGGAATAGGCCGTAGTATAGTGTCGCCCAGATTGGACCAATGATGATGAACATCCACGCATTGCTCGACATTGGGTAGTACAAGAAGAACTGAATCGCGCCGTGAGCAAAGTCGGTACTGTGTTTAATCTCCAAGAATGCTGTGATGGCAAAGGCTATACCAGTCAAGAAGATATGGATGATGTAGAGCACAGGCGCGACAAACAAGAATGTAAACTCGATAGGCTCAGTAATACCTGTTAACCATGAGGTCAACGCTGCTGACATCATCAAACCACCGACGATTTTTTTACGCTCTGGCGTAGCACAATGATAGATTGCTAGCGCTGCAGCTGGCAGTGCCCACATTGAGTACATAAATCCACCAGACAAGTAACCTGCCGTTTTATCGCCAGCGAAGAATCGTGTCAGCTCACCCGTGATCTCTTTGCCTGTGTCAGGGTCAATGTAGCTACCCACTTCAAAGAAGAATGGTGCATTCCAGATGTGGTGTAAACCGACAGGCAGTAGTGAGCGCTCACCAGCACCATAAACAGCCCAAGCCAATACAGGGTTTTGATACGCCGCCCAGTGAGAGAAAGCATCTAAAAGTTGACCGACTGGTGGCCATGCAAATGCGAGCACAGCACCAACCAAAATGGCAGACAATCCCGTCACGATAGGTACAAAACGTTTACCGGCGAAGAAACCTAAGTACTCTGGCAAACGGATATCATAGAAGCGGTTATACATAACGGCGGCAACCGCACCAATGATCACGCCACCGAATACACCGGTTTGCAGCGTTTCTACACCCATTATAGTGGCATCGGTTTCAAGGCCGCGCAGCCCGGTGACAATGCCTAATGAAGCGTTCATGATAATGAGTCCGACCAAGCCAGCAAGTGCCGCCGCGCCATCATTACCTTTAGATAGCCCAAGCGCCACTCCAACTGCAAACATCAACTGCATATTGCCAAATACGCCGTCCCCCGCGGCAAGCATGATTTTACTCAGCGCTTCTGGAATAAACGCAAACCCCGCATTACCGATACCCAGCATTAAACCGGCTACAGGCAGCACCGCAACAGGCAGCATCAGTGACCGGCCTATTTTTTGTAGTTGTCCAAATAAACTTCCAAACATGGTTCCCTCCTGACATTTGTCAGCGTTTTTATCATTTGAGTTACACCCAAATTTCTGTTTCACGTAAAGTCAGGAAGATCATAACGAGTTGCTAATCAGCCAAGGTTACAAAATACTGCGAGTTTGTAAGTGATGACTTACAAATTCCCCCCTTTGTAACCAATAAATTAGAGCTACCTCAATTGAGAATTATTGGTGGAAATTGCATCATATTTAAAACTCGCGGCAAGGATGCAAAGTGATGGAAAACAAGCTGATACTCGTGGTAGATGACAACTTAGATCTTCGTGAAGCACTCTCAGACTACTTGGGGAAAGCGGGGTTTGATGTTATTGGCGCGGAAAATGGGCGCGAGATGTGGCAACAACTCAAAAAGCACAGCCCCGATTTAATCATTTTAGATATCATGATGCCGGGTGAAGATGGCTTCACCTTATGCCAAAAGCTGCGCCGTGACTCACAAATACCCATTATTATGCTCACCGCCGTCACTGAAGAAGCGGACCGCGTTGCTGGCTTGGAGATGGGCGCAGACGATTACATCACTAAATCATTCAGTCCAAGAGAATTACTCGCTCGAATTAAAACCATCTTACGCCGCAGCCAACACAACCCTCAAACTCAACTAGCCAGAAAAGTCCGCTTTGATGATTGGTCACTCGACACGGTCACGCGGCAGTTGACCCATCTGGCAGATAACCAGATAAAACAGCTCAGTGGTGCCGATCTATCGCTACTCGGACTGTTCGTCAATAATGCGAAAACAATCCTATCGCGTGATGATATTGCAAGGGAAATATGGGGAAGAGATGCCGACCCTTTTGAACGAGGAATCGACGTACAAATTAGTCGACTTAGGCATCACTTGGAAGATAAAGATCGCTCTTTGATCCTAACAGTGCGGAACAAAGGCTATATGTTAACCACGGATGTCCACTATGAGAATTAAAACGTGGACCAGCTCGCTCGCATTTAGAACCAGTATCTTCCTGCTCTTAGTGATCATCCTCGCTCAATTGCTATCGGGGATGATCTGGTATCAGCATGCCAATGAACGCGACAAACAGGGATTAACCAATACGGTAAAGAGCTTAGCATTGAGCGCTTCTTCCACCATTTCTTTCTTTCAAACGCTGCCTTCAGAATATCGCCACCTTGTACTCAATCAACTACGTAACATGGGTGGAACCCGGTTTTTTGTCTCACTCAATAACCACCACATCGAAACGCCTCCCCTGCCTGACAGCGAACGAAAAGCGCTGGTCTTAAATGAAGTCAAACAAGTGTTGGCTGCAGAGCTACAAGAAACCCCGAACATCTCGGTTGAATTTACCCAACGTGACAACCTGCGGGTCTTTAACAATGAGCTCCCCATTGATGAACTCCCTATGCTATGGGCTCACTACTCTCTCTCTTTTGGCGATCTCAATCCTCCGATTTTAGTGATGCAAGTCGAAGTGGACGAGAATGAATGGTTTTACCTAGCGGCAGTACTGCCTGCGCCTTATATCAATCTGGAAACCAACTACTTCGACATTAGAGAGTGGCTCACTTTGCTTCTTTCAGCCCTGCTGCTGCTCATTTGCACTTGGTTCGTCGTTCGCAAAGAGATCCAACCAATCCGCGAATTAGCTAAAGCCGCCACTTTGATGTCGAGCCGACTCAACATCCCTCAAGTCAAAGAGCGCGGTAGCAAGGAGTTAAAAGCCGCGATCCGAGCATTTAATAAAATGAATCGCCGCATCGACAGCCACATAAAAGATCGAGAGATGCTATTTGGTGCCATTTCACATGACTTAAAAACGCCCATTGCATGTTTAAAGCTGCGAGCGGAAATGCTTGATAACGACACCGACCGGCAGCGCTTCACTCGCTTAGCCAACGATTTGGACTTAATGGTCAAAGGGGCGTTGCAATGTATTAAGGAAACCGACATCCATGAAGAAATTGAACCGATAGATTTCAACCAACTTGTCGAACATATTGCGACTACCGTGACACCACAATCCGAGCGAATAAACATTCAAGGCTCAATAGAGTCCTCTGTGGCTGGCAAGCCTCTCGCGATCAAACGTTGCATTCAAAACCTTGTCGATAATGCTCTAAAATATGGCGAAAGAGCTGAAATCCAACTATTCGAGAGTGCCGATTCGGTCAATATTGTCATCGATGATCACGGTCGCGGCGTGGATGACGCTATTCTAGAAAAACTCTGCCAACCCTATTACCGGGCGAATAAAGATCAAGAAGGCTCAGGGTTGGGGCTCACTATTTCTCAAAGCATTGCGAAAGCGCACGGTGGCTCTCTTTCTCTTAGCCACTCTTCATTTGGCGGATTGCGCGCCACGCTATCTTTCCCAAGAGACTGACTATGAACAAACTGGCGATTTATCTTTCTACTTTTACACTTGTTTCACCCGCCTATGCCGATGTTGAGTTTCTCCACTGGTGGACGTCTCAAGGTGAGCAGCAAGCACTCAGTGTGTTAACCCAACAGTTACATCAGCATGATATAAAGCTTGCACCAAGCCCTGTATTAGGCGGCGGCGGAGACAGTGCCATGACCGTACTTCAAGCTCGTGCCCTAGCCGGAAACCCACCAAGTTTTGCTCAAATCGAAGGGCCCAGTATCAAAGCATGGGATGCAATTGGTATTCTTTATGATGTTAACTCAGTAGCAAAAGCTAATAATTGGGACACCACACTCTACCCGCTTTCAAAACAGATAAACAAAACCGAGAATGGCTACGTCGCCCTTCCGTTAACGCTCCATCGCCTCAACTGGCTATGGGTCAACCACCGATTGCTTAATGAAATCAATCAACCGATTCCAACCACTTGGCAAGCAATGTTTGCCGTAATGGAACGAGCTAAAGAACAAGGCATCCCCCCTCTCGCCGTCGGTGAGCAACCATGGCAAATTGCTCAGCTGTTTGAAAACCTAGTCATAGCAACAGGCGGCGTTGACTTCTATACCAAAGCGATGGTTGAGCTCGATCCGCAAAGCATTGATAGCGTTACTTTAAAATCAGCACTACAACAGTTTCGCCGCTTAAGTTTACTTATCAACAATCAACTACCTGATACGAAATGGGACACCGCCACCACCGCACTGGCAAATAACCAAGCTCTGTTTCAACTCGGGGGCGATTGGATACTGGGTGACCTTATGGCCAAAGGCATTCAAGTGCCCGAACAAATAGGCTGCTACCCAGCGCCTGAGAGTGACGACGTTTTCCTCTATAACATGGATAGCCTGATCTTCATGGCAAGCAAACCATTTGATAAACAAGAGGCCAATCGCGTAGCGAATGCTCTGGCAAACAAGGAGTTCCAAGCCAAGTTTAACCGCGCTAAAGGTTCCATTCCTGTGCGCATGGATATTGAGCTCAGTGACTTTAACCCATGCCAAATCAAGTCGTATGATGCATTTAAACAAGGGTTAGCGCACAGGAAAGCCGTACCAAGTATGATTGACTCAATGGCCGTTAACCCCGTCGCCCAGCAAGCGATTAACTCGGAGATCTTCCGCTTCTACCGAAATAAAGAGCTCACAGAAGAGACGCTAATCAAGCGCATTATTGCCATTGCTGGGAGTAACTAGCTCACTTTGTATGTGTGAACAATTGACCTATCCCCCAAAAAAACGCTGACTTAAGAATGGAAAGTCGCAATCCCACTCACCAATGGTATATTGAATACAATTTATTATGATTTAGATACACCGGAGACTGGGATGTCGCAAAAACCTGTTTTTAAAACTCGTACACAGTTAGTCGAAGAAGCGATTCGAACCAAGATTCTTAAGGGCGAGTTAAAAACCGGACAGCCATTACGTCAAGACGCATTGGCAAAAGAATTTAATGTAAGCCGAATTCCGGTACGTGAAGCGTTGATGCAACTTGAAGCTCAAGGACTCGTTAGCTTCGAAGCACATAAAGGCGCCACAGTGACGGAGCTTTCACCCGACAAAATAGATGAACTGTTTGAGCTCAGAGCCGTTGTGGAGTGCCATATTCTCGAGCGCGCGATTCAGAATATGACCGATGAAGATCTCGCAAGAGCGAACGAAATTCGTGCAAAATTCGATGACTTGGTCAATCGTGGTGATGAAGTCGAAGAGTGGAGTAACTACAACTACGAACTACATAGAGCTCTCTACGCTCCGGCCAATATGCCAGAAACAATGGATGTGATTTACAACTTAAACACCAAGTGTGATCGCTACATTCGAATGCAATTACTGTTTACCGAAGGCACTGAGAAAGCGGATAAAGAGCATAAGGCACTGCTCGAAATGTGCCAAAATCGCGATATCGAAGGCGCGAAATATATGCTTAAAAAGCACATCCTTGAAGCAGGTGCTGCAATTCGGGATCTTCTGCTAGAACGTCAAAACTAACCACAGAATAAAACGACACTACTCTGGAAATAAGTGAGTACCTACTATGCATATAGGCCCAGAATTTTTGCTTGCTGCGATTCGCCAAAAGATTCGCGATGAAGGTCTGTGTTACAGTGCGCTTTCCGACAAGACCGGCGTACCACTTTCAACAATTAAGCGGCATCTACATAACCCAGCATTAGGTTTGGATAAGATCTTAATGTACACAACTCATCTCAACACCGATCTGATGGAGCTGTCGACACTCGCAATCCAGATCCAACGAGACAATGAGCAATTCTTATCGGATGAACAAAACGCTCTGTTTGTAGAGCACCCCTACTTGCTCGACTTCATCTACCTGGTCACGTCATGTAACCGTTCACCCAAAGAGATAGCTGAAGAGTATCAACTTTCCGATACCAGTTTACGCTTCTATTTAAGCATCGCAGAAATCTTAGGTTATATGGAAAATCACGGAGATAAGATTTTCTATCGCTCAGGTCGACGTTTCATCATGGAAGAAGGTACTGAGTTAGATACCTTATTCAAGCGTCGCTTTGAAAAAGTCTCCATGGCACACGACACTGTTTCACAAGTTTGCCAAGCCCGCGTTCGCCTGACCGCAGAGCAGAGACTTAAATTAGAACAAGAGATCGACCAGAAAGTGAGTGAGATGCATGCGGCTAATTGTGCCAATGAAACTGGAGAGCTCACCAATGTGATGTTTCGAAACATCCCAGGCCAACAGATTTTCTTCGCTGACACTCTGCCAGAAATTACAGGCGATTTGCTTAAAGAAGTCTCCTGCAGATTTCGTCGCCAATAAGCGCTAATAGCCCATTTCATTTTGCTGTGATCGATGAGTGATTATTGGTTAATAATCACTCAAATTTTATTCAGGTTCAGTTTTTAAGACCAGCAGTCTTTGTTTTTGCCACCTTGTTACAAGCATGTTAAATATTATTTGTTGAGTCGTTTTATACAATATACATTCCTCATATCCCCTTAGTTATCTGTGTTAGCCACTCATGCCGTTTGAACTGCTAACGCCCCTCTCAGACATTCACTAAGGGGCCACTCCGATAAGGACATAACGAGGAAGCTATGAAAGCAAAAAAATTACTCGCACTCAGTGCAATCGCAACCGCCCTTTTCACGGGTAATGCCCTAGCCAAACCTTACCCAGCAGGGACACAACTCGCTGAAAAACAAGAAATTACGCTAAACAATGGTGCAGAAGTTACGTCCATTGACCCTGCAAAACAGGCCGCCGAGCCCGCATTTAACTTGGGCCGTGACCTTTTCGAAGGCCTCACCATCCAAGATAAGCAAGGTAAAACGATTCCTGGCATTGCCAAAAGTTGGAGTGCGAACGACAACAATACGGTTTACACCTTTACACTACGTGAATCTCAATGGTCGAATGGCGATCCTCTAACCGCACACGACTTTGTATATAGCTGGCAGCGCCTGATTGATCCAGAAACCGCATCACCATACGCTTGGTTTGCAGCGATTCCTGGTATCAAGAACTCAAACAAAATCATGAAAGGTGAAGCTTCAGCAGATACCCTTGGAGTAAAAGCCATTGATGACTACACTTTTGAAGTCACTCTTGAAAAGCCAGTTCCATTTTTCATCAAACTACTTAGCCACCCAGTACTGGCTCCTGTACACCAAGGAACCATCGAAAAACATGGCAGTGCTTGGACGCAGCCGAAAAACATCGTGACCAACGGCGCATTTACCGTGTCTGACTGGAAGGTCAACGAGAAGATGGTCATGGTTAAAAATGACAAATACTGGGATGCTGACAACGTCGTCCTTAACAAGGTCACCTGGTTACCTATTGGCGATGCAAATGTAGCTCTAAACCGTTACTTGGCAGGCGAAATTGACCAAGCGCTTGCGATTCCTGCCGCTCAAAAATCAAAGCTGTTGAAAAAATTCCCAGAGCAAGTCGCTGATACTAGCGCTTCACTTGGTTCAACGTTCTACTACCTAAATACGGAAAAAGGACCAACTCAAGACCTTCGTGTTCGTCAAGCTCTGTCATACTCTATCGACCGAAATATCATCACTAAAGCGATTGTGAAAAATGGCGGTATTCCAATGTTTACTTTGGTCCCACCGCAAACCGATGGCTTTAAAACGCACACACCTGAATTTGCTAACTGGACGCAAGCGGAACGCAATGCCAAAGCGAAATCGCTGATTAAAGAAGCTGGCTTTAGTGATAGCAACCCACTCAAGCTCACGTTTACCGTACCAACCTTTTCTAACGATGTGAAAATGGCAACGGCGATGGCAGGTATGTGGAAAAGCGTGCTTGGCGTTCAAGTTGAGATCATTCAGCTAGAACCTAAAGTGTTCTATGCGCTAAAAGATCCAGGCAACATCAGTCGCGGAGGCTGGACAGCCGACTACAACGAAGCATCAACCTGGCTAGACATCTTTGTCTCAACAGGTGAGTACAATGATTCGAATTACAACAACGCTGATTATGACCGTTTGATGGCTGAATCTAAGAGCCTGAGCGACCCTTCAGCAGAGTACATCGCTGCAGAAAAACTTCTTATTGAAGATATGGCGATCATTCCAATGTACCGTAGTGGCAACGATAAATACTTGATTAAAGAGTATGTCGGTGGCTATGAGCGTACCAACCCAGAATCCTCTTATTACCGCAAGAATGTTTACGTGAGAGCCCATTAATTGGGACTGTTTGCCCGGACCTACGCGCTTCTGTGTCCCTGTAGGTTTCGGGCTTTTTTCTAAGGAAAGGATACGTCATGTTGTTGTATATTCTTCGCCGCTTGCTGATCGCTATTCCAACGCTTCTCTTCATTGCGTTGGTCTCATTTTGGTTAATGCACATCGCTCCTGGGGGCCCATTTGACATGGAACGCCCAATGCCAGAAGTGGTGAGAGCCAATATCGAAGCCAAGTTTCACCTAAATGAACCCTTCATTATTCAGTTTTTCATCTACATTGGTAACTTTATCCAAGGCGACCTGGGGCCTAGCTTCGTTTACCAAGACTTTACGGTAACTCAGTTGGTTGCTCAGTCGTGGCCTGTTTCAGCCGTTTTAGGTGTGATTTCATTTTCCATATCGGTACCGCTAGGCATGATCCTTGGCACCATCGCAGCGCTTAACCGAAATGGCAGATTAGACTACTTACTTATGTCACTCTCGATGACTGGCGTAGTGATTCCCGCCTTTGTATTGGCACCTGTTCTGGTAACAATCTTCTCTATCCACTTAGGACTACTTCCGGCAGGTGGTTGGGAAGGAGGAGAGCTGTCTTTCCTCGTTCTACCAGTACTCAGTTTGGCTATCGGCTCTGTCGCAAGTATTGCAAGGGTAATGCGCGGCGCAATGATTGAAACGCTGAATCAGCCATACATCCGCACTGCAAAAGCGAAAGGTTTATCCACCAGCTATATCCTATTTCATCATGCGCTGAGACCATCACTGATTCCGATTATCGCTATGTTAGGCCCGAGCTTTGTCGCGGTGATCACCGGGTCAGTCATCATCGATATCTTCTTTGGTACAGGCGGTATGGGCCAACACTTTGTCTCAGGCGCACTCAATCGCGATTACGGGCTAGTGATGGGAATCACTCTAATCGTGGCTGCGTTGACCATCTTCTTTAACTTGGTGGTCGACATTTTATACACCGTCATCGACCCACGCATTCGTATATAGGAGGTAACGAATGTTAACCAAACGCATAGACGCCAAAGAGCTGGCTGATCAAATGAGCTCTAATATCGAAGCCGTTGAGGGGCGCAGTTTATGGCAAGATGCTTGGACGCGCTTTCGCCAAAACCGTGCGGCGATGACCTCGGTATACGTATTAATGTTCATCGTATTGTGTATTACTTTCGGCCCTCACTTGGCAGCCTTTGGCCACGATGAAATCGACTGGAATGTGGTCGTAGACCCTTATGAGTTAGGCAAACCATCCATCAGCTCAGGGCACTACTTTGGTACCGACGATCTAGGACAAGACCTGTTTGCGCGCACTATGCAAGGTGGACGCCTGTCGATCATGGTTGGGTTTATGGGGGCGTTGGTTGCGGTACTTATTGGCACCGCTTGGGGCGCGCTCTCAGGCTACATGGGTGGGTTGGTCGACAGCACCATGATGAGAATTATCGAAGTACTCGACTCGGTCCCTTTTATGTTCCTAGTCATCCTATTTGTCACCCTATTTGGCAACAATATCTATCTGATCTTTGTCGTAATCGGCATGGTCTCTTGGCTGGGCATAGCGCGGGTCGTTCGCGGCGTTACCTTTAGCATAAAAAAACGTGAATTCATTGAAGCTGCCCATTCTATTGGTGTATCCCGCTTCACCATTGTTCGCCGTCACGTACTGCCGAATGTGTTGGGTATTGTTATGGTTTATTCCTCTTTGATGGTGCCGGGTTTTATCATGTTCGAATCATTCCTGAGTTTCCTTGGTTTGGGCGTTCAGCCACCAGACACCAGTTGGGGAATATTGATATCTGAAGGTGCTAAAACCATTGATGTCGCGTTATGGCAACTGATGTTCCCATCTCTGTTTCTGGTGACCACCCTATTCTGCTTTAACTTTATTGGCGACGGCTTGCGCGATGCGCTTGACCCCAAAGATCGCTAAGGAGCCACGATGAGTATCTTATCTATTGAGAACATGAATGTTCGATTTAAAACCCCAGATGGAATGGTTCAAGCAGTCAGTGATTTATCTTACTCCGTCAATAAAGGCGAAACGCTAGGCATTGTTGGCGAATCAGGCTCAGGCAAAAGCCAATCTGTTTTTGCTTTAATGGGCTTAACCGCTGATAACGGCGTGGTGACAGGTAAAGCAAATTTTCACGGTGAAAACTTGCTCACGATGTCCAAAAAGCAGTTAAACCACATTCGAGCTGAAAAAATAGGCATGATCTTCCAAGATCCCATGACGTCACTGAACCCGTTCATGAAAGTAGGTAAACAGCTAGCTGAAGTGTTAATGATTCATAAAGGCATGAGTCGTCAAGATGCAGAAACCGAAGCCATCGCGATGCTTGATGCCGTACGGATCCCTTCCGCCGCTACACGAATGAGTCAATACCCGCATGAAATGTCTGGCGGCATGCGTCAGCGAGTCATGATCGCCATGGCATTGTTGTGTAAACCAGAGCTGCTGATTGCCGACGAGCCCACAACTGCCCTTGATGTTACGGTTCAAGCGCAGATTTTATCTTTGCTGCGAGAGCTCCAGTCTGAGTTCAATACTGCCATTTTGTTGATCACACACGACATGGGCGTAGTGGCTGAAATGTGCGACCGAGTACTGGTGATGTACGGGGGACGAAAAATGGAGGAGTCCGACACTGACTCAATTTTTGATTCTCCTGCCCATCCCTATACGCAAGGTTTGCTCAAAGCAATTCCATCCATCAGTGAAGATATGGATCGTTTACCAACCATTCCTGGTAATCCGCCAAGTGCGTTGATTCACAATAAAGGCTGCCCATTCAAAGAGCGTTGTAGTCAATATCGACCAGAATGCAGCGCGGTTATGCCTCAGTTTAAATCGATTTCAGCATCACAAGGTTTGGCTTGTCATGTCACACCAATCAATACCGTGACACCAATTGTTCGCAGTGCCTAGGAGGAAGCCATGAAAAATAAAGAAATACTGCTTTCAGCGCGCGATTTAAAAGTGCATTTCCAAATCAATAAACACATATTGCCGAGCAAACGTAAAATCGTTAAAGCCGTCGATGGTATTGATCTCAATGTCTACCGGGGTGAAACCCTTGGCGTTGTTGGCGAGTCTGGCTGTGGAAAATCGACCTTAGCACGAGCACTTTTGCGCCTTATCGAACCCACTGACGGAGAACTGTATTGGAAAGGCGAGAACATGCGTGGCTTTGGTAAGTACGAGCTTGCCGCCCGTCGCCGAGAGTTTCAGATGGTTTTTCAAGATCCTTCAGCCTGCTTAAACCCTCGCTTAACCATCTCAGAGTGTATTGCAGAGCCATTACTCACTCACGAGCCACATCTTAGCCGAAAAGAAGTAGAGTCTCGCGTCATCGCAATGATGGATAAAGTCGGGCTCCTCGCAAGTCAGCGTAACCGTTATCCCCATGAGTTTTCAGGTGGACAGTGCCAACGTGTAGGCATAGCACGAGCGCTAATCTTAAAACCCGACTTAGTGGTGTGTGATGAACCCGTCAGTGCACTGGATGTTTCAATTCAAGCGCAAGTCATTAACCTGCTGGATGACTTAAAGCAAGAGATGGGATTAACACTGGTCATGATTGCGCATGATCTCAGTGTCGTCAGACACATCAGTGATCGTGTGATGGTGATGTACCTAGGAAAACCAATGGAAGTGGGTCGCTACGATAAAGTCTTTGATGACGCACAGCATCCATATACCAAAGCCCTGTTATCCGCAGTACCTATCGCTCACCCAACGCTGGCTAGAAATCGTGATATCCAGCTGCTACCAGGCGACTTACCATCACCAATCAATCCTCCAAGCGGCTGTGTTTTCCGCACTCGTTGCCCAAGCGCTACCGAGTTATGCGGTCAGCAAAAGCCAACACGTAGTGGTCAACCAGACCACCATATTTTCTGTACACATACTCTGCTAGGAAACCCGTCACTATGACTTTAACCACTGTTTCAGAGCGCTTAAGCGCCCTTAGAGAAGGCATGAAAGCACAAAAGTTTGATGCTTATATTGTCACCAACAATGATCCCCATACAAGTGAGTACTCTGCAGAATACTGGTTAGCTAGACAATGGATATCTGGCTTTACTGGTTCCGCTGGCGATGTTGTTATCACGCCAGATGGAGGTGGATTATGGACTGACGGCCGTTACTATATTCAAGGTGCAGAGCAGCTCGAAGGTTCCGGGTTAACGCTATTTAAAGCTAGGCTACCTGAAACACCGACGATCCCAGAATGGCTGGCTGAGACATTGCCTGAAAACGCCGTTGTCGGAGTGGATGGACGCAGCATCAGTAAATTATTCTTTGACCAGCTGAGCAAGGCTTTTGCTAAAAAATCGATCCAATTGGTCGTCGAACACGATTTAATTAGTCCAATTTGGCCAGACCGACCAAGTCGCCCAAAAGCGCGCTTATTTAACCACCCAATCGAAGTAGCCGGTCAAACAACCTCCGAAAAAATTGCCCAACTTCGTCGTTATTTAACTTCCCAAGAAGCCGACGCATTGCTTATCTCAACCCTAGACGACGTAATGTGGACACTGAATATTCGCGGTGGGGATACCGCTTATTGCCCAATTTCGGAAGGTTACTTATTGATTGAACAAACCAGTAGCCGCCTGTTTATCGATAGCGACAAACTCAACCCTGAAGTGGTTGCCGCGCTTTCTGAGCATCGCATCCATTTACATGATTACGAGCACCTTTGCACTGCGCTTAACTTGCTCGCAAGTGGCAGTAAAGTCGTTTATAGCGCTAAGTACTGCGACAGTTTATCTGTCAGCCAGATGAGAGCCGATCTCACCCTAGTCGATATGCCTTGTCCAGTCACCGACATGAAATCGCAGAAAAACGCGACTGAGCTAAAGAGCATGGAAGAGACGTTACGCAAAGATGGCGTAGCCATGGTTAAGTTCATGAAATGGCTTGATGATCAGGTACCAAGTGGCCAAGTCACCGAGCTCAATGCTGAACAAGCCTTAATGAGCTTTAGGAAGCAAATTGACGACTATGTTGGTGAGAGCTTTCGCACCATTGCAGGCTTTGCTGAGCATGGTGCAAAGATGCACTATGCTGCAGACAGTGAAAGTAGCTCTACCGTCAATGAGTCGAGTTTCTTCCTTGTCGATTCAGGTGGCCAATACCCAGGTGGCACCACAGATATTACCCGAACGTTCCACTTTGGTACGCCTACTGCTCGAGAGAGAACGGACTACACCTTGGTTCTAAAAGCCGTTATACGCTTAACGCAAACACGATTTATGCAAGGATCAACCGGCGCAAATCTAGATATCATGGCCCGTGGTGTACTTTGGCAACATGGCATCGATTATAAGTGCGGTACAGGTCATGGTGTGGGTATGTGTTTGAACGTACACGAAGGACCGCAAAATTTCTCACAAAACCCTGCAGAAGTAGCGCTAAAACCCGGTATGGTGATCACAAATGAACCGGGTGTCTATCGCGAAGGTGTTCATGGTGTTCGAATTGAGAACATAATGAAAGTGGTTGAACTGGAGCAAAACGAGTTTGGTAAATTCTATGGTTTTGAGACCATTACCCTCGCACCAATTGCAACTAATATGCTGGAAAAATCCATACTCGATAGCAGTGAAATTGAGTGGCTGAACCAATACCACCAGCGTTGTTGGGAACAACTGTCTTCCGATCTTAACGATGAAGAGCAAGCTTGGTTAAAACAAGCAACTCAAGCGGTATAGTCCAATAACTCAGGTACGCACAGTGCGTACCTGAGTTCTATAAGGTATACAAAATCGTATCCGCGTGAGAGAAAATCTCACAAATAAGATCATCTAAATTATCCAAAATTCATCTCACACTTCTCTACAGCCACTGAGGTTTTTACCCTCGCGCTAATTTATAAATATCCATCAAAATATTCACACCAACAATACCAATTAAAATCAGTCGCTCGCACAAGGATAAATTTATGAAACACTTAGCGTTAGTATTTGCCGCATCACTTACACTCATTGGGTGTTCTAGTAACGACATCAATAATGCAGTAAACGATGGAGTCAATGGCGCAATCAATGGTGTACTTGGCTCTGTGGGCGGTAGCAATGGCAGCGTTGTAAAGAACGGTAAAAGCTACAGCATAGAGAAAGAAACCATGTATACCACCGATGGTAAGCGCATGAAGAAAAACTACGGCTCAATCACGCTCACAAAGACTGAAAAGAATCCAAAGTCTAAGACACGCCTTTTCCTAGAAAGCTGCAGCCACCCACGCATTGGCTCGCTCAACTGCGAAGGTTACATCTATGAAGTCACCAATGAAGGCTGGTTGGTCGATCAAGCAATAGCGTTCAATACCGGTTACAAAAGTGATATTTCTATCGCTTCTGGTACTTACTACTTCAAAATAAAATCAAGCGGGACCGGTGACAGCTACTACGTGGCAAATGAAGTAACAATCACGCCATTTGTCACTAACTACGTATCGCTCAATCTAGAATAATCTAATCAAGCTGTATTAAAAAAAGCGCTAAAGTATCCTTTAGCGCTTTTTGTTTTCTCCGACGAGTTGCTTGGCTAATTTAAAACCTTCGCTTAGATTTTAAACTTACCTAACTCCACCTGTAAGTCCGCCGCTTTAGTAGACAGTTCACAGCTGATATCAACCGATGACGTCATGCTGTCCATCACTTCCATTGCGGTGTCATTAATGATCACAACATTGCGATTGATCTCTTCAGAAACCGAGCTTTGTTCCTCTGCAGCAGAAGCGATTTGATTGTTCATATCATTAATCACTTCAATGGCTTGATTAATCTCCACTAAAGCAAGGTGGGCAGCTTGAGTCTCTCCTTTAGTATCTTCAGCTTGCTGTTGGCTTTCTTGCATCAAAACAACGATAGCCTGAGTTTCTTGCTCTAATCGAGCCAGCATTGCGCGAATTTCTTCAGTGGAGCCTTGAGTTCTGGTTGCCAGGTTTCGCACTTCGTCAGCAACGACAGCAAACCCTCTACCCGCTTCGCCAGCACGTGCCGCCTCAATAGCCGCATTAAGAGCAAGTAAGTTAGTTTGCTCAGCGATACCGCCAATTTCGCTTAAAATGCCCTGAATCGCCGCGCTTGATGCCGCTAGGTTTTGCGTTTGGCTTTGGGCGTTGTTTACCTGAAGTGCCAAGGCATCAACCGCACTCGCCGCGTTATCCATTCGCTCCATACCATTGAGACTATTGCTTTGAACCTGATTTGCTGCCGTGGCCGCTTGCACCGCAGAATTGGCCACTTCTTGTGCCGTTGCGCTCATTTCATTGATTGCGGTCGCCAACGAATTCACTTCATTGACTTGAGCATTGAGCTGAGTTTTTGACTGCTCTGCTCTTGCTTGCCCTTCGTTGGCACTGTTGTCGACTTCATTTGCGGTCGTCATTACAACACGCAACATGTCCTGCATACGACCTAGGAAGGTATTAAACCAATGGGCCAGTTGAGCCGTTTCATCTTTACCTTTAACTTCAATTCGGTAGGTAAGATCACCTTCGCCTTGGGCTGCATCTTTAAAGCGCTCAACCAAGTTGGCTAAAACTTTTCCTAACGAGTTGGCGATAAGTGCCATCGCTAGAATGCCGATAATTGCAGCGATGATGCCCGCCCAGACACCTTTCTCCAAGGCCATCGAATTTTGATCAGAACTCCAACTCTCGTAATCCGCGACACTTTTCTTTAGCTTGCTAGTAGGAACAGATACCATAACAACCCACGGCGCATCCGTTGTATTGACAGAGGTAATGGCATATTCCTTATCGCCAATCGTCGTAATCCCGATATCACTGCGTTTCGCCTGAGATTGAATCTCTCCCCATTTAGACCACAGTTCTCCACCGACTCTTGCGCCAACGGAGTGCTCATCATTGGTATTGGCAAGTAACGCCCCTTTCCAAGATGCGATAATAATATTACCCTCACCATCAAACAGACTCTTTGCCAGCATCTCGCTTTGGCTTTGGAGTTCATAGAGAGCAAGATCAAAACCCAGGGAACCGATGATCTTGCCATTCAGTTTGATCGGTTGGCTAATCGTGGTGATGAGCTCTTCTTTGCCGCGAACTGGATACATGTACGGTTCCATAACGAATGTACGGCCAGTTTCAAATGGGACAAGGTGCCAATCGTCTTTGCGCTCGCCATTACTGTTTAGCTCGGTATTGCTAAAGCTTTCCATCGCGACGGCGTCAAATCCCTGATGGGTGTTAGGAGAAAAGAATGGCGCGAGATAGCCTTTGCTGTTAATTGCCTGGCTTGCTCCCGATTCTGATGCGAGGTCCCACGTTTTTTCTTCCCAAACCATATACCCGGCAAATACGGCTTCGTCTTGCGTTTCTAAAGCTGCGATAAATTGGTTTACGATGAGATCGGCGCCAGCTCCAGTTTCAGCACTCAGTTCAATGATTGATCGAGCTTGGTCGAGATTAGATAAGACAGGGTTTAGATTACTGGAAATGGTTTGTCCCTGATTCAACGCCGTCGATTTTAGATTGTCGATTGTGCTTTGTGTCAGCTGAGCTTTCACTCGCTCTGTGATTTGCTGATTGACATCACTAAACGCGTTGGTTGTCATCCCCATAGCGATGAGTAGGGTAAAGGCCATCGCCGCCCCTGCACTAACGGCTATCTGCGTACGTATACTGTTAAACATGAATGCCTCGAAATGGTCGCCTGTTGGCAAATATTACAAATAGAAATAGGCATTGAATTATATAGAAGAGAAGTGAACAGAATATGCCATCAAATGAATATCTTACTTAAAGATATGAATAAAAAGTGAACAGCAAATCTCAATGCCCCATCGACACTTTCTTATGATACACCATTCTTAAGGTGGAAACTGTATCAAAGATAGACAGCGCGGAAAGCGTGAATCCGTAACCCTTTGTATTTAAATAAATATTTTTTAATGGATATAAAGGTTGGTTGGATGAGCTCGGATTATGGCCGCAATTCGATAAGCCCCTTGATGCAAACGAATCACTTTTACGAAATGAGCTCGCAATCACAAAAAATTTATATTGTTCGGTTTGATCGCTTATAGATAAACCAGCCACAAAAAGTATTCTGTTTATCGAGTATGAACATGAGGGGCCATTCTTGCTCATCTATAGGTCAATAATCCATAAGTGAGCACTGTTTCAGAAACGTATTACATTGGGGAAATGATGTTTAGGCAAAATGACCTGAGCAGTCAGGAACAAGTTTGAAGAAAAATAATGGCCGATTGAGTGACAGATCATCAACCGACCATTGAGCATAGACTCGAAAACATAATTTCTCTAAACGTATGCCACGCAAGAGAAGTTACCAACGGTACAAAGTGATTTTGAACATTAGTCGCGCTTGCTTAAGTTTTGTGCACATAGCATTACCTACAGCCACAACCCTTAATAAGGCTAAGTATCAACAAGAAAATAATAGCAATAAATTAAGTGACTTACTGTAAGGCTATGTAAGGGAAAACATGTATCGACCATTCATGCGTACACACCTCTGCCGCGAATTTGTTGCGCGACGTTTAAGATTGAATTTACATTGTAAATTGGCGCTCTTTACCAATGTAGGATTCAAAAAACAAAAAAGCCCAGCAATCGCTGGGCTTTGAATAACTGCATAAACTCTAACTACTGACGACAACCAGCAGTATCAAAGTCAACCACAAGGGCTGCGTTTTCGAACTCGCCAGACACCTTGAGGTAACCCCAATAATTAGCCTGACCAACGATAGTAATGCATTCCCCATTGCCAGGGTTGGCAGACCAATCATGCAAGTTTGAACCATAGCTATTTGGCCAGCCGAAGTTACTGTACTCAAGCTTCAGATCACCAGTCCCGTTAGCCGAAGTGATC
Source organism: Vibrio sp. (assembly GCF_984391705.1). Classification (NCBI taxonomy): domain Bacteria; kingdom Pseudomonadati; phylum Pseudomonadota; class Gammaproteobacteria; order Vibrionales; family Vibrionaceae; genus Vibrio; species Vibrio sp. Next base: position 103,641 of record NZ_CFHWOM010000002.1, on the reverse strand, counting down.
GACATAGTGCGGTATTCGTTAACAGCAGGAATTGCCAACCAAATAGGTGACTGACTTGCCAGACACACAGGTTCACCTGCGGTTAGCTGGCCACCGCTGACTTTAGGACGAACAGCACAATCTTGCGGGAGCAAGTTATTGCCACCATTCGACGCCTCAATAACGGTAATACGAGCATAGGTGCTTGCCGTTAATCCATCATTATCGGTCACCGTTAGGCGGATCGTGTAGTCACCCGCACTGCGGAATTGGTGCGTCGGATTGGCCTCGACACTTGTCGAGCCGTCGCCGAGCTCCCAGAAGTAACTGACAATTTGACCGTCTGAATCCGTGCTACGTGAGCTGCTGAGTGTAATTGTTTCATCAACTTTTGCCTCGCTTGCGACTACTATTGCTGCAGTTGGAGGAGTCAGTTCACCACCGCCTCCACCATTCACCAATTGTTGCTGCCATTGTTCAAATTCGGTTTGATATAAGCTCGCCCATTGGGTAATTGTCGCCTTATAAGCAGACCAATTACCTTGGCGAGTTTCTGCTAGCATCGCGTTCACATCATCCATGTGGCGTTCAAACATAAAGCGTACTGCTAGGTAACCCCATCGATAAATACGGTCAACATCAAACCCGTCGTAGGTTGTTTCAAAGATTTCCCCAAGCGTATAAGTCGACCCATCCATGATGGTTTCTAATGCGCGAGGATTGTTATCCTCATTTGCAACATACTCAGCGACACCTTCCGCCCACCACACGACTTTCTCCGTTGGGTGATTGAACCCGCCATACAAATCAAATCGACCATCTAGATAGTGAACGTATTCATGCTCTAAGTTCCAGACAAAGTGATCCGCATTCGCGTAAGAGGCTTCATAAGCTATGAAATTGGGAATATTGCCCGGAGTGCCTGGCTCACCTTCTAGGTACATACCGCCATTGTTGGTATCAATATCAAAAATAGGCCCCGCGTATTTCCCATAGTCATCATCGCTATCAAAGATGTTCACTTGTAACTGAATATTGTGATCATCAGGAACTGGTACTCGGCCTGTTTCTAGACGCTGATGGAAATAACCTTCTTCATATCCCATCTTGCCACATGCTGCACGGTGCTGATCGGCGGTCATATTTTGAGAAAGAATACGGATGCTGTCGCTACAGACGTAAGTTTGGGATAAAACCAGTGATTTGAGCTCTTGTTCAAAATTACAAATCCCGAATTCAGAACACTCAACATAATAGGAAGACGTATCTGCGGTCGCTAGCCAAACACTGTCTCCGTAACCATACATCTCGTATTGACTAAAGATCTGACGAACTTTGCTCGTGACCATAGATTCAATTGAAGTGCTCTTATATTGAGTGAAACGACCAAGCTCTCGACCTGCATTCGCGGTCATAAACTCATCATCTTGGCCGATAGATTGGCGATTTAAAGCAAAACGCGATAGCGCATCAACAAGACCTGACTGAGAACCAATTCGAGCTACAAACTCATCGTTCCACTGCCCCCCAAATAGAACCGTAAATACGCCGTTAACAGCATTACGCATATACCAGTTCTGAGCGTAGCTTCTGTCCCAACGGTTTAGCCACTCTGTCACCACGCCTAAATATTCATGCTGCAGGCCAGCACTATCCATGGTGGTAATCACCTCCCCCAGAACCTTACCGTGTGCATCACTGTTTTCATAAAAGCTGCCGCTGTTCACAAATGAATCAACTGCTTCTTTCACTGCTGGCTGAACCCAAGAAGCGAAATTGATGCTGTTGTCATAGAACTCAGCGTAATAGCCGGCACGAAGGTATAAAAATAGCGCTTCAAGATCATCGCTACCACCACCTCTATACGATCGAGATAACGAAGAGGTGTGCTTCGCGACTTGGTACATGTTGCTCGAACTGAATGCCGTTTTCTGGATGTCACTCGATGCTGAGAAAAGCTCATTAACACATTCAGCGCCTTGACCTGTGATTTGGCCAATCAAAGTAGAGCTACTGTTGGTGTTAAACGCATTTACATCACATGGCAATGTACCTGAACCTTCTGCGCCTCTCATCGCAGAAACACCGGCACTCATGGTGGTCAACGGATTAACCGCACTGCTGTCTTTCTTTGCCTCAGGCTTTGGCTTTTTAGGCAGGGATTTTTTTGGTGAGTATTGAGGCTTTTTGTTCTCAATACCATGTTGGACGGCGTGGTCATGATCATGATCGAAATGTACCGCTCGGTCGACCACTTGTGGAGTAGGTTCACTAACAGCGAAAGCGTGCATGCTAAATAGCGCGCCTACCACTGCGACTGTTATTTTTTTAAGTTCCATCTTAATAACTCTCGTTAAGTTCGTTGATGCGCTGTTCATCAGCGCTTCCAACTTAACTGCACAAAAATGCAGCAAGCACTTTCAATCTATGCCTTAAAAATCAAGAGTTAAACCGAGGATTTTTCCAGTCTCAAGAAATAATACTCAAAGTCCCAAAAGGTCAAACGTTACACTTTTGTTAATGAATTATTGTTGAATTGAGATCTTAATTACATTTTTTAGACAAGCATACGGTACTTGTTTTATAACCAACTATCGTAGTAACCCTGAAATATGGAACAAAAAAAAGGTCATGTAACATGACCTTTAATATTCTGAATAGCCTAACTTTGCGCTCGCTGCCATTGCACTAACCACTTATCTAAGTGATTGGCAAACTGCTGCCTATCGGCTTGACTGAGCGGGGCGGGGCCACCGGTCTGAATACCACTACTGCGCATGGTTTCCATGAAATCGCGAATATTGAGCCGAGATTTGATGTTTTCTTTAGTAAACATTTCGCCACGTGAACTCAATGCATGGCCACCTTTAGTAATCACCTCGTCCGCTAGGGGGATATCACTTGTGATCACTAAGTCACCAATTTGGCAACGTTTCACTATTTCATTGTCCGCAACATCAAAACCCGGTTGAACCTGAAGCATGGTTACTTTAGGAGAAGCTGGAGTGCGGATAAACTGGTTGGCGACCAAGGTCACCTCTACTCCGGTTCGCTCAGAAGCTCGGAATAGAATGTCTCTTACCACGACAGGACACGCATCCGCATCAACCCAAATTTTCATACTTCAGTTCCTAAATAAATAATTGCAGTGGTATTAGACCTTAAATTTCACCGCAGTACCACTGACACTCACCATCATCATACTGCCACCGCTACCAATCACTTCGTAATCGATATCGATACCAACAATACCATCTGCCCCCAGTGAACGCGCTTGTTCTTCCATTTCCTGAAAAGCAATTTCACGTGCTCGGCCCATTTCACGTTCATACGCTCCAGATCGACCACCTACTACATCGCGGATCGCACCAAACATATCTTTAAAGATGTTAGCTCCTAAGATTGCCTCACCGACGACCACGCCCAAATAGTGCTCGACTGGCTTCCCTTCGACGACCGATGTCGTTGTCTTAATCATCACGCTCTCCTTCATCAAAGCTTGGCTACTAACAGCGGTAACCTTCTAAAAACAGCTGCAAGATATCAGCAATAAGCTGTGTTCTGCGCTCGGTAGACGGAACTTCATGGTTCGCCACCAGTTGAGGCCACATAAAGTTTCCATTCATCAAACACATTAGCATATTGCTCATTTTGCTTGGGTCTTGCACTTTGAGTTTGCGATCTTGAATCGCATCAGCAAACCACTGTTCCAGCTTTTGGTCATGATTGTGCAGCTGATGAAGATACTTTTCCGCCAGTTCTGGCGCTCGAATGAACTCGCCGATCACCATTTTCGCCAGAGGCATGCCAAAGTCGAAATAGAGAAAGTCGAGCTTTTTGTTCAAATAGTCCGCCAATTGCTCTTCGATAGAGCGACTTGGGTTATAACTCAGCGTTAGTGCCGCATCTCGAGTATCTAGCGCACTTTTTACCGCGTCGAAAAAAAGCACTTCTTTGCTGGCAAAATGTCGATATAGAGTCCGCTTCGAAGTCCCCGCCCGTTCACAAACACGATCCATATTGGCCGCAGAAAAACCATATTCAATGAATTCACTTTGCGCGGCTTCAATTAGAGCAATTCGCTTCTTCTCAGACAGTTTCATGTACGGTTATTTCCCTCTTCAACACGTTGGGCGCGGATTATAAGCGACAACTATAAAAAGTATACTTAAAAGTTTACTTTTAAAAATTGAGGAGTATGATGCGCTCACTTTTTTAGAGTCTGTATCTTCTTTGACTCACATAGGAACGCTTAGAGGTTCTCTTAGCGGCTTGATTACTACGTAACTCCTCGCGCCAAGGCTTCAATCTGAAGCGCAGAGCTCTTGTTACACGCATTGATGTACACTATGAAACGCAGCTTTTTTCTCCTTACTGCTTGCAGCCTATTCTCTTCTTACGCTTGCTCTGACTCAATTTCTCTGCCGATTTGGAAAGAGCAAGCCCAAGCCCTAGGCTATGAACTGCCAAAACCAATTGGCTTCAACCTTAGCTATATGGGGATGCAACAAGGCATCAATGTCGACTCTATCGCACTCAATAATTTGAAAGTCGGTCAACCATTTCTCGATAAATTGATCGATAAGTACGCCGACATAGAAATGGAAGCGGAACCAGGAAAACAAGTGACCAATGTCGTTACTCTGCGCGCTGATGTTTGGCTATTCCCATTTCTAAATTTGTACGCTCTAGCAGGTAAGCTTGACGGTTACTCAGAAACAGACGTCAACGTATCAGTAGGGCTAAAAAACACATCCAAACCATTAATGACAACTAAAATTGATAGCTTTCAATTGGATCTTGACGGTTATACGTTTGGCGGAGGCTTAGTACTCGCCGGGGGGACAGGTAACTGGTTTAGCCTCGTTGATGCAAGCTTTACCCAAACCACATTAACCGTTGTTGATGGAACCATTGACGCCATTGTTGTCTCACCTCGTGTTGGTTATGACTTTCATCAAACAGGTTGGCCGCTACGCGTATGGGTGGGTGGCATGTACCAAAATGTGGAGCAGTACCTAACAGGATCGATTGCAGACCTTGGTGGCAGCTTTGCTGGCCTTGAAGGGCAGTTCGAAGTTAAACAGCACCTCACTTCCCCTTGGAATAGCCTCGCAGGTTTTCAATATCAGTTGAGTCCGAGTTGGTATGTGCTCGGCGAAGCTGGCTTTGGCGAACGACAAAGCTTTTTTGTCTCGCTGGATCGCCGCTTTTAAGGAGTGAGTATGAAAGTTAGTTTTGGACTAGTGATCACTAGCCTCCTTTTGACTCCTTCGGTCATGGCAACTGAAAAGAGCAGCGACTGGCTAGAAGATATTCTGACCAAACTAGGATCAAGTGAAAGCGTCGACCACAGTAAGCTTATCGATTGGGGTGTACTTCCGGGTCCATTTGTCAATCCAGAGCAAGGATTTGGCATTGGTATCGCTGCCGTCGGTTTATACACACCAAGTAACTGGCAAGCGAATGATCCATATTCCACGTTAACCGTTACATCGTATGGCTCAACCTCTGGATCCTATGGGGTTGGCGTAAACAACCGAACCTATTTGCAGCAAGATAAACTCCGCCTACTTGGCGAAGCGTGGATCAGCCACACTCCTGGTTATTACTGGGGGGTTGGGAAAGAAGCCGCAGAAAGTGACACAAACAAAACTCAGTATCAGGGCCAACGATTACTGCTCAACCCTAAAATAGCCTATGAGGTCGGAGACAACTTCTACGCCAAAGCTGGGGTTAAATGGCAATCTTTTAGCCAGATGGAAGACGTTGGCGACAACCCGCTTCCAAGCGCACTTGATGATTCAACAGCCAGTGGGGTAGTCATCGGGTTTGAATATGATACTCGTGACTTTGAGCCAAATCCGCAGTCGGGTGAGTTTATTGACGTCGAATGGATCGCGAACCGAGGCTCACTAGGCAGTGATCAAAGTTATGATCACGTGACCGTCAATGCTCGTCGCTACACGCAAATAGACGATGACACCATTATTGCGATGGAAGTTTATTCGCAATCAATACTCGGCGACGCACCTTGGTTTGATTATGCCCAACTGGGGGATGACGAGCGTATGCGCGGTTACTATCAGGGGCAATACCGTGATAAACATCAATTGTCGACCCAAGTAGAGCTACGCCACACACTATCCGGTCGTCATGGAATGGTCGCATGGCTCGGGGCAGGTAATGTCGCGCCAAGTTACCAAGCGTTATTTGATGAGAAATGGCTACCTACTGTAGGCATAGGTTATCGATTTGCGTTCAAGGCTAGGATTAACGTTCGTATTGATCTAGGGTTCGGAAAGCAAAGCACCGGTTTTTATTTCCAAGTAAACGAGGCATTTTAGAGGAGCCCGATTTGAAAAAGACAGCACTACTACTGTTAGCGTTACTGAGTGTTAACACCCAAGCTGATGAGCTGAAAGCACCTGTTGGTGTTAGGCCGTGCTGTGCGTTTGGCGTTGACCTTAAAGCACAGTTAGGAAAAGTACCTGTCCCTTTCTTCTCATTGGAAAACGTAGTTAACCGTGATGAGGTGGGTACCCATCACTATAATGATGGCAGTACGTCAGTTTCTGGTAGCCTTCTGGGGCTAGCTGATGAGACCAATGGCCTAGTCTTTACCCAACTGGGTGGCTTTATCGATACCGCGCACGTGCGTGATACCGCTGATTACACCTATTACCTGTTTAAACTCAATCAGCGCTACTTAGGTACGAACCACCAAATCGACCTGCCCGCAGAGCTGCGGTTACGCCGACTAAGCTGGCACCAACAATCCAAGCTTCTCACAGCCGAACAGAAAGTGCGTTACAGCGCCGAAGCAGCAGCGTTGACTGCATTTCGCTTAGCGCAGTGGCATGAGATTGCTCAGTGGTTTGGTATGGTTTCGGTTGGAGGTTTTGATGAACTCGCTTCCGCATTCTCATCAGAAGATCTTTATTCGAATATGCTCGGAGCCAAGTTGGCGAAGCAGATCTTAGTAAACCAACCAGACTTAACTGCTAAACAGTTTGGTGTGGCGATGGACAAAGCGGTAAGTCAGACGCTCATTGAACTGAAAGCAGTGTCTAAATCCATTAGTAAAGAAATAATTGAACAACTGGATGGCGTTTGGTGGGACAGCTCAAAAAGGCTACCAAACAAGTGGGCTGTTATCTACCGTGATTACCATCTTGGGCTAGAATTGACGCCTCACTATCCAGGATCAACGCACCCATTGAGCCTCACTAACAAATTCGTTGATAACCAATCAATAGAAGAGTGGTTAACACTAAGTTTAGTCGCCGCTGATGAGGAAGAGGCGTTTACTGCACTACCGCAGCAATACCGCGAAAATCCTCACTGGGGCAGTCAAGATTTTCAACCCCTTGCTGATTTTTCCAAGCGCATGGACAGCCAGGCAATGCGCGAGCTAAGGATTAAACCAAACCCCATTAATGATTGATTGGTACTTAGAGCAAGCTGAGTCATTGAGCTTGGCTTGCTGCAAACCACTACTCATAAACGACTGCACATCACAATAGACTGCATAACTCCTGACTATATATGCACTTTTTCATGTTAGCCACTGCAATATGCATCCACTTTCTCAAGTAATGAGAAGTAACAAAGTATTAATGAGCAGCATTTTGCATGTTAAAGATGATAACCAACAGGATATTCCGTTAATCATACTGGTTAAAAATTAGTTAAATAACACAAAATACCAGTGATTAAGATCACATCTATAAATCGATACCTCTTTTTTGCTTTCTGAATTATCAACTCGCCTGCTAACCTCCTGCACGCCTTGAAGTGAACTCAAGGTGCATAACTATAAGGAGTGTTCACTATGAATACCAAGAAACCGATGTCGCTGACTAGCCGCGTTATTCTAGGCATGGTCGCGGGTATCTTGACAGGATTTGCAATTCGCACCCTCTTTGCCGACAACGGATTTGTCGACACATATATCGTCAATGGACTGTTTGAAGTTGGTGGACAAATTTTCGTCGCCAGCTTAAAGATGCTTGTAGTCCCACTGGTGTTTGTTTCACTTGTTTGCGGTACAAGCTCGCTTAAAGATCTCTCTACACTTGGTCGCATGGGCGGCAAAACCCTCGCGTTTTACGTCACCACAACCGCTGTAGCGATTACGCTTGCCCTAACGATGGGTAACTTATTCCAGCCAGGAGCTGGTGCCGATCTTACGGCAGCAAGCTCATTCAAATCAGCGGAAGCGCCATCACTAGGTCAAGTGATCATCGATATGTTCCCGACCAACCCAATCAGTGCTATGGCCGAAGGTAAAACACTTCAAGTCATCGTATTTGCGGTTCTGTTTGGCATTGCCATCAGTGCTGCGGGTAAGCCAGGTGAGCGTATCGCAGGCTTCTTCTCTGACTTAAACGAAGTCATCATGAAGTTGGTCGCTATTTTGATGAACCTAGCGCCATTTGGTGTGTTCTTCCTGATGGCGAAGCTGTTTACCGGCCTTGGTCTAAGCGCAATCATCAACCTAGCTGAGTACTTCTTGGTTCTTGCGGGAACTTTAGTTCTACACGGCCTAGTCACTTACAGCGTGATGCTAAAAGGCTTCACTGGTCTTAGCCCAATCACCTTCTTGAAGAAGATGGAAGACGCGATTATGTTCGCTTTTTCTACTGCCTCTTCAAATGCGACCATTCCAGTTACCATGGAAACTGCGAAAAACCGCATGGGTGTAGAAAACCGCGTATCCTCTTTCACTGTACCATTGGGTGCAACGGTGAACATGGATGGCACAGCAATCATGCAAGGTGTAGCCACCGCATTTATCGCTCAAGCGTTTAACATCGACCTAACCATGGGTGATTACCTAATGGTTATTATGACTGCGACTCTAGCTTCGATTGGTACAGCGGGTGTGCCTGGTGTTGGTCTGGTTATGTTGGCAATGGTACTAAACCAAGTTGGCCTGCCACTTGAAGGTATCGCTCTTATCATGGGTGTTGACCGTCTACTGGATATGATTCGTACCGCGGTAAACATTACTGGTGACAGTGCCGTGACTGTGATTGTAGCTAAGTCTGAAGGTGCGCTTGATGAAGAGCGTTTCAACGACCCAATGGCTGGCGTTAAAGAAGAAGAAGTGCATCTTAAGCGTCAAGAAGCTTAACGCACATCTCTCCTCTCAATAAAGCAAAAACCAGCGGCAAGCACCGCTGGTTTTTTTGTATCTGAACCACGCCAAGCATTCATTCGTATCAAGGCTAGTTTTCTTAAATAAACCATATAACTAAAGGCCTTTCATGAATCGTATTAACCCGGCGAAGCTTCACAACAGTAAGTGGACAGCCATCAAGCCAGAACATAAAGAAAAACACTTTTTGGTTTCAGAGGTTGAGTTTGATGAAGAGGGAGCAGTGATTATCTGCACCCTTGAAGCAATCATGTCAAAAAACGAATACTCCATTGACTGGAGAGATTTGAAAAACAGTGAAAAGTGGCAACAAGGATGGCGGTAAGATCTCGGCCGTATCAAACTCCACTAGCTGCTCGTTCAATATCTCTACCAACTAAACGCGACATTTACTCCTGCTCCTTGACTGGTAGCCCAAGGAATCACCTGTACAGAACTATCGTAAGCTTCAGTGAAGAACCAACCCGTCGCAATTCCTAGCGCTGCACCTGCTGCTACATCACGCCAATAGTGTCTTTCTGCTTCTACTCGACCAACCCCAACTAGAGTTGCGATACCGTAAGCAGGCAGACCAACCTCCCATCCGTAGCGCAAGTGTAAGGTGGTGGCTGAAGCAAAAGCATTTGCCGTGTGGTTTGACGGGAAGCTCTTGTTGTCACTGCCATCAGGACGCTCTGCATCAATGGTATTCTTACCAATCAATCCAATCCCCGATGCAGTACCAATACTGAATCCCGCTTGCTTAAAGCCTTCCCAATCTCCCTTATAGAGAGGAACCGCAGCAGCCACACCAACGAGACCGTATGCACCAATATCACTGAATGTTTCCCAGTTATCTTTGCTGCTCGCTTGAACGTTGAATGTCAGAGCAAGGCTAGTAACCAAAATGCTTGCGTGTTTAAACTTCATGGGGGCTCCTATTAGTGTGGCGTTTCGCACCTTAACTCACCGCTGTGTTTATTGTCAAAATAGGAACGTAATAGTTTGTTTAAAAAAGAAAAGGCAGCGCTCTGGCTGCCTTTTTTCGCTGTCAAATCGGATGAGTGTCCCTAGAACTCGTAGTTAATATTTAGCTCTACACTGCGCTCTGCACCATACCAACAGTTATCGTTGTTGTAGCATGAGTAGTACTCTTCATCGAACACGTTGTTTGCGATGAGATTGACTGTCGCACCTGCTAATGAATCAGACGCATTCCCTAACTCATAGCCAACAGACATATCAAACAACGTATAGGAAGGAACGCTACCTGCGGAGTTATAAGCATCACGCTCCATTTTACCTACATAGCGAACACCACCGCCTAGACGAGTTCCAGCTAGTGCACCAGCGTAAAATTGGTAGTTCGCCCAAAGATTTGCGCTGTGGGTAGGCACATAAATCGGAGTGGTCCCTTCCAACTGCTCGTCTGCACCGGCTTGTGTCACTTCCATATCTAAGTAAGTATATGAAGCAGACAGATCTAAGCTGTCACTAGCGAACCAACGTCCTTCGATTTCGGCACCTTTTGAAACCACCTCACCGATTTGGATACGTTGCTGGAAATTGGTTGGATCGGCAGCCAGCACATCTGATTTCGTAATCTGGAAAAGTGAAGTAGTTAGGGAGCGGCTACCATCATCTGATTGGTATTTCACTCCTGCTTCAATTTGTTTACCCAACTCTGGATCGTACGGGTCTCCCGTTGCCGAGTTTGTTCCAGCAAGAGGCTCAAAGCTGGTTGCGTAACTAATAAATGGTGCGATGCCTGACCCAAATTCGTACAAAGCACCAACTCTAAATGAGAACTGCTTGTGATCAGCTTTGGTGCTATTGCCATTGTATTTACTGGTTGAACGATAGTGATCGTAACGGCCACCCGCAATAAGAACTAGGTTATCGTAACGGATCTGGTCTTGCAGATAGAAACCTAACTGGTCGACGGTAATTTCATCCACATTTTCGTATTCGTTACCCATATCGTTAGGGTTAACGTAATCATTTATTGGGTTGAACACATTGTTCCAGTACACCTTGTCAAAGACGGTATAAATGGATTCGCCGTCTAAATTTTGATAGTCGATGCCAAGCAGTAGATTATGAGTGACGCTGCCCGTATTGACCAAACCAGACAGCTGGTTGTCGATAGTAAAACCTTTGGATTCCTCTTCCGTGCTATAAGCAGTTAAGCGAATGTTTCCGGTACTTGGATCCCAATAGTTGTAGTCCCATACCGCCCCTGTATAAACCGCACCATGATAGGTGTTTTCTTGTAGTAAAGAAGCATTGAGGTAGCGCGCGTTTTGTAGAAAGCTCCAACTGTCGTTGAACTCATGATTAATCTTATAGCCAAGCATAAAGACTTCACGCTCGAAGGTACTCCAATCATCAGCACCGATGGATGTGGATGGCGATGTTGAGCCATTGGGATTATCCACAAACATGCCAGATGAAGGCAGTGCGGAGTTAATCCCCATCGATGGGTCTTTTTGGTAATAAAGATTAACGTTAATCCAAGTTCTGTCTGTCGCTTGCCAATCTAACGAAGGAGCAATTAAATAGCGCTCTTCTGTCGCACCATCGACTTGACTGTCTTTTTTGCGCGCTAACGCCAGTAGTCGGTATGAAACGTCACTCTCGCCAAGTTGACCCGTTGAATCCAATGAGACTTGCATCAAACGATGTGAGCCCGTGGCTAAGCCCACTTTGGTTGATTGCTCTTGCTGAGGTGACTTTGCCACCATATTGACCATGCCACCTGGCGACATTGCGCCATACAAGACAGATGTTGGCCCTTTGAACACTTCAACTTGCTGTATTGCAATTGGATCGATCTGCGGCTGAAGGTTCCAACCATTCAAGAGAGGGAGCACTAAACCGTCGTAGTAGCTCTGATTCGCTCTAAAGCCACGAATCATGAACGTATCGTACATGGTGACGACACCACCACGGGTCTCGGTGACCACACCAGGAGCATAACGCACGGCTTCACTCAACGACTGAACACCGCGTTGCTCCAACTGCTCGCCGTCAATAACCGTAATGCCTTGCGGCGTTTCCTCTGGTTTTAACGCGGTTTTGGTGGCGGTGTTGCGGTAAGCTTTACCTAATACATCAACGGTATCAAATACGGTCGTCTCTTCTGAATTTTGATCAGCTGCGATAACAGGCGCAGAAAGCGCACCGAAAAGCGCTAGTGTTAATGCAGAGCGCTGAAATTTAGTTGGAGTTGTCATGTGTCCCTCAAGTACCAATGCTTGTTTTGAGAATAAATCTCATTTGCATTTTACAAACTTGAAACACAGAAAGTTAACAATTTGGTGCAACCTGACCAAATCATTATTGATGTTCAATCGGTACCCAGTATTCCATAGCCGCCTCTTCCCCCATCAGCCGATAATTGGCGGGATATCGCTCAAGCTCATAACCGTCAATGCCTCGGTATTGAGATTGAGGTAGCCAATTGAGTAAGAACCATTGCAGAGTACTAGGTAATTCACTCACACATCCTTTGTGCTTTATAACAGCGTAAGTTTGACTAGGAACTTTTAACAGCTCCAGCTCCTTTTCCATCAAGACGGGAAGCTCAGGAAACTTAAACTGTTCATCCACCTCCGTTCCTGCCCAGTAAAAAATGTTGCTGCCATCAAAATGACTTTGCGTAACATCCACCACCCCCACAGCCGTATGCTGACCAAGAGTCTCAGCATGCTGTTCCAATTTTTGCCACAACGCAGGGACCTTAACGTGAAAATCCGGAGCCAGAGAAAACAGACCGTTTATTCGTTCATTGATTCCAAGTAGAGAAAACGCTTCTCTTGTTTCCACTCTGACCTCAATAAATCTATCCGCCGATTGCAATGCCTTGAAAGAAGCCGCTTCAAAAGGCTTACGAACCCCCGTTCTGCGCCCGAGCTTACGATACGCTCTGGGGCTAACTTGAAACATCTGCTTAAACGCACGACTAAAACTGATCTCCGAGCTAAAGCCTAAATCGAGGGCAATATCGATCACTCTCTCTGTCCCGTCGATCAAGCGTTCTGCCCCTTGACTGAGTTTCAACTCGCGTACATATGTGGCAACGGATAAGCCCGTTTGTTCTTGAAACACTCGCTGTAGTTGCCATCGAGACCAACAACTTTGTTTAGCAATAACATTCAACGACAAAGGTTGATCAAGGTGAGTATGGATATAACTCAACACGCGATTTATACGAGTAAAAGCGGTTGATGATGAACTGGAGCAGAAAGTACGAGCCATGAGTTACGTCATAAAGAATAATCTGGCTCGATAATATCAGAAATGAAAATGAGAATTAATATCTACTAAGTGTCATATGATTAATTGAATTTCAGAAAGTTGTTTGTCTATTCACGCGTAAGCCGAGCATTGTCTGCCGTGTATTCATCACCGCATAGAATACTTTAAAAAAGAAACCCCTAGCCTGTGAGACTAGGGGTTGGATAGCTAAAGTTTATTCTTGTGGCCAGATTACTTATTAGGCATTGGTAAGATTTCAAACATGCCATCAAAGTCATCCAGTGTGGCTGCCAGTTTCGTTACTAGGCTTGCATCACCCGTCAACTTAGCTTTACCGGATTTCACTAAAGCTTCTAAGTTTGTTTGGCCTAATACCATCGCCGTCATATCTGCTTTGCTGATCTCTAATGTGACATCAGTATTAGGTAGTTCATCCACCTCAATGTTGGCCATGTTGGCATTCGATACTTCACCAAAGTATGACTCATTCAAGTCTGGGTGATGAATACCGAAGCTGAAGTCTAGATCTGCCTGCTCTGCTTTCTCCGCATTCAATCTCACTGCTAAGAAGTCAAGGAACATACCCGTTGGTGTATTCGCGATAACATCTGGAGACGCCAACTTAATTGATGGTTGAATATCACCAGTACGCAGCTCTACAGCACCTTGTAGGTAAGAGTTACGCCAAGCCATGGTTTCTGATTGGTAACCTTGCTGCTCGAAGCTGTCCGCCAATGCAAAACGGTAGTTAATATTGCTTGGGTCACATTGCACTAAATCATTAAACAGTTGTGACGCTTCTTGGTATTCCCCTTTGGCAAAGTGCGTTTTACCCGCTTTGAACAGTGTCTCTGCGCCTGCCGCTTCTACATACACACATGACTTCTCTTTGGTTTGTAGAGGGTTAGTATTTACCGGGTTCATGTCATGGTAGCCCAGATATAGGTTCACAACAGCGCGAGCGTTATGGCTGTATGAACCATGGTACCCATTGGTATGCCATGTATCTTTTTGTGATTGAGGAACAATCTTCTCAATCTCGCGACCAACATCATGAATGGTCACACCGTGGTTAGCTAAGCGCATTGCTTGGTTATGAATGAAGCCATAGTTATCACGTTGCAGCGTCATGTAATCGGCAATTTCATTGGTCTTTGTTTTCGTATCATTCCATACAGGTGCAGAGTGCGCAGCATGGATGTTATCGACTAGACCACTATCAACATAACGCAGTTTTAGTTCTGTCAGGTACTTAGTCCAAACCAAGGCATCACGTACTTTTGCCCCGCGGAAAGTATAGATGTTGTGCATACCATCGTAAGTAAGCTCAGCCGTATTCAGTGAGCGGTACTCAGGAATGTAGAGCACTATCTCAGCAGGCGCTTCGGCACCTGGCATGTTAATCGCGTGGAAGTCTAAGCCGTCAATGGAAATAACTTTTTCACGCTCTTCAATTTCTTGAGTGGGTGCGACTAAGGTCACCTCACCGCGAGAAGTGCCAAGACCTAAGGCGTTATCCACGATACCTTGAGTGTTATTATCTAGCGTTGTGCCATATTGATAGTTAGCGCGACGCCCCATGGCCGCCCCTGCAATCACGTTTTCATCAGCTAGCTCTTTGATAAAGTCATTTGGAGCGTAAATAGGTGCGCCTTCGACGAAATCACCTGATTCAAAAATACCGCGTGAACCACCAAAATGATCAGCATGCATGTGAGAATAGATCATGCCGGTAATCTTGTGCTCACCGTTGATTTTAGGCAGATGCATTTTCGCAAATTCCCAAGAAGCCGCCGCAGCTTGCTTTGATAACAGTGGATCGTGGATAACGTATCCATTATCTGTGCGGTAAATTGTCATGTTAGACAAATCAGCACCGCGGATTTGGTAGACGCCATCGGTTACTTGATACAAGCCACCAGCCGCGTAGTTCAGCATGCCTTGACGCCAAATTGATGGGTTAACCGAAGCCGGAAGCTGATCAACGCCCATCTCAGCCATGTATTCAAAACGATTCTTAAGTTCGCCCGCTTCATGAGTTCCAAACTCTGCAATCAATCCTTTTTGCGTGCGCTCGAATGCGCTGACATCTTGCCAAGGCAGTTCTTTTGCCAACGTCGCATTCGCAAGCTTGGTGTGCTCTGTCGCAGCCTTACCTTGATAAGTGTCTAAGCTCGCATAGTCTGCCGACGCTGAGAATGAAACGATAAGTGCAAGTGAAATCGCTGAGGGTGCAAAACGGTGTGTCATAGGGAACCTCGTAGTCTCTCATTATTGGGTACAGGACTAATGTATTCGGTTGACACATCAAGATACATACATGAGACTTTATACAAAACATCGCGACTCGTTATGTATTAGGGAGAAACCGTGCACGATAACCAAATCGATCTGAATCTGTTCAAAGTTTTCCTTAGCGTTTACCAACATCGCTCGATTACGTTAGCCGCGGAAGTGCTGGGATTAACTCAGCCGGGTGTGAGTGGCGTTCTTAAGCGGTTACAACATCAATTAGGCGTGCAATTGTTTATTCGTTCTGGCCGAGGTATTGCACCCACACACCAAGCTCATGAATTAGCGCGGCAAATTGAACCCGCTTTAAGCCAAATCCATAATGCGATTGAAGGGATTGAAAGCTTTAGCACATCGAACTCTCGGCGCTTTGTGGTCTATACGACTGAACCAATGATGCTAATGCTCCTACCTAAAATCGAGGCTGATAGCACATTAGGTAATGTCGAAATCGAGCTTCACCCAACTTTGTCGAGTGAAGAGAAGCTCATCCATAACCTCAATCAGCAGAAGGCGGATCTAGCTATCGATTTCGCCAACTACTCAGCCCCTTCCTTCTTTTCTGAGTTTTTCTGTGATGATGAGATTTGCGTGATAGCCCGTAAAGGTCATCCCCGAATCAACGAAGCGCTATCGCTGGAACAGTTTTACGCTGAAAAACACGTCACATTAAAAATGAGACGTGAAGATGCTTACCTTGCCGATTACTTTACCGAAGAGTCGATTGGAGAGCGTAAAGTGGCCGCAGAATGCGATTCACTGGTCCAGCAGATGACAATGATTTCAAACAGTAACTGCTTAGCTGCAATGGTGAGAAGTATCGCTGACCAATTTGCCGAGCGACTGGATCTGCAGGTGCTTGAAGCACCATTTACCAGTATTCCGGTTAAATATCGTCTATTGGCACACAATCGAATGAAACATAGCCCAGCCAATATCTGGCTGCGTGACAAACTCAAATCATACTTTGTGGAAGAATAAAAAAGCCCCGATTAGTCGGGGCTTTACCATGTTGTCTCGGAAGATAACTTAACCTGCAATCTTCTCTATAACTCGCATTAGCAGTTTGATGCGCGGCTCAATCGATTCAAGTAACAGGTACTCTTGATCACTGTGGAATCCCGCTCCAATCGGACCTAACCCATCAAGCGTCGGCACTCCAAGAATAGCCGTGTTGTTTGCATCAGAGCCACCACCCACTTCCTTCCAGTTAATGTCGATGTTTAACTCTTGTGATGCCTGCTCAACCAAGCTCATTAACGCTTGAGTTTGCTCACTTGGCACCATGGACGGTTTGTACGCTTCACGCTCTAAAGTGATGCTAACACCAGAGTCAAAGGCGTTTTGACTGCGCGCGTTGAGCTCTGTATCCACATCATCGTATTCGTTGTTATTCCAGAAACGAACATCAACAATCGCTTCAGCATGCTCAGGCACAATGTTTGCGCCTGCTCCGCCAGAAACGATTCCCACATTCAAAGTCGTACCTGATTCAAAATTGGTCATCGCATTAATGGAGATTATCCAATTTGCCATTTCAGTAATGGCGCTATGACCTTTTTCTGGCTCATTACCCGCATGAGCAGCAATGCCATCAAAGGTAATTTTATAGCGAGCCATACCTTTACGAGCTTTGACCAAACCACCATCAGCACGCGCCGCTTCTGCCACCAAAACATGTTTTGCTTGCTTAGCCGTTGCTTGAATCCAATCAACTGAATCAAGTGAGCCAGTTTCTTCGTCTGGATTCATGCAGATACAAATTGACAACTTATCTAGCACGCTTTGATCAAGGTTTCGCATCGCGTACACAATGTTGAGCAAGCCAGATTTCATATCTGACACACCCGGGCCGTAAGCTTTTTCAGCATCACAAGTCATCGGACGCAGCTCAGCGGTTCCCACAGGGAAAACAGTATCCATATGACCAATCAGCATCACGTCGATATCGCTCTCGTCAGGTTTGTTACGAATTTCTAAACCTACGCCTGCTTTACCACAATCAACACGTTTTACATGCCAACCTGCTAGCTGGTGAAACTTGCTCTCGAACTGAGAGGCAACAAGCTCGATGCCGTCGACTGTGTATGTGCCGCAATCAACATTGATTAATGGGCGCAGCTCTTCGAGGTATTCATTCAACGAAAAATTCATTTTTCCTTCCTACACAAACAAGTTCATTACAAGCATTGCACCAAAAGCGTTGAGTACCGAAATGGCAATCATAACGGGAATGTAGCGGCCTTCTGTGCCAATCGGGCCCATAATACGGCCCATATACTGAACTTGAGAGCCCATCAAGTAGATAGCAGGAGCTAAGATTGCGATATGCGCACCATTTAAGATACCTTGGTCAAACAAGGTGATCACAACACCTACAGCACCACCCATCGACATCCAAGCACCGATAAGAACCGCAGCAGCTTCACCTGGCAAGCCAAATACAGCCATGATTGGCGCAAATACTGTGCCCATCATATCTAGAGCGCCAGTGATTTGCAGCGCTTTAATGATCACAAACGCCATAAGCACATTAGGAACAGTTGACGTAGTGGCGATCACCCAACCTTTCTTAGCGCCTTCAACGAAAATATCCGTCACCATAGGTTTTCTTGCTTTTACTTCGCTCATTATGCTGTCTCCTCTTTAAGGTTTTGTGCATCGTCTTTGTCTTGTTTACCCTCTTTGCCTTCAGTGATGTTGAGGTAAATACGGAATAGGTTAGCCCCCACAAATTTGAACACGAACATGATCGCCACAGCCAAACCAATAGACGAGGTAACAGCTAACGAGCCATCGGCTAGAGTTAACGTAAATAGCACGGCACCGGAAGAGAAAAAGTTAACAATGGTGGCACCAGCGGTGAACTGGAACATGGTAAACACGTCTGTTTCTCGCTTGGTTAAGCGTCCTTCATCTTTAAGCTGACGTGTCATTGCGGCACCTGCATCTGTACTTTGCAGTGAAGCAATCAAAGCAAGGCCAGAACTACCAGGAATACCCATCAATGGACGTAGTAGAGGGGTAAGGAGTTTACGAGCGGCATCCAGTGCACCGTAATGCTCAAGTACATTGATCACACCCAGTGCGAACATTACGGTTGGGATCAACGTCAAAGCGAAGATAAAGCCATCACGGGCACCACTACCGCCTTTACCGCGTAGTGATGTCGTCGCCGCTTCAACGCCTTCTGCCGTTTCTTTCACGTCGTAAGCGACCTTACCAAACGAGCCGTTTAAGGTCGTAAAATCTAAAACACCATACCAGTCATTTGACTTCATTAACCCTGAAAAGAAGACTACTGCGAACGCCAATGCGACGTAGCAGCCCCATGTGACTTTACGCTCTTTTTGATTGGAATCAGACATAATTCACCTATGTAATTTGTTATGTGGAACAGAACACATAGGATCTTGAATTAAATAGTATGCCGTTAGGATGATCCTTATCAATTAGTGAAACGAACTATTAATAAGTTTTTACTTGTTATTATATTTTGTGATTTAAAGCCAAAATGGCACATATTCCCAATCAAACAAATCAACATTGCATATCACATAGATTCATATTTTCTTCACCTGCCGTTAAAAAGTGGCGCAAATTCAAACAGATCAAACCTATCTCACAAACCCTTAACGAAAAGCCCATTAGACTATAAGGCCATTGCTTATACCCAAGTGACTTTTTGTTTGAACAAGAACAAGAACAAGAGGTTACTTGGGTATAACAACAATCATCTTTCAAAGGAGTGGAAGTATGAAACTGCAGTGGTCAGTCTTTATCGCTTTAACGCTGTCCCCCATTACCGCCTTTGCTGCCAACGCTTCAGGCGACATTTTGCCCTTAACTCAATCGACCATTGGCTATGCCGCGCTGCTCATCTTTGCTATCGCGTACACCTTAGTCATGCTGGAAGAGTACCTACAACTTCGCAAATCCAAACCTGTATTACTCGCAGCAGGTTTGATTTGGGCAATGATCGGCTACGTTTATTCGCAATACGATCAAATTGAGGTTGCCAAAGCCGCCCTAGAGCATAACTTGCTAGAATATGCCGAGCTGCTGCTCTTCTTGCTCGTCGCGATGACCTATATCAGCGCGATGGAAGAACGCAGATTATTTGATGCGCTCCAAGCTTGGATGGTGGGGAAAGGATTTAACTTCCGCGCCCTTTTTTGGTTAACCGGCATTCTCTCATTCTTTATTTCCCCTATTGCCGATAACCTAACCACAGCTCTGTTGATGTGTGCTGTGGTGATGAAAGTCGCAGGCGACAATACGCGATTTATTAACCTGGCTTGTATTAACATCGTTATTGCAGCCAACGCCGGTGGAGCCTTTAGTCCATTTGGTGATATTACTACCTTGATGGTATGGCAAGCAGGACACGTTTCATTTGCCGAATTTATGCCGCTTTTCCTACCCTCAGTGGTCAACTACGTGATTCCTGCGTTAATCATGTCTCTGTTTGTTCCGAATACTAAGCCTGACGTGGTCCACCAGCATGTCGAGTTAAAACGTGGCGCCCGCCGAATTGTCGGCCTGTTTATTCTGACCATCTCAACCGCTGTGGCTTTCCACGCTGTGCTTCATTTCCCACCAGTGATCGGCATGATGATGGGCCTTGCTTACTTGCAATTTTTTGGGTTCTTTTTACGCAGAACGCTCAAAGCTTCACTGCATAAAAAAGCAGCACTGGCGATCGCCAATCGCGATGACCATGCATTAAAACGCCTTGGCTCTGTGGTTCCATTTGATGTGTTTAGGCGTGTCTCTCATGCCGAATGGGACACCTTGCTTTTCTTCTACGGCGTAGTCATGTGTGTTGGCGGTTTAAGTCTATTAGGGTATTTAGGCATGATCTCAGAGGTGATGTACACCCAGTGGGATCCTGTATGGGCGAATGTGATGGTGGGCATTCTTTCAGCAATTGTTGATAACATTCCGGTCATGTTTGCCGTACTCACTATGGAGCCAACCATGTCGATGGGCAACTGGCTGTTAGTGACCTTGACTGCCGGGGTAGGTGGTAGCTTGCTTTCGATTGGGTCCGCAGCCGGCGTAGCTTTAATGGGAGCAGCACACGGAAAATACACCTTCTTTGGTCATCTTAAGTGGATGCCAGTTATCGCCCTTGGGTACTCAGCGAGCATTGTTGTTCATATGATGCTCAACACGCATCTGTTCAACTAATTCAGTTCCGAAGGCAAAGGCGCGAAATCGCGCTTTTGCCACGTACTGGCGAGTTGATATTTGGCGCACACACTGCATGTGAGCAATTCATTTTGACCATGAATCCGCATCACAATATCCTCGCGCTTCTCCTTTGAGCTATTGCGCATTGTGATGGTTAAGTAATTGTCTTTCACTTCAAACGGTTTGGTTGTATCCAGTTGTCCATCTCGAATAAAAGTCACCTTAGCGTCTGAAAACTCAAGCAGATCGCCGTTGTACTGATTTTCAAACACACCAATAAATTGATAGGTTTGCTTATTCAGCATACGTATTGCCTTCTCTTCGGAGCAGGCACCCAGTGTTGCAGTAATGCCTCCCCACAAGATTAACGCTGTAACCAGTCGACAACTCATTGCCATTCACTTACTCCGTGCTTTCTAATGCTAGCAATTTTGCTTTTCGCTCCACACCACCCGCATAGCCTGTCAGTTTACCGTTCTTACCAATCACACGGTGGCAGGGTACTATCACCGAAATCGGGTTCTTCCCATTCGCTAGTCCTACGGCGCGGACAGCCTTAGGGTTATCTATCGCATTGGCCAAATCTTGATAGCTCCAAGTCTCCCCATAGGGTATGGTGGTTAACGCTAACCAAACCTTTTGTTGGAAGTACGTTCCTTTTGCAGCAAGCGGCAGATTGAACCCAGTTCTTTCTCCTAAAAAATATTCACCTAACTGCTTGATTGCATTATTAAGTATAGGATCGGATTCAGAAAATTCTCCGAGCTGTTCTGGTTGAGTGGTTTGCGTCTCAAACCAAGCCCCCAGCAACCCTTCGTCATTCGCCTGTAAGGTCATCTGTCCCATCGGGGTTTCTATGATTGTATAGCGTGTGTTCATGCGTGACTCCAACAATGGAAAGTGGCGTAACTCCCCCAAGGAGTCACCGATTCTTTATTGATTAATGGGAAGTGCGGCTGCACTTTCTTAACCACCAAATCCCCGTCTAAAAAGCAATTGGGCTCTGAAGCTCCTCGTAAACGGGCATAATTCACGGTCCAAGGACCAATACCTTTAATCGACAACCACTCACCTAACGCTATATCAGGAGTATCTCGCATCACGTTGGCGAACCTTAGCAAAGTATCTTTACGGCTTTGTGGCATGCGAAGAAAGCTTAAATCGGTCTCAGAGACTTCGTGTGGCGTAGGAAAGTGATCGACACCATCAGGCTGTAACGTATGAGCAAGCAAGTTCAACTGACCAATTGCAGCTTTGATTGATACCTGCTGACCCAATATGGCTCGTACGCCGGCTTCCCAGCGATTCCACACTCCTGGTATCCGAATACCGGGATGAGATACAAAGTTGGAATCTAGCTGCTTTAAGTGCTCTTCGATACTTAATATGTCTGTATCTAAGTCAAACATACGGCGCAACTGGTTAACGAGCTTTTTCAATTGGCGAGTATCATCAAGACTAAACTCGACTCTCATTACGCCATCTTTAAGTTTAGAAATACGAAACCAACCTCTCGCGTCATCCAACCTAAATGAGCGTTCATAGCTGTTCTCAGACACTTTTTCCAAACCTTCTATTGCTCGTAAACGGTAGAAAGCCAACATATGCTGCCAGTCTAACGGGCCTTTATAAGCCAGATCGATATAGTTGGTTTCCCGACTCTCATGTTGCTGCTTTCTAATTTGGCTTGGCGTTAATTTCATAACTTGTTTAAAAGCATCATTGAAGCGCCTGACGCTGTTAAAACCACTAGCAAAAGCAATGTCGGTAACGGCCATCGAGCTAGAATGAAGCAGGTGCTTGGCAAACATCAGTTGATGGTAGAGTGCATATTGTTTTGGCGCCATACCTAGATGAGTTTGAAACAACTGCCTCAAGTAGCGATCACTAATCCCTAAGCGTATTGCTAGCTCTGCTAAACTACTCGTTTGTAACTCACCTTGTTCAATTAGCTGCAGCGCCCGATGCAAGGTTGCTTCTACCCCTTTCCAAGCCCAAGAGCTTGGCGCGCTATCTGGCCTACAACGCAAGCATGGTCGATACCCAGCTTGTAATGCCTGAGCTTTTTCAATGAAATACTCAACATTTTCTTCTTTCGGCAGATTTGCAGGACATATCGGTCGACAAAAGATTCCAGTACTTTTTACGCAAATATAGAATCGACCATCGAATCTGGCATCTCTCGCCATGCGTGCTCGTTGGCACTCCTTTGCGGTTAATTTCATCTGTCCATTCATGCCAACATCCCATGGCTCACTCGTTACTACGAACTAGTCTAATCTACTCTTCTTACAATACTAGCCATTTTCGGAACTGAATGAATTTGCGATCTGTTGAAACTCTTCTAAATTAAAAAATGCAGATGATAAATAATAAGGAAGTTGGCTATGAACCTGCACTCTTGCACGATTGTCCTTGGCGATGATCTCACTATGACGTGTGATAATGTTGAACAAACCTTAGGGATTATTGATGAACACGGCCCGTCGAATATTCATAGAATATTGATTGACGCTTCAGATGGCCAAAGGGTTCATTCGTATCATGACCTTAGTATCGAAGAGTCGATTGAAAGTTTAATGAGCTTATAGACGCCTCAGCTCTGCTAAGCAACCTCGTTCGTTGGGGTTGTTTTGCAAACTGAACTGCCAACCATAGCTGTTGCAGATTCGTTCAACAATCAAAAGACCTAGGCCGTGTTCTGATTCTGATGCGCCATGTAGTCCTTTACCTGTATCGAACACCTTAATCGTATCGCTCGATATGTTGATTTTAATCGCTCCAGATTCTGTAAATCGTATCGCATTCTCCACCAAGTTTTTGAGTACCATGTTCAAGGCTGTTATTGGTAAATTCATGGAGCATGGCCTGTCGACAGTCAAGGTTAAATTGACCTCTGAGGTTAATTGATCTTGATACTGCGATAGATTGATTTGCTCAGCATTCAATTCAAATACCTGCTGAGTCGTGACATTTTCCTGTTTTACAATATTCAGAAGCAACTCTATGGTATCTTGCATCCCCTTACCAGCTTTCAAGATCCGTTCACGTTGGCGTGTTTGAAACTTAGGATCGTCTTTCATTCCTTGTAGATTGGCAGCGCCTAGAACAACCGTAATTGGGGTTTTGAGCTCATGGCTAGCATACTTGGCAAATATCAGCTCTTGTCTTGCTAATCTTTCCTTCATTTTCTTGTAGCTGTTCAAGTGGTTCGTTAACTGGTTGATTTCATCAATCGCGTGTGATGAGGTTGTGAAATCCCCTTCTTTTTCAATGCGAAGTTGCTGACTTAAATCTGCAATCGGAGACATCAAGCTATCAAAAACACGTTTCAGTGAAGCTCTTAAAATAGCAATTAGAAAAATCATGAGTAGCATCGCAATGATCATCAATACATCCCAATTGTCATCACCGAAATCCATGGCTCTAGCATCAACTGTCAAGTAAAGCGGAACTTGCTGCCCTTGATACTCAAAGAGCTGATAGTAGACCAAAAAGCCATCGCTATCGTAAACACGAACGCGGGTCACTTCATCCTGAGGTAAAGGGTTTAACACGCTGATCTTTTCAGGAAGGACGCCAACATCATAGTAGGCAGTAACATGACGACTAACCGAAACTGAACTGACTTGTTCCAACTGGTAGTGGTAGATCGCTATATCCTTAAATGATACGAGATGGCTTTCTAGCTGGGTGTCTTCATTCCACACTAAACGTAAAGAAAATGCGAAGAAAACTAAAAACGACGTAGTGAGCGCAATAAATGAGAACGTCATTAATAAACGATGCTTCACATCGTCTATCGAGTTGCCGTGTGTTTTCTTTCGTGAGAAATAGTTGAAGATCATTTCGCTACCAACTTAAAACCGAATTTAGGAACCGTCACCAACATAGGAAACTCAAATGGCTTATCAAGCACATTACGTAGCAGATAAATATGGCTACGTAGCACATCTTTGTCAGGTACGTCTTCTCCCCACAATTGATGAATAAGCGCATCACGGGAAACGACATCACCTTGGGCTTTAACCAACATGAGTAAAATTTGATACATGGCGGGAGTAATGTCTAAGGCCTTTCCCTTGCGTACGATGGTATGCATCTTCTCATCAATGACTAAGTCACCAAATGCTAATTGGGTACGAGCGACTTGACCTTTAAAACGTTTGATCAAGGCACTTAAGCGAACTTCGAGTTCTGGAAACTGGAAGGGTTTCGTAACGAAGTCATCAATACCCGAATCAAAGCCCGACAATAAGTCTTGTTGTCCATTGAGTGCCGTCAGCATTAAAATCGGAGTGGTACAGCCCTGTTCTCGAAGCTCTTTCGCGGCTTGAAAACCGTCCTTTTTAGGCATCATTACATCCAGAATGATCGCATCAAACTCACTTTCCAACGCTAGATTCACACCAAGCTCACCATTGCTGGCAAAGTCCACCTCAGCACCTTTCACCTCTAGAAAATCTGCCAAGATACCTTGTAACTCTTCATTGTCTTCTACAACGAGAATACGACTGCCTTCAATCATGATTTACCTCTTCAAATTCGCTTATTCAATGCTCATGTAGCCAGTGTCGAATTTATGTCGAAATTAGTGTGGATGATCTTTTTTTTAATGTCGAATCTAATTCGACAAAAACTCGACATTGCCAAGAAGAGAATCTCCTATAAGAAATTACGAGGGAATCATCATGAACGCAAAGTTATCAACCTTGGCCATCGCAACGCTCCTTATCACAGCTCCTTCGCTTGCGGTTGAGCTCATTGGTCAAGCAGAAAGCAACAACAAACAGAGCATCGTCGCTGAGGTTAATGGTGTGATCAAAAGCGCTGTACTGGAGCCTGGTGACAACGTTGCAAGTAATACGCTGCTTGCTAGCATAAAAACTCAGAGCTTTGATTTTGAACTGGCCAAGAAGCAAGCCAATATTGAGTTGGCTCAAGCCGAGCTGAAATTGAAAAGCGCTACCTTTGAACGATTTCAAGAACTTGTGAACAAAAACAGTCTTTCCAAGAACGATCTGGATGTCGCTAAAGCGGATTACCTCAATGCAAAAGCAAACCTATCTTTAGCTCAAATTGAACTTCAAGAAGCCAAACAAAACTTAAGTGATACTCAAATTACCTCCAGCATCAACGGCTATGTTGTCAGCCGAAATACAGAAGTAGGCGCTTGGGTTAATCAAGGAGATCTACTCTATCAATTAGTTAACATTGATACGCTAACAATCACGTTATTGGCCAGTGAACACGATATTAAGTCACTGAAAGTAGGACAGCCGATACAACTGTGGCCAGAAACCCATCCAGAAAGAAAAGTGACATCCAACATTACTCGTATTGGCGTGGAAATGGATGCGAATACCCACGCTTATCCCATCGAAATTGACATCGAAAACCCTGACTACACCTTAAAACCAGGCATGTCATTCTATGGTTCTACCCATATTTCCAACCAATAGTAAAGGTCGGTAGCTCATGATTGCTTATTTTGCTACACGCAGCTTTTTGGCGCGTATTATTACCATAATGGTACTTCTACTTGGAGCGGGGGCGCTGACAACCCTTAAGCTGCAAGAATACCCAGATGTTGCCTTTGACACTGCAGAAATACAAACCTTTTACCCAGGTGCCACCGCTCAAGATGTTGAGCTCAATATCACCAACCCGATAGAGAAAGAGCTTCGCACCGTACAGGGGATCAGTTTCTTTTTCTCTGAGTCAACCGATGGTCATTCATTTATTGAACTCGAGATAAACCCTAGCGAAGACGCAAGTAGGGTGATGCGTGATATTCAACAAGCGGTTGATCGTGTTAGTGGTTTACCAAAAGATATTACTAACCCGCCAGTGGTTACTCAAAAACAAACCTCATCGTTTGAAGTTTTGACATTTGGTATCAGTCTTGCCGAAAGTAATACCGAGACGGCATCACTGCAAAGCTATGCTCGTCAATTGGAAAAGCGTTTGCTCAATGTTTCAGGTGTTAGCTCTATCTCAATGAGTGGTTACAACGAACGAGAGTTCTGGGTAGAAATTAATCCAGAGAAAGCCAGCCGTTATCAAATCACCATCAGCGATATCAGCACTGCAATTCAGCAACACAATCTTTCTCAGTCAGGAGGGATCGTTGAGTCTTGGGACAGTGAAAAGAAAATTGTCACTATGACTCAAGTGCAATCTGCAGATGATATTCAAAGCATTGTGATCAAAGCACTCAGCAACGGCACTATCGTTAAGGTCGCTGATGTGGCGAACGTTGTCGACACCTTTGCCAAAGCAACTCAAATGGGCGTGCTCAATGGACAAAATGCCATTCTATTTTCAATCACGAATAGTGGCAGCGCTGATATTGTTACGACAATAGACAATATCAAAAATCTAATTGGTGCCGAGCAAGAGCGCTATGCCGATCATTTCCAATTTGGGTATGGAATGAACCTTGCCAGTGACATGAGCGATAAGTTCTCAATCGTTTCGACTAACGGCGTTATCGGTCTTGCCCTAGTTTTGATTGTCCTGAGTATGATTTTAAAGCGTCAAGTTGCCTTTTGGGTTTCTGTTTCTATCCCTTTCTGTATCTTGGGTGTTTTGGCTGTATTGCCACTATTAGGGATGAACCTCGACAGTATTACGCTTGCTGCTCTTCTACTTGTTATCGGTATTATCGTTGATGACTCTGTCATTGTCGCAGAAAGTATCTACCAAGAAAGAGAGCGTGGAAAAACAGGCGTTGATGCGTCAATTGCTGGCACAAAAAACGTCATTAAGCCAATCATAGCGAGTCTTTCGACTACCGCTCTTGTCTTCATCCCAATGTTCTTTATCCCTGGAACCATGGGTAAAGCGGTGGCTGTTATCCCAATTACAGTGATTGCTGCACTTCTGTTCTCTTTAGCTGAATGTACATTGACACTACCTGCGCATTTATCTCGCGCATTGGAAACTCAGAAAAAGAATACCCAAGAAGACAAATTTAAAGCGGTCAGCCAGTGGTATCGCCAATACTTAACCTTGAGCCTTAGATTCAAGAAAAGTGTTATCGTCATTGCACTTGGAATCAGTACCCTTTCCGTGGGATTAATTTCTACACTCAAGATTGACATCTTTCCTTCGGAAGCTGCGAAGTACATCGAGATTTACACGGAAGCCAAACCGGGTACGCCTCTAGAGCTCATCCCAGCCGCACATACGTCACTGGAAGAAGCGATTCAATCACTACCAGAGAACGAACTCGTCAGTTATGAAATCGTCTACTCATCTCCTGTTAGCACTGGGGTTTTAACGCTAACCAGTTATGAACAACGAGATCGAACAGCGGCAGACATTATTAAAGAACTGAATACTCAACTAGAAGATAAGCAAAGTAATCTATTCGTCAAATTGTCCATTGATGCAGGCGGCCCACCACCTGGGGAACCCGTTGAAATCCGAGTACTTGGCGGCACAATGGCTGAACGTGAAGAGGCTGTCATTCTTGTCTCAGAGTGGCTAATCCAGCAGCAAGGTATTTCAGGCGTCACCAATAATGAGGCTTTAAAAGACCCTCAACTGAACATCGTTCCACAATATGACTGGTTAGCAAAATACAATTTGACCGTATCAGATCTTTCTTCGGCGTTACGTGTTGCCTTTGATGGAGACAGTGTTTCTTCCACTTGGCTAGGCGATCAAGAAGTTGATATTCGTGTAATTCTTGATGAGCAATACCGAGATATTGAGAAGCTTAAATCAACCAAAATCTACACAGCCGAAGGTAAGCAAGTTCCATTGAGCCGTTTAGCTACCGTAGAAACCATTGAAGCGCCACGTCTGATTAAACATTATAACGGAGAGCGAGAAGTCACTGTTACCGCACAAATCACCGATGATGAAGTCTCGCCCGTGACGCTATCAGAACAGCTAATTACGGCACTTGAAGGTCAATATGCACAAAGCGTCAAAATTGATGTTGGCGGAGAAGCCGAAAGCACCAATGAAACAATGAGTGGTTTTATGGTTGCCTTCCCTGCTGCGTTAATTGCCATCTATTTTGTTTTGGCGGTAATGTTTAACTCACTGTTACAGCCGCTACTAGTCATGGCCGTTATTCCGTTTGCCGTGATAGCTTCATTGATGGCTTTGGTCGTCCACATGCAAGCGCTGTCACTATTTGCTTTAATTGGTGTACTAGGGATGACAGGGGTGGTTGTCAACAACTCGTTGGTACTTATCAATCGCATCAATGAACTTAGAGTTGAAGGCATGGGGGCAATGGATGCGGTAGTTGAAGCCTCTGTGAGCCGCTTACGCCCAATTCTTCTGACCTCTATTACGACAGTGGCAGGCCTGCTTCCTCTGGCATACGGCTTAGGAGGAACAGATGTCTACATGGGACCAATGTCCTTAACGTTAGGCTATGGGTTACTGTTCTCACTGCCTATCGTACTTGTTGTGATTCCATCGCTATACGCCGTATGTTTTTGCCGTGATAAAGTCAAATAATCAGTATGATAGAAACATCACCTGTCAGAATTTCCACTGCCCTAAATTGCACACTAGAATTAATTCTGACAGGTGACCTCACACATAAAAAAACCTCGGCGAACCGAGGTTTTTTCTATTCTTCTGTCGGGAGCTCCGCCATTTGTTGAAGGCTGTAAGCGGTGACAGGGTCAATCGTTTTGACCAGCTCCTCAACCTGCTTAATCGCTTCAATCGATGTGCTGGCTTTGCGGTAGCTCAGATAGATGGGACGACACCAGTCCTCTACCCCTTTCACTTTGTACAATTGTCCACTCGCTAAGAATGGCTCGACCATCGAGGAAGGAAGGTAAGCACTCCCCCCTTTTTCTAAAATGAAATCTAACGCAATACGTGCGGTAGACGTACGCAGATAAGGCGCCGGAATCTTAGGGTGACGCTCTGAATGTTCAGAAGCAAACTTAGTCCCCCAGTCCACATACACGTACTTCTCTTGGAACACATGCTCCAAGTCATCTTCTTGTGTAGACACTAACGTCAGCACCACATCGGCGACTTTTTTACAGTTGAGCTCATCTGCTTTGATTTGGTCAAAGGCAAATGCCATATCTAACGTGCGCTCTTGCAAACTGCGATTTAACGCTTCACGGCCCATGATCTCAGCCATAAAGCCGTACCCGTCAAATTCATCCGTCACCAAACTCAAACAGTTTTGTAAGTAGGCATCCCACACGTTTGGGGTGCCACCCAAGGTTAATTGGAGCGCTTTTCCACTTTCGAGAGATAACTCTAGCTTCGCTTGCTGCAATGTATTGACCATCACTTCCGCATAGCCAATTAACCGCTCCCCAGCTGAGGTCAGTTTGATATTGTTTCTATCACGGATAAACAGCTGAGTATCAAAATAACTTTCAAGCTGTTTAATGCGAGCACTCACGGCGGCTTGAGTAATGTAAAGGTTCTCAGCGGCACGGCCGAAGTGGCGAACGTTAGCCAATTCCAAGAACGTTCTGAAGACTTTTACGTCCATCTAATTTCCTCTAGGTGTAATCTTCCAAGAGTAGCAAAAACTGAAAGATAACTTATCTCTCGTTCAACAAATTGTTACCTAAGTTTCATAAAACTGTTCAATAGTCACGATAAAAAGGTTTAGTTTTTCTTTTGTCATATTTACGCCTAACTTTCGCTCTGTACCGTTTAGGGTAATTCATCAATGTAGGTTATAGAGGCTACTATAATGTCTGACACTCAATTTCGTCACGGCAAAAAACGTTTTTACGACAACACTAAGTTTCCGAGAGGCTTTGCTAAGTCTGGTGATTTTACGCTTGCTGAAGAAGAAATTCTAACGCTTTATGGCGACACAATGCTAGGCCTAGAATCTGGTGAGATTGTGCCGGACAACTCGGAAGAAAAGCACTTTGTAAAGGTTCTGGAAAACCCAGGCAAAGCAAAAACCAAGCTTGAACGAGTTTGGCTAAAATACATTCAACTCGCTCGTGGTCGTAAACGTTTCCATACTTTGAACGGCCGCAATAAACCTGAAGCGACAGATGATTACTCTGAAGATTCAGCGTTAGTTGAAGAAGATTAAGAATGTGAAAGCCCCTAAATAAATGTTAGGGGCTTTTAGATGAATTTGTCCGCTACTTCGCTAATAAAGCAACTTTCTTTAAAAAACTGTCACGAAGATGCTCTTGGTCGTATTCAAGGTGATAGGTATTGTGAAAACCAACTTTTAACTCCACACCGTTACCTCTCATATAGACGTTGTAACCATCATAATCCGAAAACGCTTCGACACCTTCGTACATTTTACCATGTTCGGTTGGGGTGCCATTTTCCATGACCGTTTCATAAGCTTGCAAAATTTTGGTCGGATCCAGATCATTTTTCATAACTTGCTCTCCTCATCTGCTCCTTAAAGTATGAGCAGAGAGAGAACATTTAGCCACTTTCAGCCTTGAGCCATATCAAACTAAGCGCGACTTTGTGTCTCGCGAATCACTTCGGCTAACGTTTCCAAACGCTGCTGGCTGTTCTTCACGTAAGGGTTTTCCGTATCCCAGGCATAACCGGCCAAAATAGAGCTGATCATCGCTTTAATACGAGGATTCGGATCTTGATGGAAGATGACGTCTTGTAGAGTACCTTTGTACCACCCTTCCACATAGGTACGGAAAGTGTTCACGCCAACCATCAATGGCTCGGCATACTCTTTTTCCCAGTCAACCGATTCACCTTTGAGTTGTCTTACCACGCAATCAGCAGCCAATTGTGATGACTTCATCGCAATGGTCACGCCAGAAGAGAATACAGGGTCAAGGAACTCACCAGCATTGCCCAATAGCGCGTAATGAGGCGTTGCTAAATGCTTCACGTTAGCCGAGTAGCCACCCAGCTCACCCGCAGGGTTAGGGTATTCTGCGTTAGCCAGCAATTGTTCAAGCCCTGGTTCTTCATTGGTGATTTGCTTAAGCGCTTCAAGGTTATCGCTTGAGTAGTTTTCAAAAAACTCCGGCTCGCCGACAACACCTAACGAACACACGCCATTAGAAAACGGGATCAACCAATACCAAACGTCGTGGTTTTTAGGGTGGACAGAAATCAGAATCTTATCTCGGTCGTAATCTAATGACTGGCCATCAATGTGGTCGACAACATGAGTAAAAATGGCCTTTCGAGGAGGCAAACATGACGGCTCTTCCAGATCCAACATTTTGGGCAAAACTCGACCAAAACCGCTAGCATCCAGTACGTAGGCCGCATCGATTTGATAACTTTCCCCTGCGCTATTTTTGACTGTTAACAGAGAGCGTCCGCCAACAAATTCTAAATCAACCAATTCATGCTGATAACGAATTTCCACGCCTTGCAACTCCGCACTATCGGCCAGAACTTTATCGAAGTTGCCGCGTTGAACTTGATACGTAGTACCCGGGCCTACGGTAAACTTTTCGGTAAAGTTAAACTGGGTGTAAACGCCATTTCGCCTGAATGCCGCACCATCCTTAAACTGGAAACCATGATCTGCAACGGCCTGAGTCATACCAGCTTGTTCGACAACTTCCATACAAGCAGGTAGCAGGCTTTCCCCGATAGAGAAGCGCGGGAACAGCGCTTTCTCAATCACAATCACATCCACATTCTGCGCCTTTAACAGCGCAGAGACTGTCGAGCCTGATGGGCCCGCACCAACGACAACAACTTGAGTAGATTCTGTTTTCATAATTATTATTTTATCTGCGCATTTACTGCACTTTAAGTTTCAGTAACGTATGACCAAGACCGATATTATCAGTTCTTTCCTCGATCACTAGTCCAGCTTCCTCGATGATTTCTAGGAAATCATCACTGCGGTAAAAACGACTATTTCCGTTTGCCAAACAGGTGAAGTACAGAGATGTTGCGTTCAAACTGTAAGACGCTGCATCGTATTTCTGAGCATCCCAAAATAGCTCGAGAATATACACAGAATCATCAGGACGAAGCTGCTGTCTCACTTTTTTCAGGATACTTAAGATTTCCATTGGCGAGAAACAGTCTAGGAACTGGCTCATCCACCAAACATCCGCTTGCTCAGGTAGCTGCTGAGTTTTGTCTAACATGTTGGCAGGATATGGGTGCACACGCTCAGCAAAGCCATTTTGTTTAGCATTATCCATCGCCATTTCAAGCTGCTGCGGCAAATCAACAATCGTAATTTGCACATCTGGGTTGTGACCGCAGCACTGCATCGCCCATTTACCCGTGTTACCACCAATGTCGACAATTGTTTTAGGCTCTGATTTGAACACTTCCGCTAATAGGATAGGGAACGAGCGGTCTGAATAGAAATGATCAAACTTGAACCAGCTCTCTTTTGCTTTTTCAGGTAAGGTGGACAGACCTTGGTAGATGGTGTCCCAATCACCAAGCTCTTTCAAGCCCGCGGGTTTTCCCTCTGTAATTGACTCGGTAAGGTGCATCATCGCGGCGTAACAAACGTCCGCGGTGAAATCCATATTGGCTTGTGTCATACCATCATGAAGCAAAAAGAAACCTAGATTTGCGAGTGAATAATTAGGTTTTTCCCACATTACGATATGCGCGCTAATCGCCATGTCGAGCAAGACTTTCACACCATATTCAGAGACGCCCGTTTGCTCAGCAATGTCAGGGGCACTCAAACCTTCTTTCCCCGCTTTATCTAGTGCGGCTAATACACCTAAATCACGCAAGGTGCGTGCTGTGTGGAAAACAATCGGTGCAAAGGAAAGTTTTTGAGCTTCTGTCTTCGCTTCAAGAGCGTTAAATGGGTCATTTTTTTTATGTAACACGAAAAAAACCTAATTTAATAATTAATAAAGTAACGATATAAATTACTGCGCCGCTGCGATAACTGAGAGTTGACGCTTAATATCAACGTTTAAGTTATTCACCCAACGGTTATAGTTACGGTGAATTTTGCCATCATCCGCTTTTAAGTTTTCTGAGTTAAGATAAATAATTGAGTAAAACTTCTCGTTATATGGAATTTTGATCTCTGCATAATGGCTGCGAACGTGTATTTTCGCGTTCAACTCATTAGGTCCGACTTCTTCTACAACCCAACCACGGTTTGAAGCTGCTTGCATAATAGCCGACTTAACTTGTTTACTTTGAAGATTATACGCAACTGGAGTATCCTCGACGTTCATTACAGGTTGTACACGCCCACAACCAACAAGTAATAAAGCTAATAACGTAGCGCCAAGTAACTTTAATGGTGACATAGTGATGATTCCTTTATTTTCTGTGTAGTTCCGTAATAGTATTTCGTTGTAACACCGACAATTCAATATCTTATGCCAAATTCAGACTTAAATTTCTCATTTAATATCGATACATGGTTAGCCCACTCATATGGTTTAGCTCTTCCTGAAGAGTGGCAACAGTGGTCTCAAACCTTACAATGGCCCGTCGACGGTAAAGCACAGGTGAGCGCCATTCCTGCTATGATGCGCCGAAGAATGAGTAGTTTGAGTAAGCTGGCAGTCCAAACCAGCATCGAGTTACTTGAACAGCATGATGTTGATTATTTGGTTTTTGCGAGTCGTCATGGAGAGCTTGCCCGCAGTGCAAAACTGATCGAAGAAATCATCTCTGGCGAAGATGCCTCTCCTATGGCCTT
Source organism: Vibrio sp. (assembly GCF_984391705.1). Classification (NCBI taxonomy): domain Bacteria; kingdom Pseudomonadati; phylum Pseudomonadota; class Gammaproteobacteria; order Vibrionales; family Vibrionaceae; genus Vibrio; species Vibrio sp. Next base: position 69,157 of record NZ_CFHWOM010000002.1, on the reverse strand, counting down.
TTCTCAATCTGTACACAACACCGCCGCAGGCCTGGCAACGATAGCAACGAAAAAACCTATTCCCCTTACCTCTATTGCTGCAAGTGACAATACTTTTCAAAGTGCCCTAATTGAAGCCTGGCTGTATCTAAATACGCACCCGAATAGCAAAGTGATGGTAATAGATTTTGATGAGCCTTTGCCTGAAGTGTACAGCCAATATGAAGAACAAGATTTTCAGGGCTACGCTCTAGGTTTGATTCTGAGCTCTGGAAATGCGATTTCTATCAGCAATCAACCCACAGATTCAGCAACAACGCCATCATTTCCGCAAGGCTTAGATTTTATTCGTCACTACATCTCTGACGCCCCGTCGTGGCACATTGATTCTCATAAACAAACATGGGTATGGCAACGATAGTGAATAAGCTCAATCAATACTGGCGCGTGATCGCAACGGGTTTTTGCTTCGCAGTCTTTGGCTTAGGAGGATTAAGCCTAAGCTTTGTTGCTAATCCTTATATACGCTTAACCAGCAAAAACCAAACAGAACGAGAGTATCGAGTTCAGGGAGCAATTCAGCGTAGCTTTGATATGTTCTGTCGCTTGATGAAGTTCACAGGCGCGATTGATTATAAAATTGTAGGCGCGGAAAAACTAAAAGCTGATCGCGACTGTATTATCGTCGCCAACCACCCTAGCTTAATAGACTATGTGTTGATCGCTTCTCAACTTGAGCGTTGCGATTGTTTGGTGAAATCCGCAATCTGGTCAAACCCATTTATGAAACACATCGTCAAGGCAGCGGGGTATATTCCAAACGAAACGCCTGACGACTTGCTCTCAATTTGTAACGAACGTTTCGATCGCGGAAATGTGCTACTGGTATTTCCTGAGGGTACGAGAACGACTCCAGGGGTAGAATCCAAGTTGCAGCGAGGGTCGGCTCAAATCGCTGTAAGAACAGAAACCGATTTGCGTCTAGTACATATTACGGTAACTCCGAGTTTTCTCACAAAAGAGAAAAAGTGGTATCAAGTCCCCCCAACCAAGCCCTTTTTCCTCGTTGAAGTTAAGGATAAAGTTGAGGTTAAGCCATTTATAGAGCAAACTACATCACCTAATATTGCAGCACGACGTTTGCAGCAGCATTTAAGTGAAGCCCTCTTTCCAGAAAACCAATAGTCACAAGCAGGTCCCAGTGGAAAAATTACACAACGAAATTAAACAACTTATTATTGATGCATTGAATCTTGAAGATCTCACAATCGAAGATATTGAGACTGACGCGCCGTTATTTGGTGACGGTTTAGGCCTGGATTCAATTGATGCGCTAGAACTGGGTTTAGCCATCAAAAAACAATACAATATTGTCATCGACGCTGATGATTCAAATACACGCGAACATTTTGCTTCGGTCAGCAATCTAGCAAAATATATTTCTTCGCAAGTTAGCGAATAATTCGTAGGTACTTTCTCATGACAGATGTAAACAAAGAACAAGTATTTAACCAAGTTAAAGATGCACTTGAAGAATTATTTGAGATTGAAGCTGCGGATATCGTGCCTGAAGCACACCTTTACCAAGATTTAGATTTAGACAGCATTGACGCTGTAGACCTAGTCGTACACCTGCAAAACGTTACAGGCAAAAAAATCAAACCAGCAGAGTTTAGCACTGTGCGCACAGTTGATGACGTAGTAAATGCGGTAACAGAGCTTCTTAAGGAAGCATAATGCGTCAATTGCTGACAGCTCTGTCCGCAGTTGTCTTACTCGCCTATCCATTCGCCGTATACTTCGGCATAGATAAATATGGCCTTTCCTTGGTGGGGATATTGCTTATCGCCGCCTTGGTTGTTCGTGTACTGACGGCTCAGCGCAGCCGAGTTAAAGAACTCAAACAAGTCGCACAGATAAGTGCTCTTACAGGTATCACATTAGTTAGTCTTGGTGTGCTCTTTAAACAGCATGGGTGGCTAACCTTTTATCCTGTCGTGGTTAACCTTTGCATGCTCATATTATTTGCGAGTAGTTTGAAACAACCACAAACATTGATCGAACGATTAGCCCGTTTACAAGAGCCCGATTTGCCTGCCAGTGGCGTTCGCTACACTCGCAGTGTTACTAAGGTATGGTGTGGTTTCTTTGTTATCAATGGGTTTGTCGCGCTTTATACCTGTTTCCAACCGTTAGAAGTATGGACACTCTATAATGGATTCATTAGCTACTTGCTCGCAGGTAGCTTGTTTGTAATCGAATGGATAGTACGCCAGTTTGTTCGTAGGAATTCCTAGTTAATGAGCCTTAATACAGCATCGTTTTCACCCATCAGTCATCTCTTTACTTGCTCTAGAAATAATGAGTGTGAAGTGGCTTTTGCCGATGACCGACGAATCACATGGCAAAGTTTCAAAAATGATGTCGCGTACAATGCAATCACTCTAAAGCGTCACTCAGCCACACAAGTAGCCCTGTGCTTTGGCGATAGCTATTTGTTTGCAGTTGGCTTTTTCGCTGCTTGCTTTGCAGGCAAATCGCTCGTTTTACCTGGAAATTACCAGCCTGAAGCGGTTCGAGAACTAAGTGAGCACTTCGAACTCTTGTTGCATGATGATGCTATAAATCCGTTTGAGCAAATTGATTGCAAAACCTTAGTGCGCGACTGTGATGAGCAAGATCTGAAATTTACCGCTCTCTCAACGGCTGAAATCATCCTCACGCTGTTTACTTCTGGCTCAAGCGGAAAACCCAAAGCGATAGTGAAGAGCCTCCACCAATTAGAGACTGAGATAGAGATCTTAGAATCACTATGGGGCGCGCAACTCACTGACTCACGCATTGAGAGTACTGTTTCTCATCAACATATCTATGGTTTGTTGTTCCGCCTTCTGTGGCCCCTATGCGCTGGACGTGCTTTTGCAACCAGAAACATAGAGTTCCCAGAACAGGTCATTCAGCATGCCAGTGCAAATACCACACTGATTAGTAGTCCTGCTCTTCTCAAGCGTCTGAATGAAGGGCACCAAACAGCCGCTATACGTGCAATGTTCTCGTCAGGTGGTCCTTTGCCTCACGCAGCTGCCCAGCACAGCCAAGCAATATTTGGCCAGCTGCCAATCGAAGTGTTTGGCAGTACTGAGACCGGTGGTATTGCCTATCGTAAGCAACAACTTGCATCCTCGCCATGGAAACTTTTTCCGGGCATCAGCGCCGAGTTAAATAGTGAGCAATGTCTTCGACTTAAATCCCCTCATATCGACGGCGACAATTGGTATCAAACCGCCGATGAATGCCACTTCCATGACGAGCTTCACTTCGAACTTCGCGGTCGAACAGATCGAGTGGTGAAAGTCGAAGAGAAAAGAATTTCACTCGTCGAGGTTGAAAAACGCCTTGATCAGCTGAACTGGATTAATGAAAGCGCTGTCATTACTATGATGCAAGGAAATCGTCTTGCACTATATGCTGTGATTGTCCTTACTGAAGAAGGTAAGAAAGAAATAACCTCATTAGGTAAGGGAAAGTTCTGGATCGCGTTACGCAAAGCACTGCGCGACTGGTTAGAGCCAATAGCAATTCCTAGAAAGTTTCGTGTGATGAACGAGATCCCACTGAACAGCCAAGGCAAACGACAAGTTGCCGAGATAGAAAAACAATTCCAATAAGCTAAGTTTGACCATTATATGGAAAAGAGAAAACCAACCATCACCCGAACAGAAGTTAAAGAGAATAACGCTGTCCTTGAATTTAAGGTCGATGCGGACATCTTGGACTTTCGTGGTCATTTTGCCCATTTTCCGCTCTTACCGGGAGTAAGCCAAATCGACTGGGCCCTTCACTATGCGATTGAGACCCTTCAAACTCCAAGCGTCTTCAAAGACATGGAGGTAATCAAATTCCAAGAACCAATTCGACCTGATATGAACGTGACTCTTGAACTCTCTTGGGATGAGTCCAAACAAAAGCTGACCTTCAAATATAGCTCTCTTCACGACGAACAAATCGTGACTCACTCATCTGGGAAAATGAAACTAGGTGAGAAAAGTGAGTAATTACCAACCCTGTTTCCTCATCCCTTGCTATAACCATGGCAGCACAATCGCTGCCGTGGTGTCATCACTAAAGCCTTTTGATTACCCTTTTATCATTGTTGATGACGGCAGTAACAGCGAAACAAAACACGCGTTAAATGAGTTAACTAGTCAAGACAATGTCACTTTGATTACTTTGGCAGAAAACCAAGGTAAAGGCGGCGCTGTGATGGCAGGGATCCGCCGAGCACATGAGCTTGATTACAGTCACGTGATTCAAATTGACGCTGATGGCCAGCATGATGTTGAAGCACTGCCAAAATTGATTGATGCTTCAAAGAGCCAGCCTAAACACCTCATTTCCGGCCAACCTATCTACGATGACAGCGTTCCCAAAGCTCGTTTATATGGCAGATACGCGACCCATATTTGGGTGTGGATCGAGACGCTTTCTTTCGCCATTAAAGACAGTATGTGTGGCTTTAGAGCTTATCCGGTCAACGCCACTATCGCTGTGCTTAACAAGTACGACATCGGTAGCCGGATGGATTTTGACATAGAAATCCTAGTGCGCATGTATTGGGAAGGCATGGAGATCGATTTTGTTGAGACTCGCGTGATTTACCCCGAGGGTGGGATATCCCACTTCGATGCTCTGTGGGACAACGTCAAAATCAGCTGGATGCACACGCGCTTGTTTTTTGGCATGCTGCCACGTATTCCAAAGCTTTTAGCAAGAAAGAGAACGAAAACTTCAAACGCTCACTGGTCGAAACGCCAAGAGCAAGGCACGATAATCGGTATCAAACTGATGCTGGCGATATACAGCCTGCTAGGTCGTAAAGCATTTAACGCGATTTTAAAATTGGTGATGCGTTACTACCACTACACAGGCAAAGAAGCCAAGCTCGCGTCTGAAATCTACCTAAAGCAGCTTAAAGCGTATACGCAGGAAAAAGGGATTGAGTTAACCCAGCCCCTTGATAGCTATCACCACCTGCTCTCTTTTGGTCACACTATGCTAGATAAGCTTGCCGCTTGGAAGGGCGATTTCAACGTTGATAATCTCACCATTCATGGTCAAGAGCGATTTAAGGATATGGCCGAGCGAAAACAAGGTGTGCTTATCTTGGGCTCACATCTTGGCAATATTGAGCTATGTAGGGCACTTGGCAGACGCCATAAAGATATCAAAATTAACGCTCTAGTCTTTACTGAACATGCCGAGCGCTTCAATACTGTGATGAAAGCGGTTAACCCAAACTCAGAGCTGAATCTAATTCAAGTCAGCTCTATGGGGCCGGATACCGCTATCCTTCTGCAGCAAAAAATAGAACAAGGCGAATGGGTAGTCATCGTGGGCGACCGTACTTCCACCAGCAAAGAAAGCCGCTCGGTATGGGCAGATTTTCTCGGTAAACCGGCACCTTTCCCACAAGGGCCATTCATGCTCGCTTCTGTGCTAAAAGCTCCTGTATATCTGCTGTTTGGCTTACGCGATGATACAAGTACAACTCCGCACTTTAACGTTTATTTCGAGCATTTCAGCGACAAGATCGTTCTCCCGCGCAAAGAGCGTCAGCAAGCATTAGAAGAAGTGGTTCAACGCTACGCTAATCGACTCGAACATCACACCCTGCAAGCTCCTCTGCAGTGGTATAATTTTTTCAATTTTTGGACTCTAAGTAATCAGCAAGATGACAACGCAAAACAATAACGCTATTACCTTCGGCGCCCAGGCACTCACCATTGAAGACGTGGTTGCTATTGCGCAAGGCTCAAATGCCCAACTCAACAACTCGGATGAATTTACCGCGAAGATTGATCGTGGCGTTGCTTTCCTTGAACGCCTACTCAAAGAAGAAGGAGTCATCTATGGTGTAACGACAGGTTACGGTGATTCATGTACTGTAGCAATTCCACCAGAATTGGTTGATGAACTGCCGCTCCACTTAACCCGTTTCCATGGCTGTGGCTTAGGCGAAGTCTTAACGCACGAACAAGCAAGAGCCGTATTAGCGACGCGCCTATGCTCTCTATCTCAAGGGGTGTCTGGCGTTACTCATGATTTGCTCAATCAAATCGTCACTTTGATTAACCAAGACATTGCACCTCGTATTCCTCAAGAAGGCTCTGTGGGCGCCAGCGGTGACTTAACTCCCCTATCATATTTAGCAGCGGCTTTGATTGGTGAACGTGACGTTTTATACAAAGGTGAAGTGCGCCCAACGGCTGACGTGTTCGCAGAGCTCGGGATCGCACCAATTCATCTGAAACCGAAGGAAGGTTTAGCACTGATGAACGGTACATCAGTAATGACCGCACTCGCTTGTTTAGCTTACAAACGCGCTGAATACCTTGCTCAGCTTTGCACCAAAATTACGGCTATGGTGTCAGTGGGTATGCATGGCAACGATTTCCATTTTGATGAAGCTCTGTTTGCGGTAAAGCCTCACCCAGGTCAGCAACAGGTAGCCGCCTGGTTACGTGATGACTTAAAAGCCGAGCGTCCACCGCGCAATAGTGATCGTCTGCAAGACCGTTATTCTCTGCGCTGCGCACCACATGTAATTGGTGTGGTTCAAGACTCATTACCTTGGCTGCGCTCAATGATTGAAAACGAATTGAACAGCGCCAACGACAACCCAATCATCGATGGTGATAACGAACGCGTATTACACGGTGGTCATTTCTATGGCGGCCATATCGCCATGGCAATGGACACCCTAAAAACGGGCATTGCTAACCTCGCCGATCTGCTTGATCGTCAAATGGCTCAGTTGATGGATTACAAATTCAACAACGGCTTGCCGTTCAACTTAACCGGTGCAGAAGGCGAACGTAAACCAATCAATCATGGCTTTAAAGCGGTTCAGATTGGTATTTCGGCTTGGACGGCCGAAGCCCTCAAGCACACTATGCCTGCGAGTGTTTTTTCGCGCTCAACCGAATGTCATAACCAAGATAAAGTCAGTATGGGCACCATTGCTGCACGAGATTGTTTGCGCGTTCTAGAGTTAACAGAACAGGTCGCGGCAGCTTCACTGCTCGCAAGTATCCAAGCGGTTGAAATCCGCCGCCGCCATAACGAGCTAGACGAACATCATATGAGTGATAACCTCAAGATGATCCGCGATGCTGTGCTGAGCGAATTCGAGTTTGTTGCAGAAGATCGCCCGCTTGAGCACGACTTACGTCACTTTATCGATCGCATCCAGCAACGCCACTGGTCACTTTATCCGGAGGCGTAATGGATCAAGAGATTCTATTTCCGCTCGAATCTGAGGTGACCATCGTCACCTCATTTCAAGATGCTGATCCTATGGGCGTTATCTATCACGGCAATTTCTTCCGTTTCTTTGAAGAAGCGCGCCGTGTGATGATGGATAAAATCGACTACAACTACCTAGCGATGAATGAGTCAGGCTATATGTGGCCGATCATCGATACGCGAGTTAAGTATGTTAAGGCTATCCCTTTCAACCATAAAATCCGTGTCCACGCTAAGCTAACCGAATGGGAAAACCGCTTACGCGTCGACTACGTCATTTATGACGCCCAAACGAATCAGAGAATGTGCAAAGCCCACACCACTCAAGTCGCCGTTTCCATCAAAGAGCAAGAAATGTGCTTTGCCTCTCCAAAAGTATTTATCGACAAAGTGGACCAGTGGCACAAAAGTGGGAGCTTAACATCATGAGAAAATGGCTATCGCTAGCGTTGATTGCGTTATCCCCGTTTGCTTTGGCGCAAGTAACGGATCTCAACTCCCTACAACAACAGCTTGCCCAAAGTGAAACGGTACGTGGCGACTTTACACAATCTCGTCATTTAGAGATGTTTGACCAGCCATTAAGTTCCCAGGGTACCTTTACCCTAAGCAAGTCCCATGGTTTACTCTGGCAACAAGAAACGCCTTTTCCGGTTCATCTCGTCTTAACCGAAGACAAACTGCGCCAAACTTTTGCAGGTCAAGATCCTCAAACGATTACCGCTCAAGAAAATCCTATGGCGTTCTATTTCAGTCATGTGTTTCTCGCCGTATTCCACGGTGACACCAAAGCATTAAAAGAGCAGTTCACGATCAGCTTTTCAACGCAAGAAGGAAGCTGGAATATCATACTGACTCCGATTAAGGCCCCGCTGAACGCGGTTTTTCAGCACATAACCTTAAAAGGTCGAGACGATATCGAGCACTTAGAGCTACAAGAACTCCGTGGGGACAAGACCGAAATTGCTTTTACTAACCAAACTTCAGAGCCACAAGGTCTGACTGATGCTGAACAAGCACAATTTAGTTTCTAATCACAAACTGAATCAGGGCAAGATTGCGCTGGTTTGGTTACTGATGGTGGCTGCTTTTTTTGCCTTACTCGGCAAACAGTGGTTTGCGTCAGAGCACTCTCCGATTGAAACCAATATTCTCAAGCTGCTGCCAAAAAACCAACAAAACCCAATTGCTGAGCAAGCTTTCGAAGCGGTATCAAGTAACATGAGCGACAAGGTTGTCTTTGTCCTCACTGCACCTAAAGATGAGTCTATTTTCACGGCGGCCAAGCAATTGGCTAATCAACTGCGTGCAACTGAGCTATTTAGCCAAGTCACAGGGGAACTCGCCCCAGAACAACAGCAAAAGTGGGCAAAATACTACTTCGAACATCGATTTCAGCAACTAACGTCCGAACAGCGCCAACGACTGAGTGAGCAGCCTCACCTTCAAGTCCAACAGGTGATTCAGTCTATCTACAATCCGTTTTCAGGGGTGACAGGGCAAGAGCTAGTAAACGATCCATTTTTGCTGTTTCGCGATTATCTGACCCAAGTTTCAAAGCAAAATTCAGCGTTCACTTTGCAGCAAGGATTCCTAACCACCGACTACCAAGGCCAGCGTTATGTACTCGTAACTGCAACACTTAACCAGTCACCGTATAGTTTGGCAGCACAGCAGGGTGTGTCCACGGTTGAAAGCATCGAGAAACAAATCACAACCGAATATCAAGCAACCATCTACCATACGGGCGTTTTGTTCTACGCTGAATTCGGTACTCAAAGTGCTAAATCTGAAATCAGCACCATTGGTTTATTTTCGCTTCTTGGGGTGATCGCATTATTTGCGCTAGTGTTTCGTAGCGTTACCCCTTTAGCACTTGCATTGCTGTCGATTTCCATCGGTTTATTGGCCGCATTAACGGTAACCACTTGGTTATTTGGTCGCGTGCATCTCTTTAGCTTGGTTTTTGGTGCAAGTTTGATTGGCGTTTCCATTGACTACGCCTTTCACTATTTGACTGAGCGACTCGCAGATGGAGGGAAATGGAACAGTCACAAAGGTTTGCAACATATTTTTGCCGCCATCACGATGGGTTTAGCGACCAGCTTAATCGGTTATCTTGGCATGCTTATCGCCCCTTTCCCAGGCTTACAGCAGTTAGCTCTGTTTTCATCCATAGGTCTTGTCGCTGCGTATATCACCGTTGTTGCTTGGTACCCAATATTGGCGGTTAAGCCAAGTCAATCACGTAGCTTACCGGGCAAAGCAATATGGCAATGGTGGTTAAACCTATGGTCCAAACCAACCTCTCGTTTTGCTCTGCCGCTAGTCTGCTTGGTAGCCGCAGCTTACCCACTTAGTCAAATGCGCTACGATGACGATATCCGTCAGCTTCAAGCCATGCCGGAAAACTTGAAACAGCAAGAAACCTTTATTAGCGAACTCAGCGGTTTGCAATCTTCTCAACAGATGCTGGTCGTTACCGCCGACGACGATGAAATGCTGATGCAAAAGCTGGAATCAATCACGCCTTCATTAGAGCTGTGGCAGCAACAAGGCGTGATTCAAGGCTATCAGAGTCTTAGCCAATACCTGAGTTCACAAACGAAACAGCAACAAGACTTCCAGGTAATTGAGCGACTCTATGCGACTCAAGGAGCGACACTAGCAGCAAGTTTAGGGTTAACATCAACACCTAGATTTGATGGCACGTATTCTCCTGTCACACTACAAGATTACTTATCTAATTTGGTCTCGGAGCCTGTCCGTTTTCTTTACGTAGGAGAAATAGACAATCAAGTTGCCAGCGTAGTCACTCTAAACGAACTGAATGACGTAGAAGCGGTAATGAGTTGGGCAGAAAAAGATGCCCACATCAGTTACCTTAACAAAGCGCAAGAGATCTCAGCACTGTTTGCCGACTACCGAATTAAGGTCATGGAATTGCTCGCCATCGCGATTAGCATCATCACCGCGCTACTCATCAAACGATATGGCGTGCACCACGCTATACGTATTGTTTTACCGTCTCTAATCGCATGTCTATCCGGCTTAGCCGCCGCGTCTGCCGTTGGCTCGACGCTGAATCTATTTAACCTGTTGGCGCTCATTCTTATCGTCGGCATTGGCATTGATTACACTTTGTTCTTTGCTGAGAAGGCTCGTAGTCAAAGCACTTTACTCGCAATTACATTATCAGCCCTCACCACCTTACTGTCGTTTGGTCTATTGGCTCTGAGCGATACTCATGCAATACACAGTTTTGGAATGACAGTGTTGAGCGGTATTTTTGTCGCATGGTTACTGTCACCACTTGCAATACAACCTACTAGGGAGAAGCAATGAGTATTCAATCTCAATTAAAAACACTCAGTGCTATTGCGTTAACTATCCTGCTATCTGGATGCGCGAGCAGCCCTGCATCTGCACCTCCGCAAGTTCAGTTAGCTGAAGATATTACGGTGGAGCTACCGTTGCCAGAGCAACTCGGCTACTCGTTAACAGCCAGCCAGTTGATAAACGCTACTTGGCGCACGAGCTCATCACAGCGCAGCGAGCAACTTCCAGTTCAGCTGCAAGTCGGCGAGGAAAAGCTAGTACTCGCTGGTTTCTCCTCATGGGGAACGCGCATTCTATCTCTTGATTATCAAGGGAAAACGATTACGACCGACGTACTCGCGGGACTAAACGGGGTACTTCCTCAACCAGAACAAGTACTATTTAATCTAATGATCACGCTCTGGCCGAGTTCCGCTTGGGAAGCCCCATTAAATAAGGTAAGGTGGCAACTTATTGACGACGGCAATTCGAGAGTCATCTTCGATAGCCAAGGGGAAAAAGTGATTGATATCCAATACAGCAGCGAGGATAAGCTTGCTGGTGATATTCGGTTCCATCAGTTATCTGACGACTACACCATTACAATAAAAACGCTGCAATACAGCAAGACGCCATTGACTCCATAGACAGCTAGCATGACAACAACCCCATCAACACATATATATATTCAAGATTGTGGCTTTCACTCTGCAATGGGTGATGACCATTCCACTATCCACCAATGTCTAGCAGGCCAACGAGCATCTAACATGGTACAAGACGATACCATACTCAATAGCCAGCGCTCGACTGTCGTTGGACGTGTTGTGAAATCACTGCCCAGCATTCCCGCTCCTCTTTGTGACTTCGACACACGTAACAATCGATTAGCCTTATCTGCTTTGCAGCAAATCGAACCCAGTGTACAGGATGCGATAGCGACATATGGCAACAGTCGTGTTGCCGTTATTGTGGGTACCAGTACCTCTGGGATATCCGACGGTGAAGAGGCCATTGACTATAAGCATAAACAAGGCGCGTTTCCGGATGAGTTCCACTACCGTAAACAAGAGTTAGGTAACAGCAGCGACTTTGTCGCCAAATACTTTGGGGTTACTGGCCCTTGTTACTCTATCTCAACAGCCTGCTCTTCGAGCGGTCGTGTTTTTATTAGCGCCAAGCGCTTGTTACAAAGTGGTCTCGTTGATGCCGTTATCGTGGGTGGTGTCGACACAGTTTGTCGACTCACGTTGAATGGTTTTAATGGATTGGAGGCACTGTCAGATAAGCTCTGCCGACCGTTCGATGGTCAACGCAATGGCATTAACATTGGTGAGTCCGCAGCTTTCATGTTGCTAAGTCGCCAACCGTCCCAAATCGCACTCCTCGGGGCGGGTGATAGCTCTGATGCTCATCACATTTCAGCGCCTCACCCTGAAGGAAACGGGGCAGAGCAAGCCATGCGAAAGGCACTAGAAGACGCCGGATTATCCGCCTGCGACGTGGGTTATATCAACGCTCATGGAACAGCGACACCACTAAATGACAGCATGGAAAGTAAAGCTATTTACCGCGTCTTCGGCAGCTCGGTTCCCGTTAGTTCTACCAAACCACTAACTGGACATACACTTGGCGCAGCCAGTGCGACTGAAGCTGCGATAGCCTGGCATATTTTGAAATACAATTTACTCTTACCACTACAACACTGCCAAGACAAAGCAGATGACATCGAAATATCGTTAGTCGAACAGCCTGCTCAACTCGAAGGCAAAGCCATTTTAAGTAACTCTTTTGCTTTTGGTGGTAATAACATTAGTCTCATTTTTGGTTATACCCATGACTAACTATCCTTGCATTTCGCAGCTACTGCCTCATGATGAGCCCATGATCTTGATTGATCGTGCGTTAGATATCCAGCAAGATACTATCCATTGTCAGGTGGATATTGGGCCTAAGAACCCATTTTTTGATACTGAATCCCAAACAGTTCCAGCCTATGTTGGCATTGAGTTTATGGCTCAATCCGTCGCAGCATGGTCAGGCTACCACGCAAAGCAGAAAGGCCAGCAGCCACCGATTGGTTTCCTTCTTGGCAGCCGTCGCTACAACTCGCATTGCGACGTATTTGCCTCTGGCCAACAGCTAGACATTTACGCAGAACAGATGATGGAAGATAACGGCATGGCCGTGTTCACCGCACGTATTGAGAGCGAAGGTAACACGATTGCAACTTGCCAGCTCAACGTTTACGTTCCATCAACAGAAAAATTAGAAGAAATGAAAACCAGGAGTCAACAATGACCCGAAACGTCTTAGTCACAGGTGCCAGTAAAGGCATTGGCAAGGCTATTGCCATCCAACTTGCGAAGGATGGATTTACCATTGCAGTACATTATATGGGTGACCAAAAGGGCGCTCAACAGACCTTAGATACCATCCAAGAAAATGGCGGTCACGGCCGACTGATTCAGTTTGATATTAGCAATCGCGAAGAGTGTCGAGAAAAGCTCGAATCAGACATCGCAGAGAATGGTGCATACTACGGCGTCGTCAATAACGCTGGCATTACGCGCGACACAGCTTTTCCAGCGATGACAGAAGAAGAGTGGGATGGCGTGATCCACACCAACCTTGATAGCTTCTACAACGTACTCCACCCTTGCGTAATGCCAATGGTTCAGAAACGAAAAGGTGGTCGCATCGTAACCTTAGCTTCTGTGTCTGGCCTGATGGGCAACCGTGGTCAAACCAACTACAGTGCCGCAAAAGCTGGGGTGATTGGTGCCACTAAATCATTAGCTCTTGAGCTGGCGAAACGTAAAATCACCGTTAACTGCGTAGCTCCTGGCCTTATCGATACTGGCATGGTCGATGAACATGTCAAAGAGCATGCGATGCCTCAAATCCCACTTCGTCGTATGGGAGAGCCTGAAGAAGTCGCAGGACTGGTTAGCTACCTAATGTCAGACATCGCAGGCTACGTCACTCGACAAGTTATTTCTGTCAATGGAGGCCTAGTATGAGTCGCCGCGTCGTTGTGACTGGAATGTCGGGCGTTACAGCGTTTGGTAATGACTGGGAGTCCATTGAACCAAGACTTCGCGCATGCGAAAACGCCACTCAATACATGCCATCCTATGAGCAGTATGAAGGGCTAAACACTAAGCTGGCAGCCCCTGTAGATAACTTTGAGCTACCAAAGCACTACAAGCGCAAACAAGTACGAGGTATGGGTCGCGTTTCAAAACTGGCAACAGTTGCCACAGAAAACGCGTTAAACCAAGCAGGTTTAATCGGTCATGAAGTACTGACCAACGGTCAAACTGGCATTGCTTACGGCTCATCCACAGGCAGTACCGATGCCATTGGATCTTTCGGCGTCATGCTCAATGAGAAAACGACCAAAGCGATCACTGCGACAACTTACGTCCAGATGATGCCGCATACCGCAGCAGTGAATGTTGGTCTCTTCTTTGGATTGAAAGGCCGCGTTATCCCAACCAGCAGCGCGTGTACCTCTGGCAGTCAAGCGATTGGCTACGCTTATGAAGCCATCAAACATGGTTATCAAACCGTCATGGTGGCGGGCGGTGGTGAAGAACTTTGCCCAACCGAATCTGCGGTATTTGATACTCTATTTGCAACCAGCCTAAAGAACAAATCACCAAAGTCGACCCCTCGTCCTTACGACGCAGGCCGAGATGGATTAGTGATCGGTGAAGGCGCTGGCACGCTCGTTCTAGAAGAATATGAGCACGCAGTAGCTCGCGGCGCTAAAATCTATGCCGAAATTATCGGTTTTGCCAGCAACTGTGATGCCGCCCATGTCACTCAGCCTCAAATGGAAACCATGCAGATATGTATGGAAATGGCGCTCCAAGACGCTGGCATCGAACCTGAAAAAATCGATTACGTCTCAGCACATGGTACGGCCACAGACCGTGGTGATATTGCTGAAAGTAATGCGACTGCCAACGCGTTAGGTAAAGTGCCAATCAGCTCGCTCAAGAGCTATTTTGGCCACACTCTTGGGGCATGTGGTGCAATCGAGGCTTGGCTGAGCCTTGAGATGATGCACACAGGTTGGTTTAGTCCTACACTAAATCTCGAAACTTTAGATGAACAATGTGGCCACCTAGACTATATTACTGGTACAGGTCGCGACCTAGAGGTGGAGTATTTGATGAGCAATAACTTTGCGTTTGGCGGCATCAATACTTCAATCATCTTTAAAAAGCTAGCGTGATAATCAATCGGTAGCTTATTGATGGTGTACTAATGGTAGCAAGGGTTTATTACCGAATTGGATCACGAATATCGCCAATACGGAAAATAAGCCTTTACTACTTCAGGGCGCTGGCATACTATGGCGTCGCTCTGTTATTCAGGGTTATTAGTGAAACTCAAGTAAAAGTAAATCATTCAGAATGCTAGCCATTCTGCTGCAGTACAGTTAGATTTTCCCTTAGCTTCATAGTTACATTTAATAGTTCAATTTTTCAGCGCACCAAACATTTAATTAAACTTATACAAGGGACACATCATGTCTAACAAAACTACTGGCACAGTAAAATGGTTTAACGAAGAGAAAGGCTTCGGTTTCATCACTCAAGAAAACGGCGGTGCTGACGTATTCGTTCACTTCCGTGCTATCACTGGCGAAGGCTTCAAAACTCTAGCTGAAGGCCAAAAGGTTGCTTTCGAAGTTGAGCAAGGCCAAAAAGGTCCTCAAGCTGCTAACGTAGAAGTACTATAATTTTAGATTGACTTAAACGTCGATTTTCTAAGATTTCAAAAAACCAGCCCTAGTGGCTGGTTTTTTATTAGCTTTCATCTGGCTGCGAGCAACATTTTCGTCCAGTTATAAAAAACGCCCTACTGAGGTAGAGCGTCGTTTACATTCTTAAAGTGGAGTAATTACCACATCAAGTCATCTGGTACAACGAAGTCAGCATACGGGTCATCTTCCGCAGGAATATCTTCTGCTGGCGCGTTTTGTTCAATGATAACGCTCTCATCACGCATCGCAATTTTCTTCGCCACACTACTTGGAATCACCACGTAAGTATCATCCGTGCGGGCAATAGACAAAATACCTTTCGCCAGCTGATCGCGAGTAAGCGGTTCAACATACAGTGCTTTGACTAGCGTTCCATCTGTAAAGTTGTATTTTATCTCGCCATCTTTCTGCTCGATGGTATTCATAGCGATAAGCTGTTTAATCTGCGCCTTGATCTCTTTGGATAGACGCTGCTCTTTCTGCTCTTCACTTAATGCTTTGTCACGCTCTTGCTGTAAACGCTTGTTCTCTTCCACTGCAGCTTTAACTTCACGTGCTTGTACACGAGATTTTTTTGAGCCTTTCTTCGCTTTCTTCAGTTTCTTCTCGTTCACTAAGCCTGCTTTTAGCATCTGCTCTTGAAGTGTCAGTTTTGCCATGGTTCTTCCAAAAGTAATCAATTTGAGCCCATTTTAACGGCTCAACTTTCGCAAATAAAGGCTGTTGATTGGATTAATCGTGGGAATAAAAACAGACTAGATAAAGCGAAAAAGAATATGCAGTTTAGGCTATCTTTTCGACAAATTTATTTTGTTAGACTCTGATGCCTTTTTGTCCGTTAATGCGCTCGACCCGGCAATATTCGAACTCTAACTCGCGCCGCGTCAGGTATGATTTCAGGTCCTTCTGATTCATGTATCACTCTCCCTATTCTTTGTGAGACTAGATGTGGAAAACATTTCCAAACTCGATCGTGTTCGTGCTGATTACAACGTTCATTACTGGAGCCAAGGCTTCTACGGCATCGACAACCAAGGCGAGGTGTATGTATCACCTCGTAGCGACCAAGCGCATCAAATTCCACTAAGCAACATTGTTGCCCAATTGGAAGAGAAGCAGCTCAACCTACCGGTTTTGGTTCGATTCCCACAGATACTGCATCAACGTGTGCATGGTATCTGTAACGCATTTAACCAAGCGATTGAAGAGTACCAATACAAGAATAACTACCTGCTGGTTTACCCAATTAAAGTGAACCAACAGAAAGAGGTGGTCGATGAGATTCTGGAAAGCCAAGCACAGCTAGAGACCAAACAGTTGGGATTAGAAGCAGGCAGTAAACCTGAACTGCTTGCCGTGCTAGCGCTGGCGCAAAAAGCGAGCTCAGTGATCGTATGTAACGGCTATAAAGACCGCGAATACATCCGTTTGGCGCTGATTGGCGAAAAACTGGGGCATAAAGTATTTATCGTACTAGAAAAACTGTCAGAGCTTGACCTAGTACTGAAAGAAGCCAAAAGCCTAGGTGTTAAACCTCGCTTAGGTATTCGTATTCGTCTTGCATCACAAGGTGCTGGCAAATGGCAATCAAGCGGTGGCGAGAAATCCAAATTTGGTTTGGCGGCATCTCAAGTATTAACCGTGATTGAACGCCTAAAACAAGAAGAGCAGCTAGACGCCCTGCAGTTGGTGCATTTCCACCTAGGCTCGCAAATGGCGAACATCCGCGATATTCGCAATGGTGTGAATGAGTCAGCGCGCTTCTACTGCGAATTACGCGCTATGGGCGCAGACATCCAATTCTTTGATATTGGGGGCGGCCTTGCTGTGGACTATGACGGTACACGTAGCCAATCGTCTAACTCGATGAACTATGGCTTGATCGAATACGCGCGCAATATTGTCAGCACCGTTGGCGATGTATGCCAGCAATACGAACAGCCAGAGCCTGTGATCATCTCTGAGTCAGGTCGTTCATTGACTGCACACCATGCGGTCTTGATCACAAACGTGATTGGCACAGAGGCGTACCATCCAGAGACTGTCTCTGCACCGGATGCAAATGACCCAACATTGCTACAGAACATGTGGCGCAACTGGGAGAACTTGCAAGATGGCAGCAACGCTCGTGCTCTGATTGAGATTTACAACGATACGCAAAGCGATTTGGCGGAAGTGCATTCTCAGTTCGCGATGGGATTACTTAACCTGCATCAACGCGCTTGGGCTGAGCAGCTTTCACTAAGAATTTATTTCGAGTTGAGCCGCCAGATGAGCACGAAAAACCGTTTCCACCGTCCGATTTTGGACGAGCTGAACGAACGTTTAGCGGATAAGTTCTTTGTAAACTTCTCGCTATTCCAATCGCTACCTGACGCATGGGGTATTGATCAAGTATTCCCCGTACTGCCGCTATCAGGGTTAGAAAACGTCGAAGATCGACGTGCGGTGATGCTCGACATCACATGTGACTCAGACGGTGCCATCGAACAGTATGTTGAAGGCCAAGGCATTGAAACCACTCTGCCTGTGCCTGCTTGGACAACAGATAAGCCATACCTAATGGGCTTTTTCTTAGTCGGCGCTTACCAAGAGATCCTTGGCGACATGCACAACCTATTTGGCGATACGCACAGTGCTGTCGTCAATGTAAATGAAAATGGTGAAGCGATCATCGAGCGAATCGATGAAGGCGATAGTGTTGAAGATATGATGCGCTACGTTCACATCGATGTAGATAAGATTCGCAGCAACTACCGTGAATTAGTCGCTGAACGCGTCGATGCACGTGAGCAGCAAACCGTACTAGAAGAATTAGAGGGTGGCCTAACGGGCTACACCTACTTAGAGGATTTTTAAATGAATGATTTGTTCACTAAGACTGATTATTCACTCTACTCAAACTCGATGAGCTTCATGCGCAGACCGTATCTGCGCAATCCGGTCTCATCAGACGCTGACCTTGTCGTACTTGGAGTGCCACTAGATATGGCGACATCAGGCCGACCTGGTGCGCGAATGGGCCCAGATGCAATCCGCCGAGCATCCGTTAACCTTGCATGGGAAGGAAACAAATTCCCATGGAACTTTAACGTATTTGAGCGTGCAAAAGTGATTGATGCTGGCGATTTGGTGTTCGACTGCGGCGACGCAGAAGACTTTACCTACCGCCTTGAAGCTGCAACTAGCGAAATCTTAAAAAGCGGTAAGACAATGTTAGCGCTTGGCGGTGACCATTTCATCACTCTGCCAATCTTACGTGCTTATGCTAAGCATCATGGTGAAATGGCCTTGATTCACTTCGACGCCCACACTGATACTTATGCGAATGGCAGCAGCTATGACCATGGCACTATGTTCTTCCATGCTCCAAATGAAGGTTTAATCTCACCGAAGCACTCAGTACAGATCGGTATTCGTACCGAGTATGATCAAGAAGATCATGGTTTCAATGTCATTAACGCAATGGAAGCCAATGACCTGAGTGCAGAAGACATTGTGGCTCGAGTGCGCGATATTATTGGTGATAAGCCCGTGTACGTCACTTTTGATATCGACTGTCTAGATCCTGCGTTTGCACCAGGTACAGGCACGCCAGTTTGCGGCGGATTAAACTCAGACAAAGTGCTAAAAATCTTACGTGGCTTAGCCGGAGTAAACATTGTCGGTATGGATGTCGTTGAAGTTTCACCTCCATATGATCATAGCGACTTAACAGCGCTTGCAGGTGCAACTGTGGCATTAGAACTGATGTACGCATGGGCTTTTAACCGCGAAAGCGAATAACGTATACCTGATGTTACCTATAAAGCTGGCCACCCTGTGCGCCAGCTTTTTTATTTCTCCACTAGATAGTGAGAAAAGGAGCAGCGTATACTATCAATCACATTCACTTTGATTGGTTCGTTATTATGGCTCATCGCTTGGTCTCCACCTCACTGCTCACCGCCACCTTTCTTGTGGCAGGTTGCTCATCTCCCTCTCCTGACATAGAAACCAATCACACCAAAACGTCACCTGCTGCACTGGATGTCACCACTTGGGTTAGTCAACAACTGCTAACATCGGAGGGCATCGAGCTCGACGCTAGCGATATGCGCTACTTAACGGGCAGTGCCGATCTAAACCAAGATGGGCAGCAAGAAACCATTGTTTTAATGCAAGACAGGTATTTTTGTGGCAGCGGTGGATGCTCAGCTTTTATATTCGATCAGTCAGGCAAGGTGATTTCTCGCATGACAGTTGTCAAACCACCGGTCATCCTAGCTGATAGTTATCGCAATGGCTGGCAGGATTTCATTGTATGGAGTAATGGCGCTTATCGCCTGATGAGTTTTAATGGAGAAAGCTACCCAGCAAATCCATCACTTGAACCCACGATAGATAGGAAGGAAGAGCAACAACTCGCGCTCGCTTACGTGATGGCAACGGAACTCTATCAACAAGACGGTTACGACATTATGCCCGCACCACCTAGCCAATTGTGGACACCCGCAAAGCAGTACCATTTCACCTTTAAGCATTACGGTGACCCCGAATTTATTTATCACGCCATTGTTGATTTAAATAATGGTGACATCAAAGTAGACACTCTCCCAATTGAAGAACTGGGCAACTAAATTTGCTGGCTTAGAAAACGCATCGCTAAAGAGCAGCCAAAGAGAATAAAAATGGAACTTAATTGAGTTCCATCCACTCCAACCGACTTTATCACTCAATAACTTTTTTATGTCTGCCATACTCTCTGTCGCTTTAACATCTGCGCTTCTAACCGAACCCAGCCTCAATACACTCACTTATCAAGTGAAACAGCACACTTTCGACCCTTCTGTAGTAACCGTTAGCGTCAACACCAGTGCATTCACCCAATTTCAAGTTATTCCCGCACGCACAATGCAAAGTGATATTCAGCCATCGCTTATCTGCGAGACATCCACTGGTGAACAAAACATAGCAACTTACAATACAGATTTAACATGTACGAATGTAAGTTGGACACTGTCATTGGCGGAAGTTGATCAGCATGGCTTTGATATCGCAGAGCAGTTAGATAGCTACTCGGCTGATAAGGGCTGGTTTTTTATTAGTGAGTTTAATTCGCTACCTCGTTTCGTAAATCACGACCAGCAGCCCATTGACGCAAACATCATCTTGCCAAATGGCAAAAAGCAGATAATGCCGAAAACCACACAGCCGCCACTATTTTTAGTAGGAGGGTTAACCCCGATATCGCTTGATATTAACGGATATCAAGTTGAAATCAGTTCTGACACTCAGCAAGTGTTAGACGCCATTGAACAATGGAAACCTGCATTCGAAACCCAGCTTCGATACTTGGTGAGTCTCTACCCACAAAGAGCTACACGTAGTTGGAATGTCGCGTTTTTCGCTCGTGATAAAACTGCGGGAAGTGTTAGTGGCGCTGCCGGCAGCGATACGATATTAGTCAACGCGCTCCAAGAAAACGGGAAGCTAGATTTTGATTCAATGCCAATGCTACTTAAAATCGCCGCCCATGAATCGATGCACATGATTGAGCAATCTACACCTCTATGGGCCTCCGAAAGTCTGGCTGAGTATTACGCCATGAAATCACTTAAGAAAACCTCTTACTCTTTTGTGAGTGCTGATACGCAGTGGCAACAATTTAAGCAATCTTTCCCGCTAGCAAGTACAGGCCTGCTCGAAGCTCACCAGAAAGTCTCTGCACAAGGAATGCAGCAGTATTACCCACTGTTTTATGTCAAGGGTCCGGCATTTTGGCTAAATATTGATAACGCATTAACAGAGGCTGGCTCAAGCCTAGATAAACTCGTCGCAAACTTTACCTTTGAAGCAACGGGTGAACTCTCACCATCATCGGTCAAACAAATAATGCAGGTTATCGGAGAAGAGGGTTGGCAGAAGATTGCTGAGAATTATCTCTAAAGTTGGAACAAGACAGCGCTATGTAGCGCTGTCTTTGGTTAGGGAGGTTACGCCCAGAAACTTAGAGCGATAAAGGTCAACGCGCCAATACAAGCAAGGTTCAGCAAAATACCGACACGCATCATTTCACTTTGTTTGATATGACCTGAGCCAAATACAATCGCATTCGGCGGTGTCGCCACTGGCAGCATAAAGGCACAAGACGCCGCGACAGCAATCAATACCGACAGGATTACCGGAGACATACCAAACGCTTCAGCGACGCTCGCAAAAACTGGAATGAGCAGCGCCGCACTGGCTGTATTACTGGCAAATTCAGTCAAGAACACAACAAAAATGGCAATCACAGCCACTATAAAGAAAATTCCTAAATGGGCGATCATGTCACTTAGGCCATTAGCCAAAAAGACACTCGTACCGGTCGCCTTCAGCACATTGCTCAAACAGATACCACCACCAAACAGGAGTAATACTCCCCAGTCAGCCGTTTTTTCAATATCTTTCCAATGTACAACTCGGGCAAAGTTAACAGCGACGATCGCCCCGAGAGCAACGACAGTGTCGAACTTAGCGTAGCCACCTAGCATTGCATTAATAGGCTTACTAAAAATCCATAAGCAAACCGTGGCGGCAAAAATGGCTAGAGTAACAATTTTCCCTTTATCCCAATTGACTGCTTCGCGATTCAGTTCGAACTGACCGTTTAAATCGGGCTTAAGTGCGAAGAACAATACAGCAATAGCCACAGGCAATAGTACCAATGTTGTTGGCACGCCAAAGCTCATCCACTCAGTGAACGTTAAGCCAACTTCTGCCGCAGCAATTGCGTTAGGAGGGCTACCCACAATCGTTGCAATGCCACCGATACTGGCACTGTACGCGATACCTAGCAGAACAAACACATAGGTTTTGTGACCACTTTCAGAGTTCACTTTGCTCAAAACACCAAGAACCAGAGGGAGCATCATTGCTGTCGTGGCCGTATTACTGATCCACATTGACAGCGCAGCGGTCACACCAAATAGCATAAATACAGCAACACTCATTTTACCTTTGGCGAGGATTAACACCTTGTCTGCAATAACCTTGTCTAAGCCTTGTCGATGCATTGCAGCTGCGAGAGCAAAGCCCCCTAAGAATAGGAAGATAATTGAGTTGGCAAAATTGTTTAGCGCTGTTTGGGTATCAAACACCCCAAACAACACTGCCATGATGGGTACTAAGATTGCGGTCACGGTAACGTGAAGCGCTTCCGTCAGCCATAAAATGGCGATAAACGTTAGCATACAGATCCCCAATACGACTTGAGGATCAAATGGAAGGGTAAAGTACATGACCGCAAACAGTGCAACATCTGCCAAGATAATCATACTGTTGCGGTTAAAAAACCATTCTCGGGTATTGTTGGGCAAAGGGACACTATCATTTCTATTCATTATTATATTTCCTTATGAGGGCCTTGTGGCATAGCAAATGATCCCACACATACCCATTTGGAAATATTTTTCATTGCAAATTTGTTAACCACATCAAAAATGTGGTTAACAATGTTAAGTTAATGAATAGTATTAATAAGTTCCCATCATCAGCTTGATTGAATAACACTTAATCTATCAAAAGTTTGCATCACTTCGGAACATTTCATCACACGTCCATGACCTTGCCCCTGAGTCGCCACTAACTCGACATTCGGCATCTCTTCAGCGGCTCTTTGGGATACTGAGAACTTAGTAAACTTATCATCTTCATCATGAACAATAATAGTCGGTGCAGTGCGAAGTTTTAGTTTATTGTATGGATCGACCGATTGAATCGGATAGCGATACTGCTCCTCAATTTCTGCAACCACACTGTTAAACAGCTTCATCGAATAGCCCGAGCGCGCAACACTCCCAAACAAGTTATCAAGATAATCCAACACAGGCGCGATCAGCAAAAAGGGTTTATCAACCAATTTCTGATGATGACATTCGATCGAAGAAGCTGTGCCCATGCTATGGCCAACTAGACCCGCAACGTCATCTACGCTATCGAGTATGGCCTCTAAGCCGTGTACGAATGCAGGAATATGCCCGTACAAGCCTTCGCTCTGTCCATGAGCAGGATGATCATAAGCAAGTGCTGTAAATCCTCGACTCGCGATATGTTCCATCAAAGGGTAATACTGACTCGCACTACCAGACCAACCATGGGTTAATACCCAGACAGGTCCAGTACCAAGTTGATACGTCTTTAGCGTTCCCTCTTTTGAAACCACTTCACCTTTTACTAAACCTTGGGGCTCAGCATTTTTTGGTTGAGTACGAGCAGGGGTCAGCAATAATTTGCGTGCAGTTTTCTGTGCATGATTGGGCGCAACAGTATGATGTAGCCTCGTAGTTAAGTTTACTAAGCTCTTCTTAACACTAAATTTATTTGACGTATTAAAGTAAATCTTCTCACTCATGGTCACTGTCCTTTCTATCTTCGCTTGTCATTGGCAGAAAAGCGAACGACCGTGCTATTTTAAGTTAAATAATAAGCCAAGTACGAACACTTAGCTTAACTCGATTCTATTTCCAGCTGGCGATAAGGCGCCTAACACCTTGCCAGAAATGTTGATAACTCGCCTCTTCCCCGTGTAGGGAGTAAAACAAGTGGGCGCTTAAATACAAACCATACAACTCAAATGTGGCCTGTTTGGGATCGAGGTCTTGGCGAAACTCACCACTCTCCACCCCTTTAGCAACTTGAATACGCAAATACTCAATCCAGGTTGCAATCGTTTTTTTCAGCATTTTTTGGGTTGGCGGCGCTTCCGCACCTGTTTCTTTCCACGCATCAAGGAACATACAACTGCCTTGAAACGAATGGTTCCAGCCCAACCAGTTATCAAGCAACATCGTCAGTTTTTGCTCAATGGAAATCGCGGTATGTTCGCGGGCTGGAGCAATGACGCGTTGGGTAAATACCTGATTTGCAAACTCTAATACCGAAATCTGCAGATTGTCTTTGGAATTAAAGTGAGCAAACAAACCACTCTTAGACATGGCGCACTGCTTTGCCAATTCCCCGATGGTTAGACTTTCCAGACCATTCTCACTCGCAAGCTCAAACGCTTTGGCTAAAATATTTTCTCGGGTTACTTTGCCTTTACTCATACAACCATCTCAAACATCGTCTCTTTATTTTTAGCACAGTCGTACTTTTTTTCCAATATGAAAGTGACAATTAGATCAATGCCGCTCTATGAGCGGCATTCAATTAAGCAACACCTAGTTGATGGTAAAGCGTTTCATCTGCAGGTCTAAGTTCTGTGCCACTTCTGTTAACTCATTGGCCGCAATAGATATCTCGCCAACAGACTGAGTATTTTGAGTGGATATTTCATTAGTTTCTTGGACACTACCGCTGACATTATTCGCCACTAAACTTTGCTCTTCGACCGCCGCAGCAATCTGCAAATTCAGTTCGTTAAGCTCAAAGATCGAGCTCTTAATCGCTTCAAGCTTATCGGTTGCTGAAATCGCTCGCTCCGATGTTTCGAGTACCTTGTTATGACTACTGGTAATCGAGTTAGTCGCTGTTTCAGCCCCAGCTTGAAGGCTAGTTATCAAGGTTTCAATTTGATGAGTGGCTTCTTGGGTACGTTGCGCTAATGTACGAACTTCGTCAGCAACCACTGCAAATCCGCGGCCTTGATCGCCTGCACGCGCCGCTTCGATAGCTGCATTCAGCGCTAATAAGTTGGTCTGCTCAGCAACACCGCGAATGGTTTCTAGTATCGATCCTATGTTGATAGACTCTTGATACAAGCCTTGGATTTGCTCCACACTGGCCGTCATTTCGTTTTCAATCGTCCGAATATCAGTCAATGTTTGGCCTACCACCTTCAAGCTCTCTTCAGCGCTGTGTGTGGCTTGCTGAGTAAAGTTTGACGCTCCTTGAGCGCTGGTCGAGATTTCTAGCGTACTGGCTGACAGTTGCTCCACGGCGGTTGCTATGCCATCCATTTCAGTTTTCAGCGCCTTAGAAGATTCATTGGTCGTATTAGTAATCTGGGATAACTCCTCTGACATCACCCCAGCTCGGCTGCTAGAGCCTAATACCTCACTCACAATATCACGCAACGATACGATGGTAACTTGCATATCATCCAGTAGCTCTCCCAGCTCATCACGACTATTGTTTTCAATCTTGATAGCCAGGTTGCCATCCGACAAGTGCTGGGACACCACCTTGACGCGTGAAATTCCGCTTAATATTGAGTGGCGCACCCAAACTGCGAAACTGATTCCGATAAGAATAGCGATCGCTGAGGCCATAAAAATGGCAGTCACGGTTTGCTCTTTACGCTCTTGCAGTTGAGGGATTAAAACGTCTTGTTGTTCTATCGCTGTATATTTGATCGCTTCTAGCTCTTTTGAAATGTCTTCACCAAGGTAAATCAAGTCACGAATCAGTGCCTGCTCTTGCGATTTCAGCTCGACTACATGCTCAAAGTCTTTGCCATATTTTATACGTTCGCTCTCAAACTGAGAGAACAGCGCTTTTTGTTCTGGCGTCTTCAAACTCTTTTTCAACGCCGATTCAGCTTCTGGAAGCTGCTTGTTGAGGTAACTGTTTGGCGCGGATAGAGGGGTTTTCTGTTGGTCTTGGAGATAATTAGAGACAGCGATTTTGGCAAACAGGAATTTTTCCATCAATATTGCAGAATAATACTCAATGTCAGCGTCTCCACTATCATGCGCTCCTTCCAGCAATGATTCGATCGCCCTCAATGCGGCTTTTTCTTGCTGCCTCATTGTGCCATTGAGTGACTTATCAAACTCATGTACTTCTTGTTGTAGCAGATCAAAATCATGCGCATAGTCGGCGACTTCCGTTTTTATCTTCGCAAAATGGCGTAAACTTTCTTCGTCGTGAAGATAGCCTTCCAAATCGGTAAGCAGTCGTTTCGTTCTCTCAAGCCTCTTATTGAATTCCGCCATGTATTTATCATCATGAGTTGCTAGAAACTCATTAACCCCTAGCCTTGTTTGTAACATATTGGCTTGGATCTGACCGATCAAGGTCGTTTCTTTTGACAACTTGCTAAACGTTTTAAAACTGGCGCTCGCGTTTTGCATACCTTGGTAGCTCACATACGCAGAGATACCGAAACAGATAAAACATGCCAGAAACGCAATAATGATTTTGGTACTGATCTTAATGCCATTAAGCATACCGCCTCCAATATACAGAACAAAATACTATAATTTCACAAATGCATTACAATCACAAATAATTAATGTCACTTACATTTTAAACTTGTATTCATTTGATTAAGTTAGGTATTTTCCCCATATCAGTTTAGGTGCTGAAAAGAGATACTGCTCTAAAACTCCAGATCACGTGGGTAAAAACTCATATAAAACACTCATCCAAATCATGTTTCTTAAACTCGCCAACTGATACCTTTTGCGGCTCAGTTTTCGAGAATACGTATCTTATGAGTCATCAAAAAATTATCAGTATCGAGTTTGGTCGTGTCGTTGCCATTCTCGCAATCGTCGCAATGCACTGCCAAATGTTTCTCACTTATTGGCAATACGACGGTACTCCTTGGCTTGGTTACTTGTTTAACCAAACAACACGATTCGCTGTACCACTTTTCTTTCTCATTTCAGGCTACTTAATTCAGCCTAAATTAATCGTAGACCCTATCTCGACTTTGAAACAGTATCTCTCTCCTTTACTGAGAATATTTATTGTTTGGAGCGTAATTTGTTTGTTGATGCCATTTAACTTTCAAGTCGTATTTGAACAAGGTTACTTAGTTGAGAGGGAGGGGTATTGGCAGTTCCTCGCCGAATCTCCTTTGAACTCCATATTGGAAGGTGGATTGGTTCACCTATGGTTTATTCCGGCATTAATGTGTGCCGCTATCATCACTGGCATCTTAGCTAAGTTAGATAAACTGGTCTTGCTATTGCCGATTTCAGTTGGTCTATATGTTTATGGTGTGTTGGCGGGCAGCTATTTAACGCTCACAGAGCTGTGGACCCCTTTCTTTACCCGAAACGGTCCATTTTTTAGCACTTTACTCTTTGCTATTGGATTTGTGATCCGTCAGCGTGGAATCACTGCCACCAGCCAACAAGCCGCCATGTTGGCCTTATTTGGTATGGCTATACACTTTGCTGAGGCAGCATGGCTTTATCAGTTTGATCAACCGTTCAACGCCAACGATTTCCTATTTGGTACAGCTCTGTGGGGCACAGGTTGCTTCTTTTGGCTATTATCGAAGCCAGAGCTTGGCAAGGGTTTATGGCTGACATCACTAGCAAAGTTTGTATTACCAATTTATGTCGCTCACCTACCCATCATAATATTGATGATGAACGTTGCAGGCTTCAACGAACTGACGGATTTACCAAAAGATGGACTGGTACTGGTTGGGAGCTTAGCAACGACTCTTCTCTTGGTCTTTGGCTTGTCTAAAACGCCACTCTATCGCTGGCTTTTCCGCTAATCATTAAGCGATGACTTAGTCATCGCTTTTTACTTTCTAGCTAAGTCGCGAGCCAATATAAGGGCTAAACCGAAAATCTGGAGAAACAAGCCGATATTTTTGTACCAAGCGATTTCAGCATCCAGCTCGTTCATTTGCTCGCTGAGCGTCAAGTTTTCTAAGTAGAAATTATCAATACGTTCACGATGTGTTTGCTGAGCTTGATTGATTAACCCCATAAGCTCACGGAGGTTTGCCTGACTAATTTGAGGTACAGATTTATTAACCCATTCACTCAATTGATCTTGCAAAGCTTGGCTGATCACTGCTGACCTGTCATCTTCTTGCCTTAGATGTAGCAGTAACATCTCCCGTTTACGCTCTAGGGTTTCAACACTATTCCATGCTAGTTGAATCGCATAGAGGTTCTCATCCTTTTCTTCAGCGAAAACATTGTGTTGATAACCCAGCTTATCCAGTACAACACTCGACATAAGTATTGCCATTACGTTGAGTATTAAACCGAACAGGACCAAAACCCATGGAGGCGGCAAACGTTGCATTACCACAACCTATCAAATGGTAAGTACGCGAGATTCAAGACCGCAAGTATCACCATCACAAGAAACGTAAGCTTCATTCCTGTAATACGACCTTTGAGTTTATCGGCAAGAATGCTCTTAGCATGAAGAATACGTCCTACCACAAACGCCACGCCACAGAGATGAACCATCCAAAGGCTGGCTCCGTTGAACTCTAAGAGCGCCATCAAAATCAATGTGATCGGTACATAATCGACGGCATTACCGTGAGCGCTTCGCGCCACCTGCAATGCATCAATGCCTCCATCGGCATATTTTACTTGTGCCTTTCGCCGCTGTTTAATGACTTGGATAGATAACCAGATCATTAACACTGCTAGAATAGACGCATATAGCGCTGTAACCATGAAGCTCTCCTCTGTCGTATTAATAACCAATTAAGCATAAAAAAGCCTCGCTGAACAGCGAGGCTAAAAAGGATGAGATCTCAAATTAACAACAACTTGTGCCGCAACCAGAAGAGGCTTGGCAATCTTCACCTTTACCTAGGAAGGTTTTCTCTGACAAGTAGAACGCGGCAAAGGCCTGTTCAAAGTCATCAGATACCGTTTTTTCAACTAAGCCAGAATCCATGAGTGCTTTACGCCAAGCTTGTACTTTAGGGAAACCTTCTAGCATGTCGAAACAAGTACGAGATTTAATAATGTAGGAGCGATGAAGCAGAGGTAGCCACGCGATATCGACATTACTCAATCCTTCCCCTTTAAACATCGGCCCGACAATTTGTTGTTCTGCTTTAGCGAAGGCTTTCGACAATTTTTCAATACGTTCAACCAACGTATCTTGAGTGGCGCTGCTCATTGCACCACACTGAGGAAGGTAGTGTTTAGAGCCAAGGTAAGACCATGCTCGGTCAAGAGCGCGCTGTTCATTACTGATCCCCGCCTCTACTGGGCCAAACTCATCTTCGATAAACTCAACGATCGCGTCTGATTCAAACAATGCCGTGCCGTTGTCAGTAATCAATACAGGCACTTGACCATTTGGCGAGATGTCCAAGAACCATTGAGGTTTGTCTTTTAGGCTGATGTACTCGATTTCGTACGCCACATTCTTTGCTTCTAGAGCGGCTGTCACACGTTGGACAAATGGACAAATTTTAAAACTAACGACTTTGATCATCTTATTACTCACTTTTTCAATTAGGGAGGATGCCTGTTTTACATCCCTTACACCTTTAAGACGATGTGAGTTTGAAAAAGACGAACAAAACCTAAAATTATTTTAGCAGTTATCACAACCCTTTGAATTTCTTTGACAATCAATAACTGCGCCCTTCTTATCCAATTGCAAAGTACAACATTCTTCAAATAGCTTTTTGAGTTGCAAGCGGCTTTGCTGGACACGAGATTTTAATGTGGAATAGCTGATTCCCACTTTTTCTGCGAGTTGCTTTTGGCTCTCACCCTGCAACTCAACAGCCTCAAGCAATTGAGATTGTTCATCAGGCAGGGCATAGATAAACGGTTTAATGCAATGAGACATTTCTTGTTCGATCGTCTCTTGTGATTGCTCAAACCACAAATCATCAGCAACTAAATCATTGTCGCGCTGCTGACGAGCGCGTTTTCTGTAGAAATCGATTATAGTTCTATTAGCCAGTTGGAATAGCCAAGCTTTTACGCTTTCACTTTCTTGAACTTGTGAGAGGCTCTGGTGCGTCTTGATCAAGATTTCCTGCAGCAGGTCATCAACATCGTCAACGTTGGACACCTTCGAGCGCAAAAATGCTTTAAGTGCCTGCTGATACTGAGCCCAAACCGTATCGAGCTGAAGCGAACTAACTGCACTTTTCATCTGCACAACACTCATCTTGCAAAAATCCTATAACGCCTTCCAGACATTGATATTCAGCTACACAATATAGTGTGCGACCTTCACGGCGTTGACTAAGTAACCCTGCTGAGGCCAAACTTGAGATGTGATGCGACAGCGTCGAACCAGGGATTCCCATTCGCTCTTGTACAGCACCGACAGCAATACCTTGATAACCCGCTTTGACCACAGTTTTATAGATTGAAAGACGAGTCGGATGACCGAGCTCTTTCAATGCTTTTGCTACTACTTCGAGTTCCATAACGACTCCACTTAACATATATTTCCAGAATAATCGAAATATATGTTAAGTGCAACCGCTCAACTCCACCATGGATTGTTTCTCGATTTAATGTCTAAACCGCATGATTAGTAAACCCCCAGCACAATGGAAGTCAGTAGAATACCGACCATAAAACTTGGTGTATGGAACGTTTTTTCCTTAGCGCGGTAATACTCTTTTGCGATTTCTTCTTGGTAGCTTTTGATTGCCAACTCTCTTACATAGTTATTTTGCATAGTTCTTTCTCCTTTCATTCATTAATAGTGAGGATAAAACCTAAAGTTAACTTGAGGTAAAGAACTATTTTTATATTTTAACTCCTTGATCTATGGCTAGGACCGACAGAAAAATCGTGTTTTCTGCTCTGTTTTCGCAAAGCGCAACGAGATAGCGTCTCTTTCTGTTCAGTTATACTCATCTCGTTCCAACCTAATATTTCAGCTAAGGATCGAAAGCAGCCCAAACAGATATCGTCTTCATCTAAGCAACAATTTCGAATACAAGGGTTGGCTAACTTTGGTTCACTGGGTCGCATACAAGTCCCCGCCCTACTCATCTTCGCATTCATTACAGTTTAGCTAAACTAGCAAGAAGCCACTCGCCTTACGCTGTCCCATTGAGTCGTTCTTGGGTTGATATCCATCTTTTCTAATCTATATTTCCATTTTTATCGAAATATTTATTGATCTTTGTCTGTTTATTTCTATAATTCGAGAAAAATAGAAATGAGTTTTAATTGAAAGCTCATGATTCCTAAATTTGGAGCCACACCATGAATAACGAAATGATGACAATGGCAAGCGAAGCACTCAACATGTTTGCCTTCTTAGCTACGGAGCTGATCATTCTGTTTTTAGCCATCAGCTATATTGTTGGCGTGTTGCAAGAGTTTCTTACCCCAGAAAAGATCCAGTCGATCTTAAGCTCACGCAATGGCAAAGGTTATATTATTGCAGCGCTTTTAGGCGCAATTACCCCCTTTTGCTCTTGCTCAACCATTCCTTTTTTAAAAGGTCTGCTAAGAGCAAGAGCGGGATTTGGCCCCATGATGGTATTCTTGTTTGGTAGTCCACTGCTTAACCCTGTCATCATTGGTTTGTTTGTCGTTACTTTCGGTTGGAAAGTCGCGCTGTTTTACTTCCTAATTGCCATGACAGTATCGGTTGTTGCTGGCTATGTATTAGAAAAACTTGGCTTTGAAAAATACGTAAAGCCAGAAGCCTATCAAGCTGTTGAAAGATCTAGTTGTAAAACAAGCTGTGAAGCGAGCAAACCTACAAAAACTGAAGCCAATTCATGTAGTGCAAAAACCGCATGTGGTGAACCAACTTTGCCAGCAGCAGCGCAGAGCACTTGTTGTGGAACTAAAGCCGAGCCAAAAGTTGAAGTCAGTTGCTGTGGTACAGATGGCAGCGCAACTGCAACTCTCATTGAAGCAAAACAGCCAAATCGCTGGGCGAAGATTTGGCTATCGACTTGGAATGATTTTAAACAGGTATTTCCTTACCTAATGCTGGGTATCGCGATAGGCTCCTTTATTTATGGCTTCATTCCTACAGAATTGATTGCTGAATACGCTGGCGCAGGTAAGTGGTATGCGATCCCTGTCGCTGCAGTGATTGGTATTCCCCTTTATATTCGCGCAGAAGCCGTCATCCCACTGAGTGCTGCACTCGTTCAAAAAGGCATGGCTCTTGGCTCCGTGATGGCGCTAATTATTGGCAGTGCAGGGGCAAGCTTAACAGAAGTCATTTTGCTAAAGTCGATATTCAAAAATCAGATGATTGCGGCTTTCTTAACCGTAATCCTTGGAATGGCCATTGGCGCAGGCTTCTTGTATAGCTTTATTTTTGGCTAAAACGACAACTGCCCTACTTATATCAGTAGGGCTTTTTAATAGTAGGTTAGACCCACGCTAGCAATTATTGCGTTTGTGTAATACTGATTATCAAAGCCAGTTATTATCATTTTCCAGTCAATAATTAATAATGCATCTCCAGTCATTCATACATTTGGAGACCATTATGGCTAATGGATTTACAAGAGATGGTGGCGTTCAAGAACAAATCGATGCCACTGTTATTGATGCAATCCAGCGCGCTCGCGCGCACCTTCAGCATGAACACAACGAAACAGATTACTGTTTGGAGTGTGGAGAACTCATTCCGAGTGCACGCCGAAAAGTAATACCTGGTGTGGAGTTATGTGTTGAGTGCCAAGAGAAACATGACGCGCGCACAAAAGCATTCAGCACATTTAATCGACGAGCCAGTAAAGATAGTCAACTGCGCTAACAATGATGAGATAAGCGCTCCGTAAGTGCTTATCTCGTAATGATTATCTTACTTTTCAAATGCCGAAAATAGGTGTTCCAAAAACAAGCGAATGCGTCTAGGCATGTAGTCGCGGCTTTGGTAGATAACGTGTAAGTCGGCGCTCTTGTTTGAAGTCGCAGGGCTAAAATTTTTCGTATAGTCATCAAGTACCGTTACTAACTTACCTTGCTCTATGTCTTGCTGGACATCCAACATAGACTTCAAAGCAATGCCCGCTCCTTCAATTGCCCACTGGCGAATCACTTCGCCGTCATCCGAACATCGGTTGGCAATCACAGAAACCGACTGCTGCTTTCCAAAAACATTAAAATACCAGTGCCTTAATTCTTCATTACCTCTGACTAGCACAAGACAACGATGACTAAGTAAATCACTTGGCACTTGAAGGGGTCCGCTGTCAGCTAAATATTGTGGTGACGCACAAAGCACGCGATGACTTGCAGCCAGCCTTCTTGATATTAATTGACTGTCTGCAAGCTCACCATAACGGATCACGAGGTCTAGGCCCGACTCGGCAAGGTTCGACAAACTGTCGTTCAAGTAAAGATGAGGCGTCACATCTGGATAACGCTGACTAAATGCGGAAAGCAAAGGAGCAATATACTGCTTGCCTATGTCTTTAGGGGCTGAGATTTTGAGCGTTCCTTTAACGTCGTTAGTCCCTGTTTGCATCATACTTTCGGTTGCATGAACACTATCTAAAATTTCCACACAAGCCTTATAGTAAAGTGCCCCAGCATCGGTTAGCGACAGATGTCGCGTACTTCGATGGAGTAACTTTACACCGTAACGCTGTTCGAGATTTTGTAATCTCGCGGTCACTGTCGCGGGTGATAAGCCTAACGCTCGTCCCGCCGAAGCTAGCCCTTGATTATTGATGATGGCGACAAACATTTCCATATCCGAAAACTTGTCCAATCGTGCCCCCATTATTTAGAAAATCTGAATAATTAATTCAAATATTACCCAATTATCAAAATATGTCGAATCAATATACTGACCCTATTAACGCAAGCGCAAAACGAGTCGCTTGCATGTAGGACAACTCAGCGAGATTCGAATGACTAACGAAAAAATGCCATTACAAGTTTGGATTCTAACCCTAGCGGCTTTTGCGATTGGCACCGCAGAATTTGTTATCGCCGGCATACTGCCTCAAGTTGCTCACTCTCTCTCCATTACAGAGGGACAAGCAGGCTATTTGATCAGTGGCTATGCTCTTGCGATTGTAATAGGGGGACCATTACTCACGATTTACCTTACACGTTTCAACAAAAAATACGTTTTAACAGGGCTCATGGTTCTGTTTATTTTAGGTAACGTACTTTCTGCCTACGCTCCGAATTATGCGGTGCTTATGCTCAGTCGGGTGATCACAGGCCTAGTACAAGGGCCGTTCTATGGCATCGGCGCTGTTGTAGCAACAAGCTTAGTATCGGATAAGATGGCTGGGCGCGCGGTCGGACAAATGTTTGCAGGTTTAACGTTAGCCAATGTCTTAGGTGTCCCAGGAGGAACATGGATAGGTTTGCAATTTGGCTGGCATACCACCTTTATGACTGTTGCCGCACTCGGTCTGATCGCTTTGGTCTTTATCTCTAGCTTCATTCGCGCCACGGGACATGAGAAAGCTAAAGAAATACAAGCACAACTCAACGCATTCAAAAATCCGCTACTTGTAATGAGTTTAGCTGTTACCGTTTTGGTTTGGTCAGGATTTATGACTCTATATGGCTACCTCGCCCCAATCGCCATGCATGTCAGTGGGTTTGGTGAACACGATGTAACTTGGATTTTAGTCGTTGTTGGTGTCGGACTTATCATAGGTAATAACCTTGGGGGACGCTCCTCTGATAAGAACTTGCAAAACGCATCCATGATATGGGCCACAGCGATGATCGTTTCGCTCTTGCTAGTCGGCGCAAGTGTTGAGAATCAGTGGCTATTTGTCGCATCAGCCTTTGTGTTTGGCATTGCGTCCTTTGCGAATGTGCCAGCCATGCAACTTCGTGTGATGAATCATGGTGGTGAAGGGCAAGAACTCGCGGCGACAGCGAATATCTCTGCCTTTAATTTGGCAAATGCTTTTGGCGGCTTTCTTGGAGGTATAGTGGTAGACAGCCAATTGGGTGCAGGCATGATTCCCTACGCGGCTATTTTAGTCCCATTAATTGGGGTTGCCCTCATTGCCCAAACGAACCGCAAAGAGGCCTCAGTAAACAAAGAGTTCGCATAGTCATTAGGCTGCCAGTTGGCAGCCTAATGCATAACATCGGATAGGGAAAATATTGTGCTTATCGCTCACCTAACACTTCAAACTCATCATAGGTGAGCCTTGCTTTACCGTCTTCTTGCAACGTCCAAACTTCTTTATGTACCACGCCAAAGGCTTTGTTCATGGTCCATTTAGACGACAATAGATAACTTTTCTCGTCCAATTTAGTCCAACTGACGTCAGTATATTCGACACCACTGAAACCTTGGTCCATGATCTGTTGCCAAAATGCTTGGACCCCTTCACGGCCTTCAAATGTCCCAAACGGTTTTGCCACCATCGTAGCATTCGGAGCATATTGCTCGGCGCAACCTTTGGCGTTTTGTTGATTAAACGCCTGCTTCCACGATTCGATACCCGCTTGGCACGCTTCTAATACTGAATATGTCATTGTCGCTCTCCTTTAAGTAATGCACTCAGTGTAGAGTTATGATTAACTAAGAAAAACAAACCAATAAGAAATCATAGTTCTATAAAAGAGAACAGTAGCCATGAATAAGCATCGCCAAATGACACTCTTTATGCACATCGTCGACTCCGGTTCTATCTCAAAAGCCTCAGAGAAACTCGACCTATCCAAATCAGTACTCAGTCAAGCACTGAAGCAGTTAGAAAAGGAACTAGAGTGCACTCTACTCAAACGAACGACACGAAAGCAAAGTCTAACGCCACAAGGGCAAGCGTTTTACCAGCACTGTTTGGCAATGAATGAGATTGTAGATAAGGCTTGGTTAGAAATGAAAAATGCTCAGAGTGCACCTTCAGGCAGAGTGTCGATAACAGCCTCACACGCTTTAATGGAAAGCGTCGTAACGCCAGCTGTCGCAACCCTCTTCAAGCCATACCCAGATGTGATACTCAATTTGATAGCCGACGATAAACCCTTGGATCTCATGCAGCACGACATCGATCTTGCTATAAGGGTTGGAGAATCAAAAGACAGCAATTATCGCCAACGTAAGGTAGGGGAATTTAGAGACGTATTATGCCAGTCTAAATGGAGCCAAATCCCTCCACATCAGGCGCATTATGTTGCTAACCAATGGCAAAAAAAGCAGATTAGCCACCGCTTAACTCATCAAAAAACGGGGGATCATCAAGAATTAGAATTCAATGCAAAGCACCGAGCGAATACCATAAACCAAGTGGCCACTATGGTGGAAATGGAAATGGGTATAGGTTTACTACCAGAATTTCTTCTGCATCAATATGCCAACATAACCCCATGCTTACCAAATTACCGTTTACCAAAATCTAATGTCTACGCCATCCATTCCTATTCGAGGACACCTCCAATCGCCGTGTCTATGGCAATAGAAGCAATAGAGCAACACCTGAAGCAAGCGATGAACACCTGATAATTTGCGTAAAGTTTAGTCTAAATCAATCTTCTTATTTATTTCACGTATCATTCAAATTAGCTGTCCTACACTTGTTTAAAACGCCATTATCAACAGCAAGGAGCAGCTTATGATTACCAAACATAGAGACTATCAACTGCAAGATAACAACCACTTTCATGCTCATGTCGAAATTAACCCTATTGGCGTACTTGACGTTGAAATAGTCGAGAATAAACAACACCATCAAGCCGAATTTAGCGAGCTGAGTTTTATGAAAGTTGATGGGCACACGCGATTATGTGGCCGCCAAGATGCAACGCCTTGGCAGTTAGAGCTCAACAATAAAGATGCGGAAGAGATTAATCGCCTGATTGATCAAGCAAGCGAAGAGTTAGAAATTTTGATGCGTGATTTATAAAAAACACAGTGGCGCAGATCGTATCTCTGCGCCAACTCCCTCGAACTTAATTCGATTATTTATGTGCAAGTATGGGTAACTTAGTCAGTACTTTTTCGCTTAACCTATCGAATTGAGGAATCAATAAGTAAACCGCGCAAATAAAGGATATGGATCCAATAAGATCAATTGGCCTATGCATTCCCAACCACAGCCGACTATACGCAACGCCAACCGCCCAAACCGTTAAGATAACCGCTAGCCCGTACTGCCCAGACTGAATAAACAACCCACCAAAAAAAGCCACGCAAATAGCTGCAAAAATCGTATGACCTGAAGGAAATGAGTAGTCTTTTTCTCCTTGCCAATGACGCGTTCGCCACGGACTTACCTGCTGAGAGATCTTATCAATCACTTCAGCTTGTTGGGTTGAATTCAAATTATAGAAATGCGTTGGTTGAGGAATCAAAAGTTGATGCGATAACAGCTCTGTGTATGGGCGAGGACTCTCCGTCATTTGCTTTAAGCCTGTTTTTGCCGCAAACCCAATCACTAAAATAACGGCCAGCTGGATACATTTGGCAAGAAACATTTTTGGAGAATCGATAACTTTCCAGCTTATTGCTAGAAGGCAGGTCAGAGTTATGATGAATCCTTTCGAGCCTGCAGAGTCAGTTAATGCGGTAAAGAATAGCCCGGTGAAAGTGGACACATCGCCGAGCAAATCAATATGACTAACCAGTAACGACATTGGGGCAACCAACAATACAAAGATGGCCAGTAGTCCTAAGCCATACTGCTTATTCAATAGATACTCTTTCACTTTCGCTCTACTAGGTAAACTCAACTTAGCGTCTATTAAACGCCTATTTACTGCGAAATTTATCAAAGCTATGTCAATTCAGTGAAAGATCCCCCGACAATGCTAGCTCAGTACCATGCCGCAATAAATCGCTCAATGGATCTCATTCAACTCGGGCTTTTTTTGGCTTGGTACATCCTTTGATCTGCAAGCTCAATAAGGCTTGAGAGCTCGACACCGTGAGCCACTTTTGCTGACGCGACTCCAACACTAAAATGGATTTGGTACTCTTTATTGTTACTCACATTATAAGCGTCTACTGCCCTGCGAAAGCGTTCTAAAGCAATATTGGCAACCGTCTCAGAAGTCCCAGACATTAAGACAATAAATTCATCACCTCCTATGCGCGCGAGCACATCTGAATCTCTAAACGATCCTTTAAGCAGACGAGCAAATGCCTGCAAAACTTCATCTCCAACATGGTGTCCATAGTTGTCATTTACATACTTAAAATCATTGAGGTCAAAATAGGCGACAGAAATGGAGAGCTTGCTAAACGCACAGTAATCTATTGATTTCTTCGCTAGCTCTTCAAACCCCCTCCGATTAGAAATCTGAGTTAACGAGTCAAGTGTCGCGGCTAGGTTATTAGAAAGCTCTTGCTCAGCCATTTTAGCCAAATCAACCAGATCTTGAATCTCATGTTCCGTTAACTCACGTGGCTTAGTATCAATCACACAAAGCGTTCCCATCTTAGTATTATCGTGATGGACCAAAGGAATACCTGCGTAAAAACGAATATATGGCTCATCTTCTACAAGTGGGTTACCCAAAAAGCGTGGGTCTAGCTTTGCATCAGGAATAATAAATGGCTCATCACCGAGAATAGCATGACCACAAAACGAAATATTCCTCGGCGTTTCAGTGACTCCAAGACCAAAACATGATTTAAACCATTGCCGATTAACATCCACCAAACTCACGACCGCAATCGGTACATCCAAAAGACGTTTAGCAAGGCGAGTGACCCGATCAAACCTCTCTTCTGGCTCAGTATCCAAGATTTTGAGCTGCTGTAGGTTATCGATACGCTGAGTTTCGTTATCTGGCTTTTTAGGCTCTTCCATGAGTCAAAACTATTAAGGAATGATAATCATGATCTTAGCAGGCAAGAGTCAAGTTGCTTAAAATATGAGTAAATTTTCCGCCCCTCTTGCTATCGCACGTTGATATGACCAGCAAAAAAGTGATGGACAGGACCATGACCATTCCCCACTTCAAGCTCGTCAGCATGAGATATGGCCTGGGAGATATATTGCTTGCCAAGATACACCGCTTTGTGAAGTCGATTACCTTGTGCAAGGTAGGAAGCAATCGCAGAAGATAGGGTGCAGCCTGTTCCATGGGTATTCTTAGTATTAAAGCGACGTGCTCTTAACAAATCGCAGCTGGACGCTTCAATCAATAGGTCATTACTGTTGGAGTCACTTTCTAAATGCCCCCCCTTCAAAAGAACTGCTTTAGCGCCAAGTCCGCGTAATTGTTCAATCATCGCTCCCATGTCGTCTTCTGTTTTTGGCACCTCACAAGAAACCAATGCGGCCGCTTCTGGCAAGTTAGGGGTAATTAAATCAGCCAATGGTAAGAGCTCACGCTTTAACACATCTATCGCCGCGTGCTTGAGCAGCAAATCACCACTGGTAGCCACCATCACGGGATCAACCACTAGATGCTTCGGTTTGTACTGGCGAATTTTCTTTGCGACCGTTTGGATAATCTCTACATCTGCAAGCATGCCAACTTTTACAGCAAACACATTGAGATCTGAGAACACCGCATCTAACTGGCTTTCAATATGCTCTATAGGAATGGGATGAATGGCAGAGACACCACGTGTATTTTGTGACGTAATCGCGGTGATGACTGAACAGGCATATCCTCCAGTAGCAGAAATCGATTTGATGTCGGCTTGAATGCCTGCGCCACCACCACTGTCAGAGCCAGCAATAGTGAGTACTATGGGTGTGTTGTCTTGCAAATGTGGCATGAATGCTCCTACTACAAGACGTACAGGAACTCTCAGCTATGTCGAATAGACGGCAGGTGAGTGCGTACACTCTGGATTGATGAGCAATACGCGGATAGTTCCCTACGTCAGTGTTAACTGAATCAGGTTCAACGGGTCTCGCACAGCGATCTCAGCCATTTCACATACATGCTCAGGCTCCCCGACTATTTGCTGAGAATAATAACAGCAATTTAAAACTTCATGCACCTCTAATTTTCGAGACGCAATGAAGAGCAGCTACCCAAACAGATGGTTATCGTTTAATCTCATAGTCATAAAATACATTTATGAAGAGAGCGTAATGCTGAATCCCGTTTGGCTCAAAACATTCACAACCCTTATCGATACAGGTCATTTTACTCAAACAGCAGAAAAGCTGTATATGACTCAACCAGGTGTTAGCCAACACATTAAAAAGCTGGAGTCGGCTTGCGGATACGACCTAATCAAACGTGATAAAAAGACATTCACTATCACCGAACAGGGCTCAGCGGTTTATCAATACGCCAAAACCTTAGAAAAAAATGAGGAGCTGTTGATTAATTCTCTCGGCCAAGACGACCCTTATGTGGGCAGTATTGCGCTTTCTTGCTCCGGATCCTTAGCGCTCATGCTTTACCCCAAACTGCTAGACTTACAAGCTGTGCATCCGACTCTAGTTCCTCATGTCGAAGCGGCACCACAACACAAGATCCTAAAAGACATTCTCGACGGTCACACCGATTTAGGGCTAGTCACACAAGTACCTGACGACCCACGCTTTAGCAGTGAAAAGTTAGGCCATGAGCCGCTCTGCTTGATGCTACCAACATGCAATCTACCAGACGAAAACAG
Organism: Vibrio sp.; assembly: GCF_984391705.1. Taxonomy (NCBI): domain Bacteria; kingdom Pseudomonadati; phylum Pseudomonadota; class Gammaproteobacteria; order Vibrionales; family Vibrionaceae; genus Vibrio; species Vibrio sp. Next base: position 28,620 of record NZ_CFHWOM010000002.1, on the reverse strand, counting down.
ATTAACTGCTGAGTATTTAAAACAACTAGGCATCATCAAACACCCTGATGCCCAGCACTACTTTTCACTCTATTTTTCGCAATGTGGCGACTCACTTCTGGCGGGATTAAGCATCGAAGAAATGCCTATATCAGGTTACGTCAATCAACTTGCTCAGATCTTGCTACCTGTCTCCAAAGGCCTGGGCTTTACTGTGCTACCTAGGAGCACATTAGACAGCTTTGTTGATAGAGACAAAATAGCCATATTTTCTCTACCGCAAGAAATCACCGAAAACGTATATTTACTCGCTAAGAAACACCGTAAGTGGCCGGCAAGGTTTTTCACTGTTAGAGACACAATAAAGACAAGCATGGCCTCAAACTAGGCTCTTACTCTGGTTAACAAGAAAATGGGGTGGTTTTCAATTTAATCAACGAGCTAGTCAATCAAAAGGCAGTAAAATAAATGGAGAGAGAGTTACAAGAGGCAGGGTTTTAGTAGGAGTGCACCTTAATACTAGAGCACTCCCACATCGGCAGGTGTGAAAGACTAAGCTTCTAACACTTCCTCACCCAAAACTTCAGACAACAGTAGCTGATCCGTTTCATCAAGCTTCATACCTAACACTGGCAAACCATGCTGGGCAGTCCAACAACAGAAGAAAACCACAATTGCTAATGCGAATAGAATCACTGATACCATAGCCAAAACCTCCTCCTTGGTTAACATTACCAGTACCTGGCTAACCAAAAGATGCCGCTATTTCGCGAAGGCCGTCATGCAATACTTTATTCTTTTACGTTTTGGATCCACTAGAGTCGAAAATGGCTCAAATATGTGTTTCTGTATCGTGCAGTGTATTCGTATTAACTATTGAAATTGACTCGGTCTCAACACCTTAAGTTAGATTGGGTACCTTCTAAATATAGGCGCCTCCTACAAATGAAGCAACTACATTTAGTGGTATTTCGATACAAAGTCACAATTTTTATGCTTTCGTGCACATATTCGTTTCAACGGGAGATATTTCTAAATTTCACGATTACTTAAGAAGCTTTTATGGCTCCATTTTTCTTGTCTCGAAAAGGGAAATAGCACTTTGTGCAAAGATAAAGATTACCTTCTAACACGTTTTCTTCTCCTTAAGAGTAGAGATGAGGATTTATCAGAATAAACGGATAACATCCCTAAGAAACAAGAAAAGCTCTAGAGTCAGGCACTCTAGAGCTTTTAAGTTAGCGATTGGCCAAAAAGGGCTTACGCGCCAATCACACCACCATCTTCTCGAGTAATCGCCATGATTGTGGAGCGAGGTTTACTAGTTCCACCAGCAGGGAAATGTGAAGGAGCCCCTTTCTCACCCGGGTGCTGAACACCCACAAACATCGTTTTATTATCTGCTGAGAAAGTTAAACCTGTGATTTCACAAGCAATTGGTCCTGTAAGGAAACGACGTACTTCACCAGTCATTGGGTCACCACAAAGCATTTGGTTATTGCCTTGCCCTGCAAAGTCACCTTTATTTGAGTAGTTACCATCCGTTTGAATCCATAGACGGCCGGCGCTATCAAACCCAATACCATCAGGGCTATTGAACATGTTCTCAGCGGTAATGTTGGCACTACCCGCATACAAGCTGTCTTTATGAACTTGAGGGTTACCAGCTATTAAGTACAGATCCCACTCAAATTCAGCGCTAGTATGGTCGCCACCTTGTGGAACCCAGCGAACAATCTGACCATAATGATTTTCTTTACGTGGGTTCGGGCCTCCGACTGGTTGGCCTTCTTTCACACCTCGATGCTTGTTATTCGTCAAGGTACAGAACACGTGCGTATTGTTTGGATGGACAGCTACCCATTCAGGGCGATCCATTGTTGTCGCCCCAACTTGAGTTGCCGCGCGACGAGCAAAAATCATCACTTCAGCTTGGTCATTGAAGCCATTGTCTTTGGTTAAACCGTTCTTTCCGTATGTTAGCTCAACCCACTCACCTTTGCCTTTCAGCTCTTTCTCATCCATTTCGAACTTGGCAACATATAAGGTGCCTTCTTCAAGTAGATTGCGGTTAGCTTTATCGTTACCTTTTTGGTATTTGTTTTTGGAAACAAACTTATAGAGATGCTCCCCACGTTCATCATCCCCAAGATAAACAACGACATGACCATCATCGTTAATAAGAAGTGCGGCGTTTTCATGCTTAAAGCGGCCAAGAGCCGTACGTTTTAGTGGTGTAGATTTGGGATCGTTGGGATCGATCTCAACGACCCAACCAAAACGGTGAGGTTCATTTGGGTGTTTAGCAACGTCAAATCGCTCATCCGTGTCATGCCATTGATACTTACTTTTCGCTGCTTTAACACCATAACGCTTGTGGTCATTACTCAACTCTGCCGTGCCACTCGTACCAAAGTAACCGTTAAAGTTTTCTTCACACGTTAGATAAGTTCCCCAAGGGGTTTGACCGTTAGCACAGTTGTTAAAAGTGCCTAATGGCTTCATACCAGAAGGGTCTAGCTTAGTTTTCATCAAGTCATGGCCCGCCGCTGGACCTGTAAGTTGCATTTGCGTATTCGCGGTAATACGGCGGTTACGTTGGCCGCTCTTATCTAGCTGCCAACCACTCTCTGATTTAATGATTTCAAATACGGTGACGCCGTGTGCAGCCTGCGCTTTTAGCACGTCATCAGACGTCATAGCTTTACCACCATGATCAAACAGCAGATCATAGTTGGTGTACTCGTTATTCACCGCAATCACCGCGCGACTCTCACTAATAGGGAATAGGCTCATGCCATCAGTGTTATCACCAAACTGAACCATCTGATCTTTAGATCCTTGCTTACCACTTGGATCAAATTCTGGTGCTCCCGGGAAGATAGGGTCTCCCCATGAAAGTAAAGGCGTTGCTTTGTAGCCTTTAGGGACGATGAAAGCATCAGCAGTAGAAGCTGGTACCGCTTCAAAGTTAAGCAGTGAGTTATCACTCTTTGCTGCAAATGCTTTAGTGATTGGGTTTAACGAAAGAAATGCACTTGCACTTACTGCCGCTGTCCCAGCTAAAAATCGGCGTCTTGAAAGACGCGCATCGATCATTTGGCTGAACTCAGAATCCTGATTATCACGCTTATTGTTTGAAACTGGACACATTGCTGGCTCCTTGCTTAGTTTTATATTAATAGCGAGGGGGATAATAGAAGGCACAAATGACAGATAAATTAACTTATTGTTTCGTATGGATTAAAACCAGCTTGCAGATTTACTACACTTACATGGCAGGCTCATTAAAGTGCGCCATGGTTCAATTTTAGTAAATAAGGTATGGTGTACATGCAAAAAAATGTGAACTAAAGCCTAGATTTTTACAAAATTGGCCGCTAAATTGATCCCTGTTCATGAGGAACTTGATTCACATAAGCTCACTGACGAGCAGATTTGTATTTACGTGAGGGAATATCATGAAGAAAATGAGAAAAGCACAGCTGCACCGCGTTCGCATTCAGTATTGGAAAGAGTCGAACAAAAGCGCGGGCAAAGAAGCATAAAGTGCAAACCCAAAAACTAAGCTGGCTGAGACGCCAGCTTTTGTGTATCTAGAGTAACGTAAATTTTTAAGCCGCTTTGTCGGATGTTGGGAACATTTCCGTGAGCTGATGAAGTACAGACTGAGTCTGCTTTGAAAACAAGTGCTTATCTTTGTAACCCACTAACTGAATTTGGCGTACTTTACCTGAGACCAAAATCTGTCTTAGCATCCGATTGACCATTTGCACATCCAAAGCACTCCCCCTTTCCAAACGCGAAACCGGATATAAACAAGCAAGATCAATGTTCAACACCACATCTTCGCAATGCGACAAGTAGGTAGCGAGCTGTTGCTTAACTTGAAAGCGATGACTAAAGCTGCACTCTGGTAGAGTCAACCAATCGCAACCAAGATCTTCTGCATACTCCAACGTACGTCCATCCAAGTTTGCGTTGTCAATGCCAAGGCAGAAGAGTCGGCACTCGTTGTAACGTGATAAAGCAAAATGAAAGGCTGAGCCTTGATCAGGCTCGAGCGACGCTTTCAGCTCAAACTGACGACCAATATGGATAATACCAAGCTCTTTACGTGGAGAATTGAGCAAAGGTAGGCTGTACAACAAACTTTCGCTGTTGTTTGTTAGCACGACGGGTAGCGTACTGGAACCAAGAAAACGCGAGAGATGCAATTGATATTTACCTGTAGGCTGGTCATTAAGATTGTAATGACCACCATTTAACCAATGAGGTTGGTCTAATGATACCAACCAATCGAACATCTCTTCTAAGCTTTGATCGGCTATCTCAAAATCCACTTGTTTCATTGGTTTTAGTCGTTCTGATACGGTGAGCAGAGCCAACCGATGTGACGATATCCCGGTGATACTATGTGTTTTATTACGTCGAAATAGCCCAAACATTGCGTTACCTTTCTGGGGGCAAAGCCCTCGCTGCTTGAAGAACATGCAAAATGATCTTTTGCTGATTCTGTTCCACTCTATGAGCTGGTGCCATGACTGAAATTGCGCCAACCAATTTCGTTCCTTTCATCACCGGTGCGCTGATCCCAGAAACACCTGGATCGATTTCCGATGTACTCAGGGCATACCCTTGGTTTCGGATCTGCTCTAGTTCCTGCTGCCACTGCGAAATCTGGTTGTATTCCCCAAAATAACGCAAGATTTTTTCACAGCGCTGAACTGGCATGTAGGCGAGCATCACTTTTGATGAGGCGCCTCGTAACAGAGGTTGACTTTGACCCTGGACGTAGCTGCAACGAAGCGCCTGCATACTCTCTTTGCGACTGACACACAGCGCTCGATACCCGACTGGCACCATATAAGCCGCCATTTCACCAGTCTGTTTTTGCAAGCGATTGAGAACAATGTCTACCGCATCTAAATCATGCTGGCTGGTTTCATAGCTGCGCATCAGCATTAAAGCTGCTGGACCTATGATCAAGGTTTTGTCAGACGGACTTTCTTCTATTAGGTTCCATTCTTTTAGCAATTTTAGGTGGCGATATAAGCTGCTTATTGGTGTTCCAACTTGCTCACTTAACTGTTTCGCCGTGACGGGTTCATCATTCACCGCCACTTGCATCAATAGTTGGAGAACCTTTTCATTAACTTGTCCACTACTCTGCTTCATAGAGTTCACGCTCTTGTTGTATCGCTATTACGGGTTGTTGATCAAATTGTATTCTTATCTAATAGGAATTAGTAAGCATAATTCTTTAGCTATTCTCGACATGCGAGAATTAAGCAAAATTCAATAATCTATAAATGATGCGTGTCTCATCGTTGAACACCCACAAAACTTTACTTAACGGTAAAGTTAAAATATTCTCTGTAAATATAATAATTTCAGCAGTCATATATAAATCCAATAAGCTGAAAAATAACAACAACACAGGGACAGACATGAAAAAACTCGCCCTTTCTATTGGCCTAACCTTAGCGCTTGCTCCAACTCTATTTTTTACCTGCCAACGTTCACAAGCTGGCGCAAATCAACACGCTACAGCCTATGTGGTTCAGTTTCCTATTGAACGTCAGGTAACACAGTTAACCGCATTGGAAGGAGAAATCCGACCGTCGAAATACACACAGCTCATTGCTGAGCAAAATGCCAAGATAGACACCATTTATGTTCAAGATGGTGAAATGGTGGCTAAAGGTGAGCCACTGTTCAGTTACGATGCTTCTCTCGCTGCTCTAGCGGTAAAAGCGGCAGAAAACGAATATCAGTTTGCTACGCGAAACATCATAGAGTTAACTCGCACTGCGCACGAAAATGACCCAAGAATAAATACTGCGGCCAGAGCAGTAGATAAAACTCGCAGTAACTTACTCAAAGCACAGAAGGCGCTAGCTTCGACAACTGTCTACGCCCCTTTTGCAGGTAAAATTGGACAAGTTCGTTTCAATACCGGCAATCTGGTCAAGGAAGGTGAGCTTATCTCCGAACTGGTTGCAACCGATACGATTGAAGTCCATTTTGAGGCACCGCCTGAGGTGCTCAATCGCTTCCGTCAGGTGCTCAATAGCCAGCCGGATACCATTCAAACGTCACTTGTGAGTGAAGATGGCGATTTCATTGACGGTAAACTTAGATACGTGGATTCTACCCTCTCATTAAATAGAGAGAACTTGGCTGCCTACGCCGTTTTTGACAATACGAAAGGAAAACACCTGATCGGTTCAAAAACAACCCTCTACTTAAACAGTCCAACGCAAAAAGCGCAGCTCTTTGTGCCAAAAGTGTCGATTCATACGACAGACGGAACTCCGACTCTGTTTGTTCTGGATGAAAAGCGAATTGTCAGACCAAAACAGATCACTTTAGCGACAATTAAAGAGAGCTATATTGGCTATACTCCAATCGCAGAGGGCATCAAACCAACCGACTTTGTTCTGACCACTCCCGATGCGCCTAAGCTTGTTGGTAAGAAGATTGACCCGATGGTAAACCTAGTTAACCAGCTCAACGAGATACTAAGTCGCACACCTTGATGGTAAAAGCAGCGAACGAGCAGAGAAAAGATGAAAAAACTCTCAAATAATCGCTTAACAGCTAGAAGTGACAAAAAACTATGGTAGCGTTGCAGCTTTCCCCATCCTGTATGGATAAAGGTATGGACAAACGAAGCCAACGTAGCGAGCGAACCAAGCTCAGCATTATTTTAGCCGCTATCGAGTGCTACAAAGAAATGGGTGTGCAAGGAGCATCACTGGACGTGATCGCTAAGCATGCGGGTTCGACTAAGCCTACGGTCTATTCTCACTTTGGCTCTAAAGAAAATCTCTACCAAGCTGTGGTTGAACACATCATGGAAGAAGAGAAACTGAATCGAACCTTGCCACCGTTCAATCCTGATTTGAGTGTACGGCAGCAGTTAATTGATATTTTCAGTCAGCAGCTTGAGCAAGTGATGAAATGTGAGAAACGTCGCTTGCTGGTCGCCATAACCATCGAAGCGATGTGCCAAGGTAAGTGTCACCTTAATCAGGTCGAGAGTATCAAAACATGCCCAATGGAAGCGTGGCTGGAGTCTGCCATCAAACATGGTGCGCTACCCAAACAAAACACGACAGAGCTGGCAACCAATCTTTGGGCCTTGGTCAAAGGCAGAACCTTTTTCCCTGTCTTTTTAGGAATGGCACCTGATGACCCTGCCGACAGACAACACAACCTTGAGTCGGCAATTGATTTCTTCCTTGCCTGCCAATCAAATAAAAAGGAGCCCTAAGGCTCCTTTCACTATTCTTTTAACGTTTTTCCCTGACTGCGAATGACATCTTGATACCAGTAGAAGCTCTTCTTACGTTTGCGCTCTAACGTACCACTACCATCATCATGACGATCCACATAGATATAACCGTAACGTTTACTCATTTCTGCGGTTGAGTTGGCCACCAAGTCAATTGGACCCCAGCTCGTAAAGCCCATTAGCTCAACCCCATCCAAAAGCGCTTCTCTTGCTTGGACAAGGTGATCATTTAAATAGGCAATACGATAGTCATCAATGATTTCACCTTCTGGGGTGACTTCATCTCGCGCTCCTAGCCCATTTTCAACAATAAACAATGGCTTCTGGTAGCGATCGTGTAAAAAGTTAAGCAATATGCGCAGCCCTTTTGGATCGATCAACCACCCCCACTGACTTTTCTCTAGGTAAGGATTTGGCACGCTATCTACGATATTTCCTACCTCTTTCTGCTTTGGATCCGCACTCGCACAACCACTGGCATAATAGCTAAACGAGATAAAATCGACACTGGCACTGGCGAGCTCTTCTACATCGCCAACACTCATATCAATCTCAATCCCTTGCTCTCGGAAATAGCGCAGCATGTATCCCGGATATTTACCTCGCGTTTGCACATCCCCAAAAAACAGCCACTTATTGTTCTCATGCATTGCTGCAATCACATCATCAGGGTTACAGGTATACGGGTAATTAATCGCACCAAGTAGCATGTTGCCGATTTTTGCATCTGGGATGATTTCATGACACACATTGACCGCTCTAGCATTAGCGACTAATTGGTGGTGAATCGCTTGATAGATAGCTTGCTCGCTTGCGTCTTCTTGCAGCCCAACTCCTGTAAATGGTGCGTGTAAAGACATGTTGATTTCATTGAACGTTAACCAAAGTTTGACCTTGTTTTTATAACGCTCAAAGACCGTTCGCGCGTAACGTTCGAAAAAGGTGATAAGCTCTCGGCTACCCCAGCCTCCATAGTTTTCCACCAAGGCATAAGGCATCTCATAGTGAGATAGAGTCACGAACGGCTGCATACCTCGCTCAGCTAACTCATCGAAAATATTATCGTAATAGGCTAGCCCCGCTTCATTGGGCTCTAACTCATCGCCGTTAGGAAAAATTCGTGTCCAAGCTATTGATAGGCGTAAGCAATTAAAACCCATTTCCTCAAACAACTGAATGTCGTCGGGGTAACGGTTGTAGAAGTCGATCGCAAGATCTTTAATTCCATCATTGCGCTCCACTCGTGTTTGATGAGGGCTTAAGATACCTTTCGGCAACATATCCGAGGTAGAAAGGCCTTTACCATCTTGGTCAAAAGCCCCTTCTACTTGATTAGCGGCAATCGCGCCGCCCCAAAGAAAATTATCCGGGAAGCTCGTCATAGCAACATTTCCATAAAACAACTGAATCTGGAAATGATTGTAGAACAGCTTATACGGAACAAATAAGGTTAGAGTAAGAGAGAATTATTTCCTAGTTTTGCTACAGTGAATAAGGCCTTTCTCTTCAAGCTGTTGGTGAATTTGCTCTGTTCTCTCTCTAAACATGTCCCGCAATAAACGAACAGTTGGCGTAATCGAGCGGCGGCTTGGGCAAACCAACCATAACTCGCTGATCGTTGGCTGATATTCGGGCATGATCTCAACAACATTACCAGCTAAGAGGTCATTCGACATATCAAGGTAGGATTTGATGGCAACACCTTTACCTGCCACACACCAACGGCGAACCAAATCCGCATCATTAGAGGCTCGGTTGCCCGACATCTTCACTTTGAACTCTTTGCCATCTTTGAGGAACTCCCATTCATCTTTAAGAACATCACGAAGTTGGTAAAACAGTCCATTATGTTGTTTAAGTTCTTCTATATTCTTAGGCTCACCATATTTTGCAAGATAGTCCGGGCTAGCACAGAGGATTTTCTTGATGTCGCAGATTTTGAAACCATACAGGTTGGAATCAGTAGGCGAGCCATATCTCAGTGCCATATCCACACCATCTCGATACAAGTCCACGTTGCTGTCACTCAAATGAGTACGAAGTGAGAGCTTTGGGTGCGCGTCAAGAAACTCATCTAACCAAGGTACAACAACGTTCCGTCCAAGATCGGACGAGAGTGAGATCCTGACTTCGCCATCGATCTCGCCCTGCTCTTCACGCATGGACTGTTTAGCTTGAGATAGAAGCTCCAAGGCTTTCTCACATTCCGGAAGATAACGTTCACCAGCGCTCGACAATCTCAACTGGCGTGTCGTACGAATGAATAGCTCGGAACCTAGCGTACTTTCTACCCTTTTCACCGCTGCACTCGCTGTCGCGGTTCTCATATCCAACGCTTTGGCAGCCCCAGTAATGCTGCGCATCTCAGCAACTTTCAACACCACATGTAAGTCTTCAAGCAACATATTATCTATTCCTATTTGACAATCACGGACAGATTACACTGCTTTAAATAGATATCTCAAGCTGACTAAGATCAATAACCAGTGAAATAGATTGAATATTTATGAATAGCGAGATCGATTCAGCACTCTTTTCGCGAAAGTAAGACTATTCTTTAGTTAGTGTTTTCAGTAAGAGGGGCTGGTTATGCATTACAAACATATCCTTGTCGCACTAGAGCTCTCGGAAGAAAGTAACATCCTTATCGAGCGCGCCGTTTTTCTCGCCAATCAACTTGATTCGCGCATCTCTTTTATTCATATCGACGGAACGCATGGGGAGATCTATCCTGATCTCGTCGACATTAAAGCGAATCCTGACTTGAGACCGTTAAACGAGCACACAATGGAACAACTTAAGTCATTTGATACCAATACCAATTACCCGATCACGCAGTTCATCGTCGGTACTGGAGATTTGAGCGACAAACTCCATGATGTAATCAGTGACAGCAGAATCGATTTGTTGATCTGTGGCCATCACCAAGATTTTTGGAGCCGGATAGTTTCATATTCACAGCACCTTATTAATAAATCTCCAGTCGATATTTTGGTTGTGCCTATCGAGGCATAAACTTCGAACGTGCAAAGGCCCACTCATCAAGTGGGCCTTTGACAATGTTATTGCTAACTTAATCTTTCACCAGTAATCTGCTGAATCAGTTGCCCCACGCGAATGGTTGGAACATAGGATCCAATGGCGTTTTCGCCACATGGTTTACATAGTTGCTGATCACTTTCTGTGACAAGCCTAAAATCACTTCTAATACTTGCTGCTGAGCATAACCGGCTGCATAAAACGCTTCTAAATCGGCCTGAGTCACATTACCTCGGCTTCGTACCATACTCAGGGTGAAATCATGCAGAGCTTGAAGTTTTTCTGTCGGTAATGCAGAGCCAGTGCGCAACGCTTCAGTAATCGCTCCATCCACTTTCATTGAATTAGCGATCAGGGTATGAGCTGGAACGCAGTAACGACATTCATGCTCAACATTGATGGTTTGCCACACGACAGTTAGCTCTTCATTATCAAATGAGCTGTTCACAAAATGTGTGTGAAGCTGGTTGTACGCTTTTAATGTTTCAGGTGCTTCCGCTAGCGTCGCTAACAGATTTGGGATTGCCCCCATGCTTTGTTTCGCACCCTGCAAAATCGCTTGTGCATCTTCTGGCGCTGATTCTAGTGTATGACGTTTGAACTCTTTCATTTCTCTTTTCCTTTCAAGTTTGATCTTTTGTTTTTGACTAGGTGATTCCCCAGTGAATGAAAATACAATAGATCCACTTGAACGATCGTTCAAGATTTATTTTGAACGATCGTTCAGATTGGTAATAAAGATTACGCTAAGCAACTGAAAGTATTTGGCTTATTTCTTTTAAAATTTTTTATCCTCCAGAAAAGTCCGCGAAAAAACATGACAGCTTTACCCTACAAAACAAAGTAACTATAATTTGAACTGTCGTTCAAAATAGAGTTTCAACAAAGTATGGGTAAAGCAGCTAAATTCGATCGTGAGCAAGTCATCAACCTAGCCACCGACCTTTATTGGCAAAAAGGCTTTCACGCCACCTCTATGCGAAACTTACAGGATGTGATCGATATGCGCCCTGGCAGCATCTATGCGGCGTTTGGCAGTAAAGATGGGCTGTTTAAAGAGGCTCTCAACAACTACACCCAAATGGGCATCGAGTTGTTAGCCACCTGCATTGAAGAGGCCTCTTCTCCTCTCGAAGGACTAAAAGTATTTGTAAAAAAAGTGGTTATCAATACCAAGCAAGATGCACCCAACGGGATGTGTATGTTGGCTAAAACAATTGCAGAATTGACTGACGAACATCAGGAGCTGTTAGAGAGAGCCCAGCAATGTTTTCAAAAAATGGAGCGGACTTTTGCTGAAGTTATCGGCCAAGCTCAGCAGCATGGAGAAATTGAGCAAAGCAAAGACCCAGTCAAACTAGCCAGGCATTTACAGATCCAAATTGCTGGCCTGCGTACCTATGCAAAAGCCGATGACAACGACGAATTGTTAGCGGAGATGATTGACGATATCTTCTCTCACCACCCCTTCTAGGGCCGTTCAGATTTGAGAAAGCTCAGCGGAGTCATACCCGTTTGCTTCTTAAAAAATGCAATGAAAGCACTGTCTGATGAGAAGTTGAGCCGATAAGCCACCTCTGTTACTTGCCGAGCCTGACACAGCCACTGTATCGCTTTAAGTAATCGCCACTGTTGCTTCCACTCTTGATACGTCATGCCTGTTTGAGTTTTGAAAAGACGTGTCAGGGTTTTGCTACTCGCGCCCACAGATTGCGCTAGAGAATTAAGTTCGGGTAACAAGTAATCTTCTTGATTCATTTCACGTAGCAGTCCCGTCAAGCGCTTATCTGACGGCAGTGGCAGGAAAAAAGATTGGCGTTTGGCTTGCTCAAACTCATGCCAGAACAGTTGGGTGTAGTAATGGCTCTGCTCTGGCTTTTTATCCCACGGCCAAAGTGCCATTGTGTTGATCAGCGACTTCAACAGTTCATTCACCTCAATCATCGCAATCTCTTTCAGGCAATGGAAATCCGTCGAATCAAAATAGAGTGAGCGATATTCAACCACATTGCTCATTATCGCTCGGTGCTCAACCCCACCCGGTATCCACACCGCTTTACTCGGTGGGAGTACGCAAATCGAACCCTGCAACGCAAAATGCATACAGCCTTGCGGAGCATATAGTAGTTGCCCCTTTTGATGTCGATGCATACCCGAGTCGTGCTTCCCAACAGCCGCAGCGATACCAACGACAGGTATTGCAATCTCATCAGGATCAAATTGCGTCTTTTCATCTATGATTGCCATAATGTCCGATTCTTGATGTTTTTGGTATTAATGTTGTTAATAGGAATAGAATAGTTCTCTCTATACTGCGTGCCAAGTAAATTACTCTATGAGGATAAATAATGGCGCGTAAACCGTCTTTGTGGCTAATGCTCACAATGCTGATGTTTCCCCAAGTGGTTGAGACCATCTACAGCCCGGCCCTGAATGGGATTTCCGAGGCATTTTCAGTGAGTGCCCATCAAGCATCGCAAACACTCTCCATCTACTTTGCTGCTTTTTCTTTCGGTGTGGTAACTTGGGGGATCCTAGCTGATAAATGGGGACGCAGAGCGACTATGATCGCAGGGCTCATCGTCTATGGACTATCAGCTCTCACGGCCATGCTGACGAATAGCTTTGCTTTACTCTTGTTCGCCCGAGCCACCAGCGCATTTGGTGTTGCTGTGGGCTCCGTCGTTACCCAGACGATGCTGCGCGACAGCTTTTCAGGGGAGGAGTTAGGTAAGGTGTTTGCGTTAATGGGCATTGGTTTATCCATCAGCCCCATTCTTGGTATGGCAACAGGTGGGTTACTCGTTGAACTAGGCGGCTATCAATGGGTGTTTGCCTCATTATGTGGGTTAGCCGTAGTTCTGCTCATCCTCAATCTGATCCGCTTACCAGAAACTCAAGTGACTCAACCGAAACTCAAGCTTTCTGAGCTTAGTAAAGCCATGATCAAAGATAGACGAATTTGGCAAGCAGCAAGCCTAGTCGCACTGTTTAACATCGCGCTGTTTGCTTATTACCAACTTGGTGGTTTTCATTTCAAACAAATGGGGCTCTCTGCTCAGCAATTTGGCTACAGTGGTCTCCTCCTTGGAGTAGGAACGTTAATAGGCAGCTTAGTAAACAAATCACTGCTAAAACGCGGAGTCACAACCAATGCAATCCTCAATATCGCCGCGAGTTTACTTGTCATTGGCGCCCTAGGGGTACTGGTTAGCATTAGTCACATTTGGTTTGTGGTGCCAATGGTGTTGGTAGTGATGTCATTTGGCATCGCAATTCCAAACATACTCAGCAATGCTTTGGTCGAATATAAACAGTACGTTGGAAGTGCAGGAGCATTATTTGGCTTACTTTACTATCTGATGATAGGTGGTGGGCTGGCACTTTCAGGCTTAGTGCAGCACCTTGGCTACGTGCTGTTAGCTTGTGCGATGAGCGTATCGCTGATGCGTTACTTTAATCAGCGCAAACCTAATTAAAAATAAGCCTGACTGTCTAGTCAGGCTTTCATTGTTATCGGTGAATTAGAGCACTTCAATCACATCATCCATGTGCATACGCGCTTTTGGGAGACCATGGTTGTAATCTTCCCCATCTTGGTGGTAGCCAATCGCCAATGCCACTTCACATACATGCCCATCTAACTCTTGCTCAAAGATCTGACCGATAAGCTCTGGGTCTACCCCTTCCATTGGCGTTGAATCAATACCAAGGCGAGCCAAGGTGTGCAGTAAGTTACCCAGTGCAATGTAGACTTGCGCTTTTGTCCAAGTGCCATTAAAGCCATTTTCGTCTGTATTCGCTTCTGCAAACCCGTATGCGCCATCAAGCATCATGTGGTAGCGATCTTCCGGTAAGTGGCCTGATGTCACTTCGGCATCAACACGCTTAGCGTACTTCTCTTTGGTGAATTTTGGATCGTAAGCCATGAGAATAGTGTGCGACGCTTCTTTAGCATGCGGTTGATTAAACTGATGCTTATTTGCAAACGTATCGTGGAAACGCTGTTTCGCATCGTCGCTTTCCAATACGATGAATTTCCAAGGCTGCGAGTTGATAGACGAAGCCGAAAGACGCAGCGCCTCTTTGATCACTTGGATATCATCAGCAGAAATGCGTTTCGTCGCATCGTATTTTTTAGCCGTGTAGCGAGTGTTTAGATCGTTAATAATTGGGTGTGTCATTAGATTGTGCCTCGGTCAAATTCAGTCAATTACGCAATGTGGGTCAGATGATTTAAAGTAAACACTTCAACAGCGCCATCGGTCGCTGCGCGATAAGCGGCAATATGCTCGCTTTGCAAGTGCTGTTGCAAAAGCTGTTGAGAGCTCCAACTCTCTAAAAAGACAAAATGAGCTGGATTATCGTTGTCCTGATGTAAGTCGTAGCGAATGCATCCTTCTTCCTTACGCGTCGGTTCAATCAGCTTAGTTAGCTCATTTTTTACCAATTCTATTTGGTCCTGCTTGGCAATAACATTTGCCACAATTGTTAATTTGCTCATCGACTTAGCCTTTACTTTCATCGTCAACTGCCACTAAAGAGCTGTGGTATTGGTTTTCTTGCTAGCGATATTAATCTGTCCATAAAGCCCGATAAACAGTCTAATCTTTGAATTATTATCAAACTATTTTTGATAATCGATTCATCGCTGCCACTGCACCTCACTCCTCTATACAACCGTTCGTCGCATAGCTAAACGGAACAAAAGAATCACCGTAATAATTGAAAGCTATTAAAAACAGAGGGAATTATCAATGGATACAGTTATTGCGTTGTTGCTATCACTGTTTGTTGTCATGCCAATCTTAACTTTGATGCACGAAATGGGGCATGCACTACCTCAGCTAGTACTTGGAAAGAAGATAACTGTGCGATTGGGGCAATGTGATAAAGGAAAGCAGTGGAAGTTGGGACGATTCACCCTTAAAAGCTCTCTCGCCCCTTTTCATTTAGGCCAGTGCGATATCTCACCGTCACTAAGTCCAAACATTAGAATCTTAGTATTGCTCGCCGGGCCAATGACGTCATGGATAAACTACCTAGTGTGCCAATTTCTACTTGAGTTTAATTGGCCCTACTTAATTAGTTATTGCCTGAACTTTGCTGTCACCTTTACATTTATCCAAGCGCTTATGACCACGATTCCCATGCGTTACCCTAAGTTTATGTCTGCGAACAACGTGAGTCATAGTGATGGTTTCCAAGCTCTGACAATTCTTCGCAGAGCCCGAAACACGGCTTAAAACTGATAGTTCATCTCGACGCGGAAGTCGGTACCATCAAGCACTTCGCCCCAATTCCAAAACGCGCGGATGTTTTGCCTCGGCGTTATTTGGTAGCCGATCGCTGCTTCGTTGACGAATCCATAGCTCTCTTGATAGCCGTCATTACCGCCAAGCTGAGTGGTGTACATAGGGTTGTAGTTAAGCCAAATGGAGTCGGTGATCTCGACTTTTCCGTACATGCCAACTAAACCGAATGATGACGGCACCGAGTAACCAGAGTCACTTTCATCAACAGTTAAACCAAGTCCCGCTAAAGGATAAAGCTGTACCGCACCCAGTTTAGGCAAAGCTTGGATCAAGCTGTAAGACGCATTACCCGCTCCTGCCTCAAAGTTCCAATTGAGATCTATTTGGTTGCCTCGCCCGTTAGTGGTATCAACATGGAAATGACGATAGCGCATCGAGTCAACCGAGTCAGTTGCCTGGCCTGATGTGCCCAGTAAATCACCACCAATGCCTTTTAACTCTAATACATGTTGAGCCATCGTATCTTCATGGCCAGTATCATAAGATTGGCCCAGCTTAATGTTGGCCCCTTTTGTGGTCCAACCCGCTCCTGCTTGAGTGTACACCGCCAAAGGATCACTCATGTCTTGAACTTCTTCTGCCTTAGCTTGTGGCGCTATGATAAGAGTGGCGAATATAACGGCAAAAGCAGCACGTGGAACGAAGGTGTTTTTATCAAATTTCATTTTTCTTACCTCATTTGATTTCCCAATAAAAGCAAGATGAGGCATCCCTGCCTCATCTGATATCCGATAATTGGGTTATCGAACGTGTAAGTAGAATGGAGAAAATACGTCAGTCACATCCACTAGGCGTTGCAGTTTGTTTAAGTCTCCTTTGACTGCTTTTGCAGATGAATCTTTAACACTCAAATCTTTGACCAAGAACAGGTGAACAAAATCAGCTTTCGATACTTTCACCGTTAAGTCGGCATTGTCTGCGTGCATCTTGTCGATTGCCATGGTGCGATTTGACACATTAATCAAGTAGCTCGCACCTTCAATATCAATATTGATAACGATGGTTTCATCAGCTTTTAGTTCTTCCGCTTTTAGACGAGTTGGGATTAAGCTAATCACATCATCGGTTGGCGCATCGACAAATTTGCTCGCATCACCAAAGAAGTTCATCGTATCGAGTACACCGTCAAGTTGACCACGTAGCTCAGCTGCACCTGTTAAACCCCAGTGACGCCAGCCTGGTACCGATTGCTCCCACGCCCAATTTTCCATCGCTTGTGCTTTCAGTTCACGAGCGCCCATGTCTTGGTGGTCAACACGGATGACATGAGTAAGCACTTGCATCGCTTCACCGTATTTTTGCTCTTTGATGAACTGCTCTGCCGCTTTCTTGATTTTCGCGTCACCGCCCATCATATCAACGTACATTTGCGCCATATCTTTATGAGCAGGCTTAGCAAACTCTGATGCGTCACCGTTAAACCAGCCCACATTACCTGCATAGATGTTGGCAACGTTTTGGTATTCAGAGCCACGCAGTGGACGCAAATAGTCATGATGTTTCAGCTCTTCTGGCAAACGGATAGAGTCTGACAGTTCATGCATAGTGTAGCCTTTGTTGATGAAACGCACGGTTTGGTCTTGCATGTAACGTAAGCTGTCTGCATACGCCTTCATCACATCTTCTACACGGTCAACCCCTACCGCCGAACGACCATGGTGCAAAGACAAAGCTGTCGGGTGGTAACGACGCATACGGTCGATAGAATCTGCCCACTCTAGACCATCACGGTACTCAGCGCCGCGAATAGTGTAGAGGTTTGGTAGCGTTTCACCTTGGATAGTATCGCCGCCAACCATGTCGCCAGTTTCGTGAACATAAAGTCCTACGCCATCTGGTGCTTCACCTGGGGTATGGAAGAACTCAAGCGTTAAACCATCCACTTCAAGAATCAACAAGTCATCAACTAAGATATTTGGCGCAAAGAAGTTCTTATTCTGAGAGCGCATAATCACTTCTGACGGATAGCCTACGCCCTGATTCACACCTTTATCGTACTCGTTGTCACGCTGTAGGAATGCGCCAAATGCATAGCCGGTACGAATTGATTGTTGGTTGAGGTAAATACCGGACTCTTCGTTCATTTTGCGTTGAAAATCGGCATGAGCAATCACGTTGATTTCACCGGCTTCAAAACGCTCACGAGTCGTTAAACCTTCACTACCTGCCCACTGATCTGGGTGGTGGTGTGTGTAGAAAATAGTATGAACTTCACGCTTATCTCCTGTTGCTTGGCGATAAGCCGCTAACATAGCTTCTGCTGTCTCTTTTGCCGAACCAGCATCAGCAATAATCAAGCCTTCATCACCTTGAATAAAGGTAATTGACGCGCCTTCAAAACCATAAGCGTTGTACATGCGATCGCTAAGTTTGAAGATAACAGGCTGTGTCAGGTGCTGTTCCATCTCAGCAAGTTCTGGGTGAATTTTGCCCTCTTTCAATGCCGCTTGCATGTTTTCTTCTGAGTACTCAGGCGTAAACAGTGGCTCACCACGCCAGATTATTTCAGGGAACTGCCCAGAGACATCTTTATCAGAAAGCTGAACATAGCTGTTTTTCTCTGCTGAGAACTTAGGCTCAACAAACTTCACGCCATTTTTTACTGGGTCGTAGTTATCTGAAATGATGATGTTGTAATCACTGATATCGAACGCGTGGCTGTGATCGCCATGAGTCAAACGCTCTGAAGCGTCATGAGAGTGTGCAGATACGCCAAAAGCAACCAAGATAGATAAAGCAACGATAGACTTTTTCATAGTATTACCCTGAAACAATAGTTTTGGATTAATCGATTCGGGCGTCCTTACCAATTCACTTCAAATCCGTCTGTTCTGTTGATGGGGTAATACTAAAAGGGAAAGGTATGGTTAACCATTGACCAGTGACTATTCAATTCATAGCTTTTATCTATATATTTACTAGTGACATAAAAAAGCCACTCAACTGAGTGGCTTTTTTAAGTGCTGTTTAATGCTCTCCCGGGCATCCTTATGGGCTTTATTGGCCAGATTCCGGCGGTGATAGATGAGTTTAAGTTGATAAGGACGAATAGGAAATGGAGGCTCCAATACTTTGAGTCCAAGCTCCTGCGCTAAACCAAACATGCTTTCAGTGACAATACAGATTGCATCTGTGTTCCTGACACTCAGTAGTAGATTCGATGGCCCACTCACTTCACGGACAATTTTACGTTGAAAGGTCTGTTCCGTGCGTGCTTCTAGCGCACCAACATTGCGATCTTGTAGCCGCAAACGAATATGATCGGCGCGTTCAAAGTGCTCCATGCTCAATGCCTTACCAATAAACGGATGATCTTGGCGACAAGCAAAGCCAATTTGATACTCTCGAACCTCTTCCGTTACAAAGGTATGATCGTCAACAGTGATATCGTCAAACAACATATCCACTTCGCCAGAGCGAATCTTATCCAGCATGCGATATTCAATCGCTGGGCTTTCGGTCAACAGTACGCCAGCCATATTAGGCAATGACTGGAGAATGATCTCTGGGCCACAAACCACCAGCTCTCTTGGCATATACAGCGCTTGCTCAAGTTGCTCCATTATTGGCCGCACTTGATACGCAAGCGAATCTGCCGCTTCCGTCGGTTGAATGGTGCGGCCGAGTTTAACGAACAGCGGTTGACCGTAACTCTCTTCAAACTTTTTGATCGCACTGCTCATGGAAGGTTGAGTCATGTCCATATGCTCTGCCGCCTTGGTAATACTGCCAAAATCATAAACGGCCAAGAAATGCTTGATAAAGTTAAGGTTCATAATAACGACGGTCTGCACTCTCAAAATGGGGATACGTACACCATACACTTTTAACAAAATAATGCTTAAACAAAGTTATTAGCTATGATTTACCTCTCATTGGTGCACTTAAAGGAAACAAAATCTTATTGACCCAGATTAATAAAAAGTGAACTAGAGCTACATCACATTTTTGAACCCCGTAGAATGCGTGCTCACGTTCATGTTGAGTAAGAGATAAATAGTGACACGCGATCAATTCGAGTTATTAGCCCCGGGCGGCGATCTAGATTCCATCAAAGCCGCTATTGCTGCGGGTGCAGATGCCATTTATTGTGGCCTAGACCGCTTTAATGCACGTAACCGCGCCACCAACCTCACCTTAGATAACTTGAATGGCGTGTTGCAGCTTGCTCATCAGCACGATTGTAAGATCTTCCTTACCTTGAATGTATTGATTCTAGAAAGCGAAATCCCAGCCATCGTGCGTTTACTTAGCCAACTTAATACCACCGCTATTGATGGTGTCATCGTGCAAGATCTTGGCTTAGCCTACATCCTTAAAAACTACTTTCCCGACTTGGATGTTCATGCCTCTACCCAGCTCAATACACACAATGAAGGTCAGATCCTGTTTCTTAACCAGCTAACAGCCAGCCGTGTAAACCTCTCACGTGAATTGAACATCAGTGAGATTAAGCATTTGGCTCAGTTTGGTCGTGAACATGATGTGATGATGGAAGTGTTTGTTCATGGCTCTTACTGTATTGGTTTCTCTGGCATCTGTTACATCAGCTCGGCGCGCAACGGCGCTTCAGGCAACCGTGGTCGTTGCAGTCAGCCTTGTCGTGAGCAGTACGAAACCACCAAAACAGGTAACAGCTACCCTCTCAACATGAAAGACAATTCAGCGTTTGGCGATTTAGAAGCGCTTGCCGATGCGGGCGTGTATTCGTTGAAAGTGGAAGGCCGAATCAAGAAGTCCCATTATGTTTACACCGTGGTCGATAACTGGCGTAAACAGATTGATCGCTTATGCGATGGTGTGGAACTGTCGAACGACACCACTGAGCTTTACACCGTTTTCAACCGTGATTTCTCCAACGCGTTTTTGCAAGGCGACTTTGGTAAAGCGATGTACATCGACAACCCTCGTGACCACGCGGTGAAACATTTCTCTAAGATCTACAAATGCGAATCCGCTGATGATGTACAAGGCGTGAAGAAAAAGCTCTACGACGACAAAACCGCAATCATTGAGAAGGTTGCAGAGAAGACGCAAAACTTTGACGTAACCTCAACGCAAGCCTCTGGCAGTAGCCTAAAGGGTGCGATTGATGTGCCGACTTTACCAACGCTGCCCGAGCCACTAGTGCGTGAAGGCGCTCCGAAGCTATCGGTATTGATTTCATCAGTAGAAGATACCGCACTATGCGAAGACAGCAACGTCGATGTCTACTTCCAGCTACCAATGGGATTGGCGGGTGAACTGAATGCGATGATTGAGTTGTTCCAAGCAAACCCAAGATTGAAACCTTGGTTCCCTGCGATTTTGATTGGTGACGATTACCAAGCCGCACGTGCATTCTTACAAGCCGTGAAGCCAGCATTGTCGATCACCAATAACTCTGGTGTGGGCATGTTGGCTCAAACGCTAGGTTTAGGTTGGGTTGCAGGCCCGCAAATGAACACGGTGAACTCGTACTCGTTCAAATGTTTGCAACAAGAGTTCGCCGCAAGCGGTGCGTTTATCTCTAACGAGCTGAACATGAAGCAGATGCGCCACATTAAGCGACCACACAACATGCGCAGCTACTACAGTATTTATCACCCAAATACACTCTTAACCAGTCGCCAATGCTTGTTCCAACAAACCGAAGGCTGCCGCAAGATCAAAGTAAACAAAGGCTGTTTGAGGCGCTGCGACAAACGCACATCCATCATCAACCTAAAAGACAACCCGTACGTGGTGCAAAAACAAAAAGGCAGTCATAACGCTATCTACAGCGAGTACAACGTACTCAATCTGCAAGTGCTGCAAGATTTGCCGCAGCTGTTGACTGACGTGCTGATTGACCTGCGCGATATCCAAACAGAAACCAGAGTATCGATGAGTAAGCCAGAGGTTGTCGATGCATTTTTGCTTGCGCTACAAGAACCAAACTCAGAGCGTGCCCAAACGCTCAACGATATGATTCACCCTACGGCAAACGCACAGTATTTAAAGGGTTTGTAGAAAAAGCTTTGCTCGCTTCTAATTCGCGTCATTTGATGGCTTGAACCAAGACCAAGCTATGACTACAATGGCGCACTTTTTCTACGGACTTCAAGGTCACAAAAAATGACAGATACAGCTAAACCAGCTCTACCAGATCGCCTATCAGGCAACCCACGTAGCCCATTCTTTGTAAAAGAGTGCTTCGATCACCAGATCGGTATTCGCTTTAAAGGCAAAGAGCGTACAGACGTTGAAGAGTACTGCGTGAGCGAAGGCTGGGTAAAAATTGCTTCTCCAAAAGCAAAAGACCGTTTCGGCAACCCTATGCTTATCCAACTTAAAGGCGAAGTAGAAGCGTACTACATCTAAGTCTGACTTAGCCTAATCTAACGAAAGCCACTCAGTTGAGTGGCTTTTTTATTTGTCGCAGAAAGCCATCTTTTCAAACCATAAAGATCTTTACTTGTGAGGATTAAAACATTTGATAAATATAGATAAAATAAGCACTTAGAATACTGGCTCACGTTATAAAACCAGTAGATTATGAAAAGAACCTTACTTGCACTTTCGATAGCCACCATCACCATGGCAGGCTGTCACGACAAAATCACCATAGACGACATTCCTGTCTCGCCTGATCCCCAACCACCAACAGAAACCATTCCTCCGACAGATATCATCCCTCCTGTCACTTACATCGGCTCACTGCTTGCTTCAGGTCAAACGGTATCGGGAGAAGTGGAGTGTAATGGCAGTGTTCTTAGCCAAGGTACGTTTGAAGTTAAACAAGGGACCTCGTTCACTTGTACTTTGGGGCATGTCCCACTCGGTGAATTTAGTGCACCTTTCCCGGGTGATTCGCGCAACACCGCATTCAATGACAACATCACAACGTCGTTTGATTTAAGTAAGTTGCATGGCCAAAACGTAACCAAAGTCCTTCAATCGATCGATGCCTGTGACAGCAACAATGAAATCTGCCTTAACGAATTAGACGCTTTCGATATTGAAAATGTTTATCAGCACCTTAATGACAATCAAGTTGTTGATGACTACTTAGACGAAAAGAAACAAGAGTCGACAGATGAAGTGGATAAAGCGCCAAGCTCTCACGTCGATGAAGATGTCGTGCCAGCAGTCGATCCAGACGCAAGTAACAACCTGAACTCTAACTTTGTTTCTGCATCTGCGGAAGAGAGTTACGTTTATAAACCAAGCACCGAAGGTAAAGTGCTGACGCGAAGCAAGCTAACGGATGAAAACGGCCAAACTATCAGTGGTATCAGTTATTTCTCAGCCAACTCCACTGGCATCACGGACGAAAATGGCGAATTCGAATACTTGTGGGGCGATACCATCACATTCGGTATCGATACGTTTGAATTTGGCAAGCTAGCAGGCAACCAAATCGACTATAAACTCACGGATGTCACCGATAATCAGGTGGTAAAAGCCAACATCCAATCGCTACTTGATCGTTACGCCACGTCTAACGCAAACAATTTGGAAATTAGCGATAAGGTGCAACAGACCTTTGCTCGCTATCCAAATGTCATCAACGAACTCATTAATCTAAGCCTACCGAATGGCGGCATTATTGACGGTTCTGATTTTGCGCTACCTAACGAATTTGAAGCCCAGTTTAGTAGCGGGCTAACCGCAGATATTGATGGAGAGCTCAATCAAACCACACTATTTAGCAGAGCTTTCCACCAGCCAACGGTGCTTACCTTGGACAGTGGTAAATACGTTACTGATTCCTTGAATGCTATCTTTCGCAACGTAAATACCTTCCATGTATTCAATGACAATGGCAGCTTCTATGGAGCAACGGGTTACACTCGCGGTATGCGTACCCTCAACCTGTCTAACCGTGCTTTCCCAATCATGATGCCTCGCGCGGACAAAAACCGAGAACTCAATTTTGGCGAGCCACAAGCTTGGACACGCGAGGGCAGACCATACATTGCTGAGCATCCAACCATAGACATGCCAGCGATCCCAACCGTGTCTGAAGACAATGCAACTTACGGATTTCCATTCGTCACAGCGGGTGAAATTGGCCAAGGCAAAGTGGTATTTATGGGTAATGGCTTGTACCCAAGCATATTGTCGTGCCCTGAGAGTTATTGGACAGATCGCGCCTTAAAGATCGATAGCAAAACACAAACATGTTCTATCAACGGCGCAGTGAATACGTTGCATGACGATAACGGGGCAATGAAGCGGTTCTTCTCTAACCTGTTCCAATGGTTTAACAAAGGCGAATCGGTAGCCGGATTAAACATTGCGACCAACATAACCAAAGCGTACGCCGCACACCATAACTCACAGTCGGGTTTAGAATACGACTTCTTTGTTAATCCAGAATTTGGCTTTGGCGCCGTGACCACCTTGGGTAAAAATGGACTCAGCGGGCTTGATGCAAAGCAAACACCTATCCTGTTGCTGCAGGCGTATCCAAAACGCATCATCGGCGACGGTATGACCCACCAGTTCGTTGCAGACTTAGACAACCCAAATCTCAGCCAGAGCGACATTACGGCATTGATTAAGTACATCAACAACGGCGGCAACGTGCTGTTTATGGAAGCACTGCAAACCGCAAACCCTGAGCCAATTGGCCGCCTAGCGGACGCTGCCGGTATATCCGTTGGCGGGGAAAATGTGACGCCAACCAACCAGGCTTTCTGCGGCTCGTCATACTATTGCCAAAGCATGTACCCAAATCTACATGTTAAAAGCCAACACGATATGGTGGTGTTAGAGCGATTCCAAGATGTGGATGGCAAACCACCGTTTACCGTCAACCAAGATGGCAGTGTTGAATGGATCAAAGATGAAACCAAGATCAAGTTCGAAATTCCGACTTATGAAGTGGTTAAGCTGGATGTAAACGGCAAGCCTGTTCTGGATGATGAGGGACAAATAGTCAAAATCACTAAGCACGCTCGTATTTTTGTTAAAAACGAAGCAGAACGCTTAGCCGCCATTGAAGAGCTACAAACCGCTTTTGAGGGGACACCCGTTTGTAGTAACGAGTATCAATACGAGTTTAACTGTATTGAGACACGCCAAGGGGATGGCGTCACTGTTCGAGGTAACTACTATCGTGCCGATTTCGACCGTTATGAGGTCAGCCCATCGGTTATTAGCAGCATGGTTAAAGCCGCGAATCTAGGGGCAAACTTTACCGCTCTGTACAACCACGAGATCTATTACCGAACTAAAGGTAAACAGGGTGTGCGTTTATCAAGTACAGAGTTAAACCAAACTTACGACAACCTCTCTATCTGGATGTGGAACGACAACCCATACCGCTACGAGAGTAATATTCAGGACGAACTTGGCTTTAAGCAAGCCGTTCAGTTCCTCAACTGTTATACCGATGGCAAACATCAGCCAAACTCTGGCGAAGCAAACTGCCCCGTTGATCTAAAGGCATCGCTGGTTGCAAACAACATGCTTCATGGTGAAGGTGAGCTTGCAGGACAACTCAACCCTAGCTACCCCCTTAACTACATGGAAAAACCTCTGACTCGTATTATGTTAGGGCGTTCATTCTGGGACTTCGACATTACGGTAGACACCACTCAATACCCAGGGAAAACGCCGAGCTTTGGTGGCAATGAATCAATCAATATCCAAACCGACGGGCAAGCGGTCTCCTACTCGGCAGGCAACCGACAATCCACAGGTCTATGGGCACCTCAGTTGCAAGACGTTTCTGTAAGCGGCGGCGTAGCAGCAACCATTACCGTGATGATGGCCGATGATTTAACGGGTAAACCACGCCATGAAGTAAGCTTGAAACGCCCGCCGAGAATGCAAACAAGCTATCACTATGATGGTTCAACGTTGACCTTCAAGGCTCCATACGGTGGCTTGATCTATGTTCAACCCAAAGAAACTGAACTGGGTGAAGTCTCCTTCAATTTCGAAGGCGTAGAAAAAGCAGCGTGGTGGAAAGAAGGCGAGTGGATAAACTCTCCAGATTTCGCAACAGCACCGATTGCCGAAGTAGATACAGGTTCATTCATCTACACCACGGCGGTTAAAAATCTAGAAAGCCTAGATTTGGCTAAATTTGCCAAGGAGATGAACCGCTTCGCAGATGCGGCAAGTGACTTCTATGGCAGGGATGAGACCACGGCAGACGGCCTACATCGCCGCTTCACCTATCCAGAGCTCAAAGAGTTTCGACATCGATTCGTCAATGACGTGCAAATTTCTATCGGCGCCGCTCACTCGGGCTACCCAGTAATGAACTCTGGTTTCAATGCCAATAGCACTAGCGTTCCGACCAACGCAATTGATGACTGGCTGTTATGGCATGAAGTCGGTCACAACCTCGCTGCCGCACCTTTCACGGCTGCTGGCAGTACAGAGGTAACCAACAATGTGCTGGCCCTTTACATGCAAGAGCTTGAAGGTCGCAACAACAACCCAGAGATGGATCGCATTCGCACCGACATCAAAAAAGCACCAATTTGGCTAAGCTCTAACAATGGACACGCTTGGTCTCATGGTGATGCGGGTATGCGTTTGGTGATGTTCGGTCAACTGAAAATCTGGGCTAAACACCATTTCAAAATCGACGACTGGTACCCAGACGCCGAAAAACCAGCGGTGTATGGCAGCGATGAAGGCTGGAACATGTTCAAGCTAATGCACCGTAAAGCGCGTGGTGATTCGCAGGGAGATGAAGGCAAAAACTACTGCAGTTCTTCAGAAACCGGCTTGTCTGGCGGGGACTTAATGATGGTATGTAGCTCGTACGTATCAGGTTACGATTTGAGTGAATTTTTCAACGCATGGAACGTTGGTGAAACCTCAATGACCAACCCTGATGGTCATAAAGTGTATCAAGGCGGTATCAGCCAAGCAGCCTTAACTATGCTGGAGATACTCAAGCTAAGTAAGCCGCAAGCGTCGCCACTTACAGTAAACTCACTCGACTACGCTCCAAACTAAGCAGCAGTCATCTCAGTAAAATGCACAAAGCGCATGTTAGTCTCTCGCCTACATGCGCTTTTTCTTTTGGTCAGATTTCAAACAAAATTTGTTTCGCAAACTCAATGATGGCAGTATGCACCTAAATGAGTATTGAGATTTACGGACGAAGATATGAAGCTTACATTGAGAAAAGCGCTCCCCTCAGATTTGGACTTTCTGATCAATCTACGCCATGCAACCATGCGTGATTACCTCGAAGATGCCGGTATGCCAACCACTTACGAAGCGTATGTAGACCGAATTCAATACAAATTTGATTGCGCACAGATCATCATCCTTGATGACACTCCGATTGGGTTATTTAAAACCGAGTACCAAAAAGAACAAAACTTGTGGTACCTGATCCAAATTCAAATCCACCCAGGCTATCAGAACTTACAAGTTGGTAGCCAACTCATCTACTCATTGATAGAAAAAGCAAAAATAACCAATGCAGTGGTTGGTTTGAGCGTTATCAAAACCAATCCTGCTTACAAGTTGTATCAACGACTGGGTTTTGAGAAAGTAGGTGAAAACAAATTTGAGCACGAGCTAGAACTCTATCCATAGCCCAGCGCTCTAGCAGTAATGATAAGGACATCTATGCTCTCCACTCAGCACCTAATTCTCAAACCCGCAACAGAAGGTGATCTTGATATCTTCCTAGAGATTCTAGGCTCAGATGCTTTAACCAAATACCTTCCCAAAGGCAGCGCGTACACGGAAGATGAAATTAGGTTATACACTGACAAACGCCTTGCTCATTGGCAGCATGGCTATGGCACCTACATCATTTATGAAAAAGCAGAACCTAGCATTAAGCTTGGGTATGTTGGTGTAGAGCAATGCGCCGATCCAAGGTTTAGTGATGTGCGATACGCTATCCTTCCCAGTTATCAGGGCAAAGGTTATGTATTTGAAGCCGCCAACGCCGTGATTTCAGAAACCTTCAAGACCCAACCGCTAGACAAGATTTATGGTGTCGCCTTAAAGCAAAACTTAGCCTCATTGGCGATCATAAAAAAGCTGGGAATGACAGCAGATCCCAATACCGGACTCTATGGCGAGTTTGACGATCTTTTGACTTACTCCGTCGCCCGATAATTAAAGGAGTCCGCTATGAACCATGTCATGCTAGATATTGATGGTACGCTGATTCAGTCCTATGAGCTCGATGAGCAATGTTTCGTGTCCGCGGTACAAGAAGTCACAGGTATAACCCTTTCGAGCGACTGGGAGGCTTATCCCCACGCTACCGACAAAGGAATTCTACAAACCTTTGTCGAAAGACAGGCTCCCCACTACTCTTTCGAAACGTTAGAACGTTTAGTAAAACCAGTCTTCATTCGCAATATCACAAATACGCTACGAGATGAGCCAGCTAAAGAAATCCCAGGTGCCAGAGATTTTGTTTCTTATCTACTGCAAAGCGACCAACACATAGTGTCAATCGCCACAGGCGGCTGGGGAGAAACCGCTAAACTCAAGTTGGAGTCAGCGGGATTCAACCCGAATGGCTTAGTGATAGCCTCTTCTAACGATCATCACTCCCGCACTCAAATTATGCGCGTGGCGCAATCTAAGGCTGACCAAAGCGCTGAACTGCCCGTGACCTATTTTGGTGACGCGAGTTGGGATGTGAAAGCATGCAAAGAGTTGGGAATAAACTTAGTCATCGTCGGCAACCGCACTCAACATCACCAGCAAATCAATAACTTCTCATGCCTACATAGTGTGCTACGTTATCTTTAAACTAACATCGATTGTGACTCACTTTTCTTTAAAGCCAGTATAAGAGTTTTTGATCGCCACACTTGAAAGAGTCAGGAGAGGAAATGGAAAGCCCACTTGTCACACTTAAACACGCCAGCAAAAGTTTTGTCGATGGCAAAGAGACACATCGCGTGCTGGAAGAGGTCGACTTTACGTTGAACACAGGAGCGAGTGTCGCTCTGACGGGCGCAAGTGGTAGCGGCAAAAGTACCTTACTCAATGTCATCGCTGGCTTTGAGCCACTTT